>NC_008789.1:382500-682500 GCF_000015585.1 Halorhodospira halophila SL1 | reverse complement strand
CCGAGTGAGGCGCCGTGGGCTGGTTGCGTACCCGCTGAAAAGGGTGCATCGTTGATAAAGAATGATTCCAGTGCGCAAACCGAGGCCGTGGCATGACTGATCGAACTCAGAACAAGGGCGATGACAGCGGCAAGCTGCTGTACTGCTCCTTCTGCGGGAAGAGCCAGCACGAGGTCCGCAAGCTCATCGCCGGGCCATCGGTGTTCATCTGTGACGAGTGCGTCGAGCTCTGCAACGACATCATCCGCGAGGAGCTCCAGGAAGGTGCGGCGACGGAAGGCGGCGGGCTGCCCCGGCCCCACGAGATCAACCGCGAGCTCGACCAGTACGTCATTGGCCAGGAGCACGCCAAGAAGGTGCTCTCGGTGGCGGTGTACAACCACTACAAGCGCCTCGAGAGCCGGACCAGCCAGGACGATGTGGAGCTGACCAAGAGCAACATCCTGCTCATCGGCCCCACCGGCTCGGGCAAGACGTTGCTCGCCGAGACCCTGGCGCGGCTGCTCAACGTGCCGTTCACCATCGCCGACGCCACGACTCTGACCGAGGCCGGGTATGTCGGTGAGGATGTCGAGAACATCATCCAGAAGTTGCTGCAGAAGTGCGATTACGACGTCGAGAAGGCGCAGCACGGCATCGTCTACATCGACGAGATCGACAAGGTCTCGCGCAAGGCGGACAACCCGTCGATCACCCGGGACGTCTCCGGCGAGGGGGTGCAGCAGGCGCTGCTCAAGCTGATCGAGGGGACCACGGCCTCGGTGCCCCCGCAGGGTGGGCGCAAGCACCCTCAGCAGGAGTTCGTGCAGGTCGATACCAGCAACATGTTGTTCATCTGCGGCGGCGCTTTCGCCGGGCTCGACAAGGTCATCCAGGAGCGCTCCGAGCGGGGCGGGATCGGCTTCTCGGCCGAGATCAAGGGCGAGGGCGAGCGAGCTAGCGTCGGCGAGACGCTGCAGACCGTTGAACCCAGCGATCTGGTCCGCTACGGCCTGATCCCGGAGTTTGTCGGCCGGCTGCCGGTCATCGCGACCCTCAACGAGCTCGATCAGGAGGCCCTGGTGCAGATCCTCCGCGAGCCGAAGAACGCGCTGGTTAAGCAGTACCAGAAGCTCTTTGAGATGGAGGGTGTGGAGCTCGACCTGCGCGATGACGCCCTGCGGGCGGTGGCCGACAAGGCGATGGAGCGCAAGACCGGTGCCCGCGGGCTGCGCACCATCATCGAGCAGGTGCTGCTCGAGACCATGTACGAGCTCCCGTCCATGGAGAATGTCAGCAAAGTGGTGGTCGACGAGTCGGTCATCGCCGGCGACAGCGACCCGTACATCGTCTACGCGGGCCCCGAGCATTCCAAGGCGGCGTCCGACGAGTAGGGCGCCGCCGACTCGGCGCACCTTGAAACCCGCCCGTATCACCCCCATTCCGAACCCAGAGGAGGGGCGCGCGGCCACCGCCGCGCGCGTCCCGCCGTTCGCACGCCAATGAGGTTCGCATCCAATGGCTGAGCCAACCGCTCACAATCCCGAATCCCCGCAGACCGTCACCCAGGCGCCGGTTTTGCCGCTGCGCGACGTGGTGGTCTATCCGCACATGGTCATCCCGCTGTTCGTTGGGCGGGAACGCTCCATCCACGCCCTCGAGGCGGCCATGGAGCAGGACAAGCGGATCTTCCTGATCGCCCAGCGCAGCGCCGAGGTCGATGACCCGGGTGTCGAAGAACTCTATGGCTACGGCACCGTGGCCTCGATCCTGCAGATGCTCAAGCTCCCCGACGGTACGGTGAAGGTGCTGGTCGAGGGCGGGGAGCGGGCGCGCCTGGTCGAGCTGCTCGATAGCGGCGAATACCTCTCGGCCCATCTGGTTACGGTGCCCGAGCCGCAGCCCAGCGACGAGGACCGCGAGCTGGAGGTGGTGGCGCGGTCCGCGACCAACGTGTTTGAGCAGTACGTCAAGCTCAACAAGAAGATCCCGCCGGAGATTCTCTCTTCGCTTTCCGGGATCGAGGAGCCCGGCCGACTGGCTGACACCATTGCTGCGCACATGGCGCTGAAGGTCGAGGAGAAGCAGAAGGTCCTCGAGATGGAGGGCCCGCGCGAGCGCCTCGAGCACCTGATGGGCCTGATCGAGGGGGAGATCGACATCCTCCAGATCGAGAAGCGCATCCGCGGGCGCGTCAAGCAGCAGATGGAGAAATCCCAGCGGGAGTACTACCTCAATGAGCAGATGAAGGCCATCCAGAAGGAGCTGGGTGAGCTGGAGGACGTGCCCAACGAGGTCGAGGACCTCGAGAACAAGATCGACCAGGCCGGGATGCCGCAGCAGGCCCTGGACAAGGCGAAGCAGGAGCTGAACAAGCTCAAGATGATGTCGCCGATGTCCGCCGAGGCCACCGTGGTGCGCAATTACCTCGACTGGCTGGTGAGCCTGCCCTGGAAGGACAAGACGCGCGTGCGGCACGATCTCAAGCACGCCGCCAAGGTCCTCGATCAAGACCACTACGGCTTGGACAAGGTCAAGGAGCGCATCCTCGAGTACCTGGCCGTGCAGCGACGGGTGCGCAAGCTCAAGGGGCCGATCCTCTGTTTGGTTGGGCCGCCGGGTGTCGGCAAGACGTCGCTGGGGCAGTCCATCGCCCGGGCCACCAACCGCAAGTTCACCCGCATGTCCCTCGGTGGTGTGCGCGACGAGGCAGAGATCCGTGGCCACCGCCGCACCTACATCGGCTCGCTGCCGGGCAAGATTGTGCAGAACCTGAGCAAGGCGGGTAAGCGCAACCCGCTGTTCCTGCTCGATGAGGTGGACAAGATGGCCATGGACTTCCGGGGCGACCCGTCCTCGGCCCTGTTGGAGGTCCTGGATCCGGAGCAGAACAGCAGCTTCAGCGACCACTACCTTGAGGTCGACTTCGATCTCTCCGACGTGATGTTCGTCTGCACGGCGAACACCATGAACATCCCGGCGCCGCTGCTCGACCGCATGGAGGTCATCCGCCTGCCGGGCTACACCGAGGAGGAGAAGCTCGCCATCGCGCAGAGCTATCTGCTGCCCAAGCAGATGAAGGCCAACGGCATCCGCAAGGGCGAGCTGGACGTCAAGGAGAGTGCCATCCGCGACGTCATCCGCTACTACACCCGTGAGGCCGGCGTGCGAAATCTGGAGCGGGAGCTGGCGACGGTCTGCCGCAAGGTGGTCAAGGGGCTGGTCGAGGGCGAGTCCAAGGGCCGCAAGCGCAGCGCCGGCGTGCAGGTGACCCGCCGCAATATCGACAAGTACCTCGGGGTGCGCCGCTACCGCTTCGGGGTCGCCGAGACCGAGGATCGCATCGGCCAGTCCACCGGTCTGGCCTGGACCGAGGTCGGTGGCGAGTTGCTGACCATCGAGGTGGCTGTGGTGCCCGGCAAGGGGCGGGCGACGCAGACCGGACAGCTCGGCGACGTCATGAAGGAGTCCATCGACGCTGCCACCACCGTGGTGCGCAGCCGGGCCCGCACCCTGGGACTGGATCCGGAGTTCTACACCAAGAACGACTACCACATCCACGTCCCCGAGGGGGCCATCCCCAAGGACGGTCCGTCGGCTGGCACTGGCATGTGTGTCGCCCTGGTCTCGGCCTTGACCGGCATCCCGGTGCGGGCGGGCGTGGGCATGACCGGTGAGATCACCCTGCGCGGCGAGGTGTTGCCCATCGGTGGGCTCAAGGAGAAGCTTCTGGCCGCCCTGCGGGGCGGCATCGACACGGTGCTGATCCCGTCGGAGAACGAAAAGGATCTGGCGGATGTGCCCAAGGACGTGAAGTCGAAGCTCGACATCCGGCCGGTGCGCTGGATCGACGAGGTCCTCGAGGTGGCCCTGACCCGTCAGCCTGAACCGCTCCCGGCCCCGGAGGGTGAAGGCGATGCCGACGCGGCCACGCGCGTGGCAGTCGGCGAGGGGGAGGGTGACCCCAAGCGGCCACACTGAGGCGGTGCCGCCCATTTGACAGTCTGGAAAAGCCGCTGCTATAACGCCGGCAACTGGGCGCCCGGGCCCCGAAGCCCGGGGCGGCGACGTCGGCGCTGCCTAGGGATGTGATACACCGGGTAACGCTGTGGAAGCGCGCTGCGCCGTGGTAGGGTTGGGATCGCAGGGGGTCGTCAGGGTGTGTCCGGCGCCCTCGGCCTGAACGGGCCAGCCACGCCAGCATCGAGTCAAAAAAACCGAAAAGGGGACACGGGGATGAACAAGAGTGAGCTCATCGAGGCGGTAGCCGACTCCGCGGATCTTTCCAAAGCCGCTGCCGCGCGCGCCGTCGACGCGATGGTCGAGTCCGTCACTGACGCCCTGCGCGAGGGCGACCAGGTCACGCTGGTCGGGTTCGGCACCTTCACCGTCCGCGAGCGGGCCGCCCGCACCGGTCGGAACCCGCGCACCGGCGAGAGCATCGACATCCCGGCGTCAAAAGTACCGGGCTTCAAGCCTGGCAAGGCGCTCAAGGATGCGATAAACTAAAGAGCTTATTCGGTTCGGGTGGTTAGCTCAGTTGGGAGAGCGTCGCCCTTACAAGGCGAATGTCGGGGGTTCGAATCCCTCACCACCCACCAGGGGTAGACAAGCGGCAAAAAGTTGTTACAATAATCGACGTAATCACGGAGCGGTAGTTCAGTTGGTTAGAATGCCGGCCTGTCACGCCGGAGGTCGCGGGTTCGAGTCCCGTCCGCTCCGCCAAAAAGTACGCGGCCCAATCGGCCGCAACAAAGAAGGCGCCCACAGTGGCGCCTTTTTTGTATCCTGATCCCCCACATCAGCACTCGGCGGAAGACAAGGCATGCTTCAGGCGATTCGTGACGGCATCAAGGGCTGGATTGCGTGGGTCATCATCGGGTTCATCGCCCTGCCGTTCATCTTCATGGGTGGCTACGAGTACTTCGGTGGTGGCCAGGACGATGCAGTGGTCGCCCGCGTTGATGGCGAAGAAATCCCGCGCTCCCAGATCGATCAGGCCGTCGAGCGCCAACGCGCGCAGTTGCGCGAGATGTTTGGCGGCGACCTGCCGGATGGCGCCTTCGACGGCGCCGCGCTACGCCGCGAGGCCCTGGAGCAGCTGATTGACGAGCAGCTGTTGCACGCCTACGTGGGCAAGCAGGGGCTGCGGGTCACGGATCAGGAGGTGGCGCAGACCATCCGCGGCCAGGAGATCTTCCACGAGGGCGGGCAGTTTTCCCGGGCCCGATATCAGACCCTGCTCGAGCGCAACCGCCTCACGCCCGAGGACTACGAGGGGCTCGTCCGGCGGGATCTGAAGGCTGACCAGTTTCAGCAGGCGGTCTTCGCCAGCAGCATCAGCACCCCCTCGCAGCTCGAGCGGCTGGTACGTCTGCAGGATGAGTCGCGCAGCTTTAGCTATGTGGAGATCGACGCCGACCGGTACACCGACGAGGTCAGCGTCGACGACGCCGAGGTCGAGGCCCATTACGAGGCCCACACCGATGACTACATGGCCCCGGAGGCGGTGCGTCTCGAGTATGTCGAGCTCGGGCCGCTGGCCCTGCGGGATCAGGTCGACGTCGACGACGAGACGCTGCAGGAGCGCTACGACGAGCGCTACGGCGACGACGATGACCCGCCAACGTTCGATGACGTCCGCGAGGAGCTGTTGGCCGACTCTATCCGTGAGCAGTACCGCACGGAGCTGATCGAGGCCGGCGACGAGCTCGGCAACATCGCCTTCGAGCAACCCGACAGCCTGGAGCCGCTTGTCGACACCTTCGGGCTGGAGGTCCGCACCAGTGACTGGATCGACCGCGACGGCGGCGAAGGGATTGGCGATCTCTCCGAGGTGGTGGAGGAGGCCTTCAGCGAGGACGTGCTCGAGCACGGTTACAACAGCGACCTGATCCGCGTCGACGAGGATCGTTACCTGGTGGTCCGGCTGCTTGAGCACCGCGAGGCGGAGCCGAAGCCGCTGGAAGAGGTGGCGGATACCATCCGCGAGCAGCTTCGGCAGGAGCGCGCTGCCGACCTCGCCCGGGAACGGGCCGAGGAGCTGGTCGCTCGGCTGCGCGACGGCGACTCTCTGGATGAGCTGGCCGAGGAGCTGGAGGTCGAGCGCTTCACTGTGGAAGACGCCTACCGGGACGATCGCAGCCACCCGGAGGCCGTGGTGCGTGAGGCCTTTGCCCTGGAGGTGGACGGCTACGCCCGGGTGGAGCTGGATGACGGCTCCGCGGCGCTGCTCCGCCTGGATGGGATCAGCCGCGGCGATCCGGAAGGGCTTTCGGCCCAGGAGCGGCAGCAGTTGCAGCAGCAGCTCCAGCGCATGGCGGGCGACTCGGAGGTGCGGGCGCTGATCCGCGCGTTGCGCGCCGAGGCGGAGATCGAGATCGCCCGCGAGCGCCTCTAGCGCGGGGCGGCGGCTGCGTCGGGACCCCTGTCAGGCGCCGGGCGACGGTGGAGGGCGGCGGACGGGCATGTCACGGTGGCGTGGGGCGCGGTGAGGCCCCCCGTCACCGGGGGCATTGAGCGCGCCGAGCAGCGTAGCCCGAGCGGGGAAAAGCGCCGACGCTGGGCGTCGGCGCTTTTAGCGAGGTGTTGTCCGAGCGAAGCGTCAGCGGAGCGAGTTAAGCGAGCGACCCGCGCGGGCGAGCCGCGCAGGGGACCGCAAAGCGGCGCGCTCGTCCGCCCCCGGTGACGGGGGGCTCACCGCTCCCTGGATGGCGCGACGATCCCGTCAGGCGCCGCTCTTCACCGTCATCCAGCGTCCGCGGCGCGACACGGCCCAACGTAAAAGGCCCCGCAGCTCACGCCGCGGGGCCTTTCTGGTTCAGCGCCGGATTGCCGTGCGGCCCGGCGCCTTAGAGCTCCGCGCCCGACAGGGCGACGCAGTGGAAGCCGCCGTCGACGTGCACCACCTCGCCGGTAACCCCCGAAGCCAGGTCCGAGCAGAGGAACGCGCCCACGTGCCCCACCTCCTCGGTGGAGACGTTCTTGCGCAACGGCGCCGCCTGCTCGTTGAAGTTCATCATCTGTTTGAAGCTGCCGATCCCCGAAGCCGCCAGCGTCCGGATCGGCCCGGCCGAGATGGCGTTGACCCGGATGCCCTCCGGACCCAGATCTGCGGCCATGTAGCGGGTGGTCGACTCCAGGCTGGCCTTCGCCGCACCCATGACGTTGTAGTTGGGCAGGGCCCGCTCGCCGCCGAGGTAGGTCAGGGTGAGCAACGACCCCTGACGCTGGCGCAGCATCTCCCGCCCGCAGCGCGCCAGGGCCACGAAGCTGTACGCCGAGATCTCGTGGGAGGTTCGGAAGCCCTCGCGCGTGGTGTTGTCCACGAACGAGCCGGCGAGCTCCTCGCGCGGTGCGAAGGCCACGGCGTGGACGATGCCGTCGATGCCATCGGTCCAGTGCTTGCTAAGCTCAGAGAAGACCGACTCGATCTGCTCGTCGGAGCTGACATCGCAAGGGAAGACCAGCTCGCTGTCCACCGACGCGGCCAGCTTGGTCACCCGGTCCTGGAGCTTTTCGTTCTGATAGGTGAAGGCGAGTTCGGCGCCTTGCTGGTGCATCGCCTCGGCGATGCCCCAGGCGATGGAGCGGTCACTGGCGACACCGACGACGAGGATGCGCTTGTTCTGCAGGAATCCCATATCTGCTCTCCGGCAACTGTTGCTTGCTTGCGCGTGCCAAGGGCGAAACGCCGGGGATGATAACATGTCGAGCATGCTCCCATTCCCCCGCAGGCGCTGCGCTCCCCGGCATTCTCCGCCCTGTTGGGCGGCCGTGATGGCGGCGGTGTTCCTGACGGTTCTGCTCCCGCTCTCCGCCGCGACCGGCAACGAGGAGGACGCCCCGGGCGTCCACGGCCTGGCGTTGCACGGCGAGCCCAAATACCCGCCGGACTTCTCCCACTTCGACTACGTCAACCCGAAGGCCCCCAAGGGGGGTACGGTCATCCGCGAGGCGCGGGGGAGTTACGATAGCCTCAACGGCTACATCCTGCGCGGGACCAAACCGCCGGGTCTGGGGATGGTGATCGATACCCTGATGGTCCACGCCGATGATGAACCGTTTTCTGTCTACGGGCTGATCGCCGAACGCGTGGAGGTGGCCGAGGACAACGCCTGGGTCGAGTTCAAGCTGCGTGAGGAGGCCCGTTTCCACGACGGTGAACCGATCACCGCCGATGACGTGGTCTTCAGTTTCGAAGTGCTCCGTGAGCACGGGCACCCCAGGTTGCGCTCCTACTACCGCCACGTCGAGTCCGCCGAGGCCGAGGGTCGTCATCGGGTGCGTTTCGAGTTCGCCCACGCCGGCAATCCCGAATTGCCGCTGATCATGGGCGAGCTGCCGGTGCTGCCTCAGCATTACTGGGAGGAACGCGATTTCAGCCGGACCACCATGCAGCCGCCGTTGGGCAGTGGGCCCTACCGGATCGCCGAGGCCCGTCCCGGGCGCAGCATCACCTACGAGCGGGTGGAGGACTACTGGGCGGAAGACCTGCCCGTGCGTCGCGGGCGGTTCAATTTCGACCGCCTGCGCTACGACTTTTACCGAGACGCCACCGTTGCGCTGGAGGCCTTCCGCGCCGGGGAGTTCGATCTGCGCGAGGAGTATACTGCCCGCCACTGGGCCACCGGTTACGAGACCTCGGCGCAGCGCGAAGGACGCATGGTTCTCGAGGAGATCGAGCACAGCCGCCCGGCGGGGATGCAGGGGTTCGTCTTCAACACCCGTCGCCCGGTCTTCGAGGACCGCGAGGTGCGTCGGGCACTGAGCTACGCCTTCGACTTCGAGTGGACCAACCGCCAGCTGTTCCACTCGGCGTATACGCGTACGGCGAGCTACTTCGAAAACTCGGAGTTGGCAGCTCGCGGTGCACCGGGCGAGGCCGAGCAGGCGATCCTCGCCCCCTTCCGGGAGGAGCTCCCCGAGGCGGTCTTCGAGCCGTACCGGCCGCCGGTCACCGACGGCTCGGGCTGGAACCGCGAGAATCTGCTCAAGGCGCTCCGCATCCTCAAGGAGGCCGGCTGGTCGGTGGGGGACGACGGCATCCTGCGTCACCGGGACAGCGGTCGGCCGCTGGTCTTCGAGCTGCTCCTGGTCAACCCGAGCTTCGAGCGCGTGGCCCTGCCGTTCGTCCAGAACCTTCGGCGCATCGGAGTCCTGGCGCGGGTGCGCACGGTGGATACCACCCAGTACCAGTACCGGCTGGATCACTTCGAGTTCGATATGGCTGTGGTGGTGCTGCCGCAATCGCCCTCGCCGGGTCACGAGCAGGCCATGTACTGGAGTTCCGAGGCCGCTGACGAACCGGGCAGCCGGAACTACGCCGGGGTGCGGGACCCGGTGGTCGACGAACTGGTCGAACGCCTGGTCTCCGCTGAGGATCGCGATGAGCTGGTCCACCTGACCCGCGCCCTGGACCGCGTCCTACTCGCCGGCCACTACGTGATCCCCAACTGGCATACCCCGGTCCATCGGGTCGCCTACTGGGACAAGTTCGGGCGGCCGGAGACGGCCCCGAAGTACGGACTGGGGTTCGATACCTGGTGGGTCGACCCGGACAAGGAGCAACGGCTGCGCGAGGCCAACGGCCCGCGGTCGGTCCGATAGCGGATGGGGAATATGCCGGCCTATATCCTGCGTCGCCTGCTGCTGATGATCCCGACCCTGCTCGGGATCATGGTCATCAACTTTTTGATTGTGCAGGCCGCCCCGGGCGGGCCCATCGAGCGGATCACCGCTGAGCTGGCCGGCACCGGGGTCGAGGCGACCGCCCGCGTGGCCGGCTCCGGCGGCGAGGTGGGGGCGGCCTTCGGCGAGGCCGAGGGTGGCTATCGCGGTGGTCACGGCATGGACCCAGAGCTGCTCGCCGAGCTGGAACGGCAGTTCGGTTTCGATCTGCCTGCCCACGAGCGGTTCCTGACCATGATGGGCAATTACCTGACCCTGGACTTCGGCGACAGCTTCTACCGGGATCAGTCGGTCCTCGAACTCATCGCCGAGGCGCTGCCGGTATCCATCTCCCTGGGGCTGTGGACCCTGTTGCTGGTCTATCTTATCTCCATCCCGCTGGGCATCCGCAAAGCGGTGCGCGACGGATCGCCCTTCGATGTCTGGACCTCGGCGCTGGTGATTATCGGTTATGCCGTGCCGGGGTTCCTGTTCGCCATCCTGTTGATCATCCTCTTTGCGGGGGGCACCTATCTCGACCTCTTCCCGCTGCGCGGACTGGTCTCCGAGGGGTGGGCGGAGCTCTCCTGGCCCATGCGCATCCTCGACTACCTGCACCACATCGCCTTGCCCGTGTTGGCCATGGTCATCGGCGGCTTTGCCGGGCTGACCATGCTCACCAAGAACTCCTTCCTTGAAGAGATCCACAAGCAGTACGTGGTGACCGCCCGTGCCAAGGGGGTCACCGAGCGCCGGGTGCTGTACGGCCACGTCTTCCGCAACGCCATGCTCATCGTTATCGCCGGCTTCCCGGCGGCCTTCGTCTCGACCCTGTTCACCGGTGCGCTGCTCATCGAGGTGATCTTCTCGCTGGAGGGGCTGGGGCTGCTCGGGTTCGAGGCGGCGGTGGACCGGGATTACCCGGTGATGTTCGGGACCCTGTTCATCTTCACCCTGCTCGGGCTGGTGCTGAACCTCGTCGGCGATCTGATGTACGTCGCCGTCGACCCGCGCATCGATTTCGAGACCCGGGAGGTCTGAGCCGGTGGGTCCGTCCCTGTCGCCGATCAATCAGCGTCGCCTGGCCCGGTTCCGTGCCAACCGTCGCGGTTGGTGGGCACTGTGGATCTTTGTCGGGCTGTTTGTGGTCAGCCTGTTCGCCGAGCTCATCGCCAACGACCGGCCACTGGTGGTCTGGTTCGAGGGCAGCCTGTACTTCCCGGTGGTCGAGTCGATCCCGGAGACGGAGTTCGGCGGCGAGCTGCCCACGGAGGCGGTCTACCGGGACCCGCACGTGCAGGGGCTGATCGATGCCGGGGGCTGGGCGCTGTGGCCCCCCATCCGCTACAGCTACGATACCGTGCACTACGGCCTGCCGGAGCCAGCCCCGGCGCCGCCCTCGGCGGAGAACTGGCTGGGGACCGACGATATGGGTCGGGATGTGTCGGCGCGCATCCTCTACGGGTTCCGGATCTCGGTGGTCTTCGCACTGCTGCTGACCGTGGCCAGCTCGGTGATCGGCGTGGTGGTGGCCGCGCTGCAGGGGTATTTCGGCGGTAAGACGGATCTCTTTGGTCAGCGGATCGTCGAGATCTGGTCGGGCCTGCCGGCGCTCTACATCATCATCATCGCCTCGGCGCTGATCGAGCCCAGCTTCTGGTGGCTGCTGTTCATCCTGCTGCTGTTCCAGTGGGTCAGCCTGGTGGGGGTGGTGCGCGCCGAGGTGCTGCGTGCGCGGAATCTGGAGTACGTCAAGGCGGCCCGGGCGCTGGGGGCAGGGCACCTGCGGGTGCTGTTCCGCCATGTGCTGCCCAACGCCATGGTGGCCACGCTGACCTTCCTGCCGTTCATCATGAACGGCTCGATCACCACGCTGACCTCGCTGGACTTCCTCGGCTTCGGCCTCCCCCCGGGGTCGCCGTCGCTGGGGGAGCTGCTGCAGCAGGGCAAGGACAATCTGCACGCGCCCTGGCTGGGCATCTCGGCCTTTCTCAGCCTGGCGCTGTTGCTGTCGCTGCTGATCTTCGTCGGCGAGGCGGCCCGCGACGCCTTCGATCCGCGCAAGGCGCAGGGGGGCGACCGTGGTTGAGCCGTTGCTGAGCATCCGTGACCTGCAGGTGGCCTTCGGCGATGCTGCACCGGCGGTGCGCGGGGTGGATCTGGAGATCGCCGCTGGTGAGACCGTCGGCCTGGTCGGGGAGAGCGGCTCGGGTAAGTCGGTGACCGCGCACTCGGTACTGCAGCTGCTGCCGTACCCGTGGGCGCGGCATCCGGCCGGCTCGATCCGCTTCCGCGGCCGCGAGCTGCTCGGCGCTCCTGAGCCGGTACTCCGCGAGCATCGCGGGGGGCGCATCGGCATGATCTTCCAGGAGCCGATGAGTTCGCTCAATCCGCTGCACACGGTGGAGAAGCAGATCCGCGAGACCCTGCTGGTCCATCGCGGTCTGGACCGGACGGCAGCCCGGCGTCGGGTGCTGACCCTGCTCGAGCAGGTCCAGCTTCCCGACCCGCAGCGGATGCTCACCGCCTACCCCCACCAGCTCTCCGGTGGACAGCGTCAGCGGGTGATGATCGCCATGGCCCTGGCCAACGAGCCCGATCTGCTCATTGCTGACGAACCCACCACGGCCCTGGATGTGACCGTTCAGTCGCAGATCCTGCGCCTGCTCGCCGACCTCCAGGCGCGGCTGGGCATGGCCCTGCTGTTCATCACCCACGACCTGGACGTGATCCGGCTGGTGGCCGATCGGGTCTGCGTCATGCGCCAGGGCGAGATCGTCGAGCGCGCCGAGGCAAAGCGCCTGTTCAGTCGTCCCGAGCACCCCTACACCCGGCAGTTGCTGGCTGCCCGGCCCGCCGGGGAGCCGGTGGCGGCCGACCCGCAGGCGCCCGCGCTCCTGCACGGCGAGGGCATCCGGGTGCACTTCCCGGTGCGCGGCGGCCTGCTGCGCCGACCGGTGGACTGGGTCCGTGCCGTGGATGGCATCGACATCACCCTGCGCGCCGGGCAGACGGTGGCGGTGGTGGGCGAGAGCGGTTCCGGCAAGTCGACCCTGGGGCTGGCGCTGCTTCGTCTGGAGCGCAGCCACGGCTCCATCCGTTTCCGCGGCGAGGAGCTACAAGGGCGCACGGCGCGGCAGCTGCGCCCCTACCGCAGCGCCCTGCAGATCGTCTTCCAGGACCCCTACGGCAGCCTCTCGCCGCGCATGTCGGTGGGCGACATCGTCGGCGAGGGGCTCGACCTCCACCATCCGCGCCTCGGTCGCGATGAGCGTAGGGCACGCATCGTGCGGGTGCTCGAAGAGGTCGGGCTCGACCCCGAGACCCGCCATCGCTACCCCCACGAGTTCTCCGGCGGGCAGCGTCAACGGATTGCCATTGCCCGGGCGCTCGTCCTCGAGCCGCAGGTGGTTGTTCTCGACGAGCCGACCTCAGCGCTGGATGTCTCGGTGCAGGCGCAGATCGTCGATCTGCTCCGCGATCTGCAGCGCCGCCATGGCCTGGCCTACCTCTTCATCAGCCACGACCTACAGGTGGTCCGCGCCCTGGCCCACGAGGTCATCGTCATGCGGGCCGGCCGGGTGGTCGAGCGCGGGCCGGCCGCATCGGTGTTCGGCGCGCCGCAAACGGCGTACACCCAGGCCCTCCTGGCTGCCGCCTTCCTCTCCAGCTGATTCCCCTCGCGGGGTGCGCGGTCACCCCTTTGACCTAATTTCGAATATACGCATACAATCGTATTCAAGAACGTTGATGCGGTCGCAAGCCACCCGAATCGGCAACCTGACAACGCAAGGGAGGAACCATGTTCCATCGACTGCCCAAGGACCTGGGGGAGAATTACTCCCCGCTCTACTGGCTCGCGGCGCTCGGCGCCGGCGGGCTGACCGTGTCGTTCTTCATGTGGCTGATGTTCTGGGTGCCGTCCGAGGGGATGGTGCCGTTCTTCGAGGATATCGCCGCCGCCCTGCAGAGTGGCCACACCGGCCTGCAGACGGCTATCGTGCTGGCCTGGGCGGGCATCCTGGCGATGGCGTTCATCCACTTCCGGCTGCTGTTCTGGAATATCCGCGAGCATCGGCGGTTCCTCAGGACGGATGCCTACCTCAAGAACATGCGCGGCAACCGGACGGAGGTGCAGCTGCTCGCCGCGCCGCTGACCGTGGCCATGACCATCAACGTGGGCTTCGTCCTCGGCATGGTCTTCGTCCCGGGACTGTCGGCCATCGTCGAGTGGCTCTTCCCCGCGGCCATGGTCGCCTTCCTGGTCGTCGGCGGCTGGGCCCTGCGCCAGCTCGGCGATTTCTGGGGCCGGGTGCTTACCGAGAGCGACTGTGATTGCGCCGCCGACAACAGCCTGGCTCAGGCGCTGCCGGCCTTTGCCCTGTCGATGGTGGGCGTCGGCCTGGCGGCACCGGCGGGGATGAGCAGCGTCCCGGCCACGGCGGCGTTCAGTCTGGCGCTGTCCAGCTTCTTCCTCATCGCTGCGGTGATCACCGGCGCGGTCATGCTGGTCCTCGGGATCCGCGCGATGATGGAGCAGAACGCCAATCCGATCAGTGCCCCCAGCCTGTGGATCGGCGTGCCTGTGCTGACCATCATCGGCATCACTCTGGTGCGCCAGACGGCGGGCATCGAGGCCCACTTCGGGGCTGAGGCCGGCGGGGTCCAGACCCTGGGGCTGCTGACCTACTTCCTGGCTGCGCAGGTGGCACTGCTGCTGCTGGGCTGGGTGGTCCTGCGCCGGTTCAACTACTTCGGCCGCTTCGTGGTGGGCCCTGAGCGCTCGGCCGGCTCCTACACGCTGGTCTGCCCGGGGGTGGCGCTGGCGGTGATGATCCACTTCTTCACCAACGTCGGTCTGGCGCACCACGGCGTCATCGAGACCTACGGGGCCGCCTACTGGGCGCTGACGGCCATCGCCCTGACGGTGCAGGCGGCGACGATCGGGCTGGTCCTCCAGCTCAATCGCAAGCACTTCCGGGTGGACGCCGGGTCCCGGCAGCAGTTCGGCGCCTCCGCCGCCGGTTCGTCCTCCTGAGGCCCTCAAGTCGGCGGGCTATCCGACGACAACGGGGGTAAGGCAAAGATAGGACCTGGAACCCGGCACGCGGGTTGCAGGTCCTACTCGTAACCGGCAACGCCCTGCGCCTCGGCGCGCAGCCTGCCGTGGAAGGGGTAGGGCGGAGACCGGAACCGAACAGCCGCAACCGGCAATGGAGTGCCGGATCGGCGTGCGGAGAGCCCGGCTACATCGAGTTGAAGCGCAGGAGGTAGTGATGTCTGCAGTTGGAGGAGTTGGCGGAGGTGCGCCGAGCATGCCGCCGCCGTCCCAGGGCGCGGGCGGTGACGACCCCTTCGAGGGGGAGGAGATGGAGAGCGCAGGCGGTTCCGAGTTCGGCGGTGATGCCGCAGGCGGGGCCGACACGGTAGACATCTCCTCGATCGCCGGCGGCGAGGACGTCGGCACCAGCACCGAGTCCCTTGAGGACGACGGTGGCGCTGCCAGCTACGACGCCTCGGGTGGCGTCGAAGATCTGGACGCTGGCGGTGAAATCGACGCCATGGTCTGACCTTCCCCGGGGGGCAGCGGCTCACGGGCCGTTGCCCCGTCCGTTATAATCCCCGCCCTCAGCCGCCGTTCAGCGCGGCACACTTGTCCCAGCCAATGCGGGGAATGCCCAATGTCTGCGGTAATCGCCCTGGTCGGGCGGCCGAATGTCGGCAAATCGACCCTGTTCAACCGGCTCACCGGCAGCCGCGACGCCCTCGTGGCGGATCACCCGGGCCTGACTCGGGACCGTCAGTATGGGATCGTGCGCCACCAGGGGGGCCACGCCGTGGTGGTGGATACCGGAGGCATGGGGGAAGAACTCGAGGGGGTCGGCGGCTGCATGCACGAGCAGGCCCGGGCCGCCATCGCCGGTGCCGATGCGGTCGTCTTCCTGGTCGACGGGCAGGCCGGGGCCACCGTCGGTGACGAGGAGATCGCCGCTGAGCTGCGGCGAGCCCAGGTGCCGGTGTTCCTGGCGGTCAACAAGACCGACGGGCTCGACGCCGGGGTGGCGGCCGCCGATTTCCACGGTCTGGGCCTGCAGCCGGTTCACGCCATCGCCGCGACGCGCGGTCGTGGGGTGGGCGAGCTGCTGGACGCCGTCTTCGCGCTCCTGCCTCCCGCTGAGCCGGATGCGGTGGGCTCCGATGGCCCAGGCGGGATTCCGGTGGCGATGATCGGCCGGCCCAACGTCGGCAAATCCACGCTGGTCAATCGCCTCCTCGGCGAGGAGCGGGTGGTGGTCTACGACGAGCCGGGCACCACCCGCGACAGTATTGCCGTGCCGTTCGAGCGCGACGGGCAGCACTACACCCTCATCGACACCGCCGGGGTGCGGCGTCGCGCGCGGGTTCAGGAGACGGTCGAGAAGTTCAGCGTGGTCAAGACCCTCGAGGCCATCGAGCGGGCCTCGGTGGTGATGCTGGTGACCGATGCCCAGGAAGGGATCACCGAGCAGGACGCGCACTTGGCCGGGCACGTCCTGCAGGCCGGGCGGGCGCTGGTATTGGTCATCAACAAGTGGGACGGCCTGGATCCCGATCAGCGCCGCAAGGTACGGCGGGATCTGGATCTGCGCTTCGCCTTCCTCGGTTTCGCCCGCCACCACTTCGTTTCGGCCCTGCACGGCAGTGGCGTCGGCCTGCTGCTCGAATCGGTGGAGCGCGCCCACGCCGCGGCACACCGGGATCTGGCCACGCCGGAACTCAACGACGCCCTGCAGGAGGCGCTGGCCAACCATCAGCCGCCGCTCTCGCGGGGGCGGCGGATCAAGCTGCGCTACGCCCACCAGGGCGGCCACAACCCGCCGGTGATCGTGATCCACGGCAACCAGGTGCAGCGGCTGCCGCGGGCCTATATGCGCTACCTGGAGAACTTCTTCCGCGACACCTTTGACCTCTACGGGACGCCGGTGCGCATCGAGTGCCGGGCCAGCGATAACCCCTTTGCCGACAAGCCCAACCAGCTTACCGAGCGCCAGCGCCGGCGGCGCCAGCGGGTGATTCACCACGCCAAGAAGCGCGAGAAGAAGCGCAAGCGCCGCCGCTAGACGGTCGGCGGGCTAGGTGCGGACCAGCACCACGGAGACGTTGTCCGGTCCGCCGGCATCCAGGGTGGCTTCGATCAGGTCCTGGGCGCGCTGGTTCAGTGAGCGGTCCTCCTCGGCCAGGATGGCGGCGATGGCGGCGTCCTCCAGGGGTTCGGTGAGGCCGTCGGAGCAGAGCAAAAACAGCTCCCCGGGCCGGCGGGGCAACCGGGTGACGTCGGATTCCGCCCAGGTCACGGCGCCAAGGGCGCGCTCCAGGACGTTGCGCTCCGGGGAGCGACGCCCCTCGGCCTCGGTCATCTCGCCGGTCTCCACCGCGCGCTGCACCGGCGTGTGGTCGCGGGTCAAGCGCTCCAGGCGGCCCTCGCTGAAGCGGTAGATGCGCGAGTCGCCCACGTGGGCCAGGGCCACCTCGTCGGGGGCCGCGCAGAGCAGGGCGAGGGTGGTGCCCATGCCCTCGTAGCGGCGGTCGCGCTCCGTGTAGGAGAGCACGGCCCGGTTGGCCAGCTGGACCAGATCCGCCGGGTCTCCACCGGACTCCAGCCAGGTGTGGTCGCTGCCGTGGTGCGTGCGCGCGATGCGGATGACCGCTTCCACCGCCAGCCGCGCCGCCTCGGCCCCGTAGGGCAGGCCGCCCATGCCGTCGGCCAGTACCGCCACCCCGGCCTCTTCATCCCAGTCGATGCGGTCCTCGTTGCGAGGTCGCTGGTGGCCGCGATGGGTCTCGCCGACGATCTCCATGGTTCGAGGCCTCCTGTCGTGGTTCCGAGCGTTCAATCCGGCCATCCTAGCCCGCAGGGCGCGACACGGGAACCGTTGACCGATTTGATATATGGAGAAACGTATATAACAATGGCGCCAGATATCGAAACCCTGGTCGCCCATCATGCTTGAGCTCTTCGCCCAGTTCGCCACCCTGATCGTTCACGAACTGCTGCGCATCGAGGCCGGTACGCCGTTCGGCGATGCGGCACACTTCTTCGTCGAGAGCACGGCGAAGATCTTCGTCCTGTTGGCCGTGCTGATCTATGTTATCGCCCTGGCCCGGGCCTCGCTCAACGTGGAGCGGGTGCGGGCCTTCCTGGCCGGTCGCAACCGCTTCCTCGGCTACTTCCTCGGCTCGACCTTCGGGGCGGTCACGCCGTTCTGCTCCTGCTCGAGTGTACCGGTGTTCATCGGTTTCACCACGGCGCGGATCCCCATCGGCGTCACCATGGCCTTTCTGATTACCTCGCCGATGATCAACGAGGTGGCCGTCGTCCTGCTCTGGGGCCTGCTCGGCTGGGAGTTGACCCTGATCTATGTGGCCGTTGGCTTTGTGATCGGTATGGTCGGCGGCGCCTTCCTCGACGCCATCCGTGCCGAGCGGTATCTGCAGCCGTTCCTGGCCAAGGCGTACGCCGAGGGCAACGCGGCGGCCGCTGGGGATGCCCGCGCGGAACGCTTGACCCTGCAGCAGCGCCACGACTTCGCCTGGAAGGAGGTGCGCGAGATCTTCGGCCGGGTCTGGAAGTGGGTCTTCATCGGCGTGGGCCTGGGGGCGGCCCTCTACGGCTTCGTTCCGGACGGGTGGATCGAGGAGAATCTCGGTGCCGGGCACTGGTGGCAAGTGCCGGCGGCGGTGCTGGTCGCCATCCCCCTGTATACGAATATCACCGGCGTGGTCCCGGTGATGGAGAGCCTGATCGTTCAGGGGCTGCCGATCGGCACCACGCTGGCCTTCTGCATGAGTACGGTGGCCGCGAGCTTCCCCGAGTTCGTGCTGCTCAAGCAGGTCATGCAGTGGCGGCTGTTGGCGATCTTCTTCGTCCTGCTGCTGGTGGCCTTCACCTTGGCCGGGTGGATCCTCAATGCGGTCGAACCGCTACTATTCGCCGGGGTGTGAGGGGCTCGGCAGCCCGTTATCATGTCTGTGCAAACGGAGGAGCTTGTCCGATGAAAGCCATCAAGGTACTGGGTAGCGGCTGTGCCAAGTGCAACAACACCGCCGAGCGGATCGAGCAGGTGGCTGCCGATCTGGGTTTGGCTGCACAGGTGCAGAAGGAGACGGGGCCGGAGGCCCTGGTTCAGTATGGTGTGATGTCGACACCGGCCGTGGTGGTGGACGAGCAACTGGTCCACAGTGGCTCGGTGCCTGAACCCGAGCAGATCAAGGAGTGGCTGCAGTGAGTCTTTTGATTTTTATCGCATTTCTCGGCGCCTGCATGGCGGCGGCGGCTACCGGAGCGATGTTCGGCCCGGGGCGCTGGTACGACGAACTGGACAAGCCGAGCTGGACGCCGCCGAACTGGCTGTTCCCGGTGGCGTGGACGGTACTCTACCTGGCGATCGCCGTGGCTGCCTGGCGGGTGGCGATGTCCGGTTCCGAGGTCCTGGCCCTGGGCCTGGCCCTGTGGGCGCTGCAGATCGCCCTGAACACCCTGTGGACGCCGGTGTTCTTCGGTCTGCAGCAGCTCTTTGGCGGCCTGGTGGTCCTCGGGGCCCTGTGGCTTTCGGTGCTGCTGACGACGGCGGCGTTCCTGGCGGCCGACTGGCTGGCCGGGCTGCTGTTCATCCCGTATCTGGCCTGGGTCAGCTTCGCCGGCGCCCTGAACTACGACATCTGGCGGCGCAACGGTGACGCGCCCTCGGCGGGTGCCACCGAGCAGCGCGGCGCCTGAGTCGTTCCCGGGGCCCCGGAGACGGGGTCCCGGGGCCGTGGAGGCGGCTGTCGAACCCACCCGCTGTGGGGTGTGACGGGCCGGACCGGCGCCGAACGAGCGCGCCCCGCTGGCGGGGTCCCTTGCGCGCCTCGCCCCGGCGGGGCCGCTCGCTTAACTCGCGGCGCTGCGCGCCGCTCGGACAAAACCTCGCTGATCAGCGCGAACCGGCAAAGGTTCGCGCTGAACCCCCGCCGGGGCTGCGGTGCTCAGCGCGCTCAATGGCGCCGGTCCGGCCCGTCACACCCCACAGCGGGTGGTGTCCGGCCGCTCGGTGTCGCGGTCAGGGCAAGACCGGCTTGAACGGCCGGACCTCCACCTGCTCGTAGACGCCCGCCGCCACGTAGGGGTCGGCATCGGCCCACGCCTGCGCCGCCTCCAGGGAGTCGAATTCGGCAACCACCAGGCTCCCCGTGAAGCCGGCGTCGCCGGGGGTCTCGGTGTCCACCGCTGGATACGGTCCGGCCAGCAACAGCCGCCCCTCGTCCCGAAGCTGCTCCAGCCGGGCCAGGTGATCCGCCCGTGCCGACTGGCGCAGCGGCAGGCTGTTCTCCACATCTTGGCTGATGATGGCGTAATACATGGCTCGTTACCTTATCGCTCCGAAAAGGGGTCCGGTACAATGAAGCCGTGCCCCGGGATGGCCGGGGCGTGTCCACGGGAGAGGAAGTCATGGCGCAGTACTTTGAAGTCCATCCGGAGACGCCCCAACAGCGCCTGATCAACCAGGCCGTGCAGATCCTCGCCGATGGTGGCGTTATCGCCTACCCGACGGATTCGAGCTACGCCCTCGGGTGTCGCCTCGGCGACAAGGCGGCCCTCGACCGCATCCGCGAGATCCGGCGTCTGGACAATAGCCATAACTTCACCATGGCGTGCAAGGATCTCAAGGATATCGGCACCTACGCCAAGATGGAAAACTACGCCTATCGCCTGCTCAAGTCCCATACCCCGGGGCCGTACACCTTCATCCTGCGGGCGACCTCCGAAGTCCCCCGGCGCTTGCAGCACCCCAAGCGCAAGACCATCGGCATCCGCGTGCCGGATCACCCGGCGAGCCGGGCGTTGCTCAACACCCTCGGTGAGCCCCTGATGAGCGTCACGCTGCAAATGCCCGGTGACGACATGCCGCTCAATGACCCCGAGGCGATCCAGGAGCGCATCGGCAAGCTGATCGATGCCGTCGTGGCCGGCGGTCCCACCGGCGGTGGCGTCAGTACCGTGATCGATCTCACCGGCGAGGCCGCCGAGGTCATCCGCGAAGGGGTCGGCGATACCCGCGTCTTCCAGGGCGCTTGAGCGCCCCGGCTCGAATCGCGAATCAACGATAAGGAGCGTTGCTTGGCTAACATCAACCAACGACCCAGCCGCGTCCTGTCGGGCATGCGCCCGACGGGACGGCTGCATCTGGGCCATTACCACGGCGTGCTCAAGAACTGGGTGCGCCTGCAGAACGAGTACGAATGCTTCTTCTTCGTTGCCGACTGGCACGCCCTAACCACCCACTACGAGACCCCCTGGGTGGTCGGGGACAATGTCTGGGACATGGTCATCGACTGGCTGGCCTGCGGCGTCAACCCGAAGCTGGCACGGCTGTTCATCCAGTCCCGGGTGCCCGAGCACGCGGAGCTCCATCTACTGCTGTCGATGATGACCCCGCTGGGCTGGCTCGAGCGGGTGCCAACGTTCCGTGATCAGCAGGAGCAGCTGAACGACCGCGACCTGTCCACCTACGGTTTCCTCGGGTACCCGTTGCTTCAATCGGCGGATGTGCTCATCTACAAGGCCACCGAGGTGCCGGTGGGCGAAGACCAGGTGGCCCACCTGGAGCTCACCCGCGAGGTGGCCCGCCGTTTCAACCACCTCTACGGCGTCGAGCCGGATTTTGAAGAGAAGGCCCAGGAGGCGGCGCGCAAGATGGGCAAGAAAAACGCCCGCCTCTACCAGGACCTGCGCCGGCGCTACCAGCAGGATGGCGATCGCGAGGCCCTGGAGGTGGCGCACGCGTTGCTCGAGGGGCAGCCGAACATCACCGTGGCCGACCGCGAGCGCCTCTTCGGCTACCTCGACGGCACCACACGGGAGCTGCTGCCGGAGCCCGAGGTGCTGCTGACGCCGACGGCGAAGATGCCCGGGCTCGATGGCCGTAAGATGTCCAAGTCCTACGACAACACCATTGGCCTGCGTGAGCCCACCGACGACGTGGTCCGCAAGCTGCGCACCATGCCCACGGACCCGGCCCGGGTGCGCCGCAATGACCCCGGGAATCCCGAGAAGTGCCCGGTCTGGGACTTCCACCAGGTCTACTCTGACGAGTCGACCCGTGCGTGGGTGCAGGAGGGCTGCACCACCGCCGGCATCGGCTGCCTGGAGTGCAAGCGCTGCATCATCGACGCCGTCGAGGCCGAGCTGTCGCCGATCCGCGAGCGGGCGCGGGAGTACGAGGACGATCCCGAGCATGTGCGCTCGGTCATCGTCGACGGCTGTGAGCAGGCCCGCGAGGAGGCGCGAGAGACCCTTGGCGAGGTGCGCAGTGCCATGGGCCTGGAGTACCGGTGAGCGAGACCGCCGCCGAGGCGACCCCTGCCGAGGATCCAGCCGGCGGCGGCGAGCCGGTGGCCCGCGTCGGCGATGAAGCGCTGCGGCGGCTGCCGGACGACCTTTACATCCCCCCGGACGCCCTCGAGGTCTTCCTCGAGGCGTTCGAGGGGCCGCTGGACCTGCTCCTCTACCTGATCCGGCGACAGAACCTCGACATCCTCGATATCCCCATCGCCGAGATCACACGGCAGTACATGGAGTATGTCGAGCTGATGCGGGAGATGCGCCTGGAGCTGGCCGCCGAGTACCTGGTGATGGCGGCCATGCTCGCGGAGATCAAATCGCGCATGCTGCTCCCCCGGCCGGCGGCGGCCGAGGAGGACGAGGAGGAGGACCACGACCCGCGGGCCGAGCTGATCCGTCGGCTGCAGGAGTACGAGCGCTTCAAGAAGGTGGCCGAGCAGATCGACGAACTCCCCCGGGTGGGGCGGGACATCTTCCCGGCGGCGGCCGAGGCGCCGGCGTGCCAGCCCCAGGCGCAACCGCCGGCGGTCAGCCTGCGCGAGCTGGTGCTGGCCTTCTCGGAGGTCATGCGCCGGGCGCAGCTGAACGAGAACCACCAGGTTGAGCGTGAGGCGATCAGCATCCGTGAGCGGATGAGCGATACCCTGAGTCGGCTCAACAATGAGCGCTACACCCCGTTCCAGGCGCTGTTTCAGGTCGAGGAGGGGCGCACCGGAGTGGTCGTGACCTTCCTCGCGCTGCTCGAACTGGTGCGCGAGTCCATGGTGGAACTGGTCCAGGCCGACGCCTTTGCCCCGATCTATATCCGCGCGCGATGAACATGCCACCACTCAAGCAGATCATCGAGGCGGCGTTGCTCGCCGCCGGCGAAGCCCTGACCTTCGAGCGCATCCAGGGTCTGTTCGATGCCGACCGGGCCCCGAGCCGGGATGACATCCGTCGGGCCGTGGCCGAGCTCTCCGCGGACTACCAGGGTCGCGGGATCGAGATCCGCGAGGTGGCCGGCGGCTACCGCATCCAGGTTGGCGCCGAGATGGCCCCATGGGTCTCGCGGCTCTGGGAGGAGAGGCCGGCCCGTTACTCACGGGCTGTCCTCGAGACGTTGGCCCTGATCGCCTACCGCCAGCCGATCACCCGGGGGGAGATCGAACAGGTGCGCGGGGTCAGCGTCAGCACCTCGATCATCCGCACGCTCGAAGAGCGCGGCTGGATCCGCGTGGTGGGGCGCCGGGACGTGCCGGGGCGCCCGGCGATGTACGCCACCACCCGGGGGTTCCTCGAACACTTCAACCTGCGCGGGCTGGATCAGCTTCCGGATCTGGCCACGCTGCAGGATCCGGACCAGGCGCATCTGGAGCTGGATCTGCGTCTGCCCGACGAGGGCGACGAAAGCGACGAGGATCCGGCAACCAGCGATGAACAACAGGGGGCGACCCGTGACGAGTGACGGTGGGAATCAACCCGCAGGGGAGAAACTGCAGAAGGTGCTGGCGCGTGCCGGGCTCGGCTCGCGCCGCGAGATGGAGGCGGCCATCCAGGCCGGACGCGTGCGCATCGAGGGGCGTACGGCCAAGCTCGGCGACCGCGCACGGCCCCGCGATCACGTGGAGCTGGACGGCCGCACGGTGCAGCGGGTCCACCGCGAGCCGCCGCGGCGGGTCCTGCTCTATAACAAGCCCGAGGGCGAGGTGACCACCCGCTCCGATCCGGAAGGTCGGTCGACGGTCTTTGAGCGGCTGCCGCGCACGCCCGGGCGGTGGATCGCCGTCGGGCGGCTGGATATCAACAGCCAGGGCCTGCTCCTGTTCACCAATGATGGCGAGTTGGCCAACGCCCTGATGCACCCCTCCACCGGTGTCGAGCGCGAGTACGCCTGCCGGATCCACGGTGAAGTCACCGAGGAGATGGTCCATCGGCTGGTGGACGGCGTCGAGCTGGAGGACGGTCCCGCCCACTTCGAGGTCGTGGAGTCGGGGATGCCGGTGGACGAACCCCAGGAGGGCACCAACGCCTGGTACCACGTCATTGTCACCGAGGGCCGCCGCCGGGAGGTGCGCCGGCTATGGGAGTCGCAGGGGGTCACGGTCAGCCGCCTGATCCGCGTGCGCTACGGGCCCATGGTGATGCCACGGGATCTGCGCCGCGGCCAGTTGCGCGAGCTGGATGAGGCCGGCAAGCGCGAGCTCTATGAGCACGTCGGTCTGACCCCGCCGGAGCCGGTCAGGCGGCCGGCCCCGCAGCGTCGCCGGCGGCGTGGGCGCAAGCGGCGTTGAGCGGGCAGTCCGGGCAGCGCGGCGTGGGGCGACAGGTGTCCTTACCCAGAGCGACGATCTGGGCGTGCAGCTCGTTGAAGGCCGCGGTGTTCGGCCCCAGGGCCGCCTCGACGCCGCCCCGTAGCCGCTCGTAGCCCTCGTCGCCCTGGATCCAGCCCAGGCGCTGGAGGATCCGCCGGGTATAGGCGTCGACCACGAACACCGGGCGGTGGAAGGCGTAGAGCAGGATGTCGTCGGCGGTCTCGCGTCCGACCCCGTTGACCGCCAACAGCTTCTCGCGCAGCGCCTCGGTGCGCTGGAGCTGCATGCCCTCCATGCAGCCTTCCTGCAGGTAGGTGATGCACAGGTTGCGTAGTCGTCTGGTCTTGACGTTGAAGTATCCCGCCGGGCGGATGGCCGTGGCCACTTCCTCCGGGTCGGCCTCGATCAGCGCCACCGGATCGAGCAGCCCGGCCACCCGGAGCTGCTCCATGGCGCGCTCGACGTGACTCCAGGCGGTGTTCTGCGTCAGGATCGCCCCGACCAGCACCTCGAAGGCGGTCTCCGCCGGCCACCAGTGCTGCTCACCGTGGTGGGCCACCAGCCGCTCGAGCAGCCAGGCCAGACGCTCCTCGGTCAGACCGGGGTGAGGGCGTGGCGCCGTCGTGCTCACGCCTGCGCGGGCTCGACGCTCAAGGCCTGGCCGTGGCAATCCCGCCCGTCGGGGCCGAGCAGGCGCAGGAAGGCCCCGGCCACCTGCTGGGGCTGGGTGAGTTCCAGCGGGTTCTCGAACGGGAACTCCTTCTGCCGCAAGCCGGTGGCGACGATGCCCGGGTCGAGGGTGTTGACGCAGACGCTGGTGTTTTCGGCCAGCTCGGCCGCGAGCACCCGCATCAGACCCTCGAGCCCGGCGTTGGCGACGGCGTAGGCGCCGCCGTAAGCCTTGCGCCCATTGCGGCCGCTGGCGTCGCTGGTGAAGAGGATGCTGCCCTGGTCGGACTCGCGCAGCAGGGGCAGGCACGCCTGGGTGAGCATGAAGGCGGCGTTGAGGTTGACCTGCAGGGTCTTGTACCAGGTCTCCATGTCGTAGAGCTCGATGGGGGCGGGCTTGCCCATGGTCGCCGCGGCGTGGAGGAGGCCGTCGAGGCGCCCGAGCCCTTCCCGGATGCGTTGTGCGACCTCGGGGAAGTTGTCGAAGGTGGCGCCTTCGAGGTTCATCGGGTAGATCGCCGGCTCCGGGTGGTTGTCCTCGACGATGCGGTCGTAGAGGGCCTCGAGGGCCTTGAGGTCCTTATCGAGGATGACCAAGGTCGCACCGGCGGCGGCGAGGCGGCGGCAGACGGCGCTGCCGATGCCGCCGGTGGCGCCGGTAACCAGGATGACGCGCCCGTCAAAGGCGTCTTGGGCGGGCTGGTAGTCGGCGGAGATCAACGCTTGTTCGGCCACGATTATCCCCTGATGGTGGTGAACGACGGGAAACGCCGTACCTTACCCAGCGCTCCGGTGGCGAGCAAGGCAGGCCGGGAGGGGCCCGGGGCCGAACACCGGGGAATGGGCGGTCCATCGAGCCCTCCGGGACAGCGGCGCTCGTCCTCAGGCAGGCGTTCCCCGGGGGTTCGTCTCCACGGGGAAGCACTTGGCTTCGGCAGCCACCAGTTCCTTGGCGGCAAGCATCCGCACCGGCGGACTGGCTTGCCCGAGGGACTCGTAGAGGGCCCGGCACTCTGGCACGTAGCGACGCGCGAAGGCGAGGTCGTGGTCAGCAATGGAGGCGAGGTTGCTGGCCAGGTCGGCGCACTTGATCGTCTGCACCCAGCCTGGCGCCTGACGCAGCTGCTTAACGGCGCGGGCCGTGCGCTGGTCGCGGGGTTCGTCTTCCTGGCTCGCGGGGCAGGTCAGCCACATCACACCGGAGCGCACCTGCTCACCAAACTGGGCGCAGAGCATCCCGGGTTCCAGGCTGGAGTCCTCGACGGCATCGTGGAGCCATGCGGTGATCAGCGCGTCGGTCTCTTCTGTCCCGAGCCGCGTCAGGGCCGCCACCTCGGCGAGGTGCTTCCAGTACGGCTCGCCGGTATAGCGCCGCCGCTGATCGCGGTGGATGTACATGGCCAGGGTGATCGCTTCGTAGAGGCGCTGCTCGTCGCGGGCCGATGGCTGCTGCGGATCGGTCATGGGCCTGCTCTCGCGGTCTGTGGTGGCCGACGGGGTCGCATTTGCTGCATCTACTTTACCGGTTTCGCAACCTGCTGCCCATGCAGGGGAGAAGGGGTGAGAGCCGCCCGGCAGGCAAGCGCTGCCAGCGGGCCTCGTGGGTAACGCGAGCAGCCGCCCTCCGGCCGCAGGCCCCGGGCCGGATCGGCGGACGCGCCCCTGCGGGGTCCCCTGTGCTGTTCGCCCGCGCAGGGCCGCGCGCAAAGGAACGGCGCTGGTGCGCCGTTCTGCGCTGCGCGCTGACCAGAGCGCGAACCAGGAAAGGTTCGCGCTGGCCCCCTGCTTGGGCTGTGCTGCTCGGCGCGTCCGCAAAGATCCGGCCCGGGGCCTGCGGCCGGGGGCTACGGCTGCCCCCGCCAAGCGACCCACACCTTGCGCAACGGCGTGAGCGTCAGCCGGCCACGGATCAGCTCCGCCGGCCCGCGGCGCAGGATCTCCGCGATCAGCGCCTGGTGCAGCGCAGCGTACGCCGTCACCGGGCGCAAGGCAGCCACCCGCCGACGGTCCTCCGGCGCCTGCCCGCGCGCCGCCGGAAACAACGGCGCGATGGCATCGGCCTGCACGGCCAGCGCCCGAAGCAACGAGGGCAGGGCCGTGCCATCGGACTGGAGCAACGGCCCCTCCGCCGGCACCCCGGCCTGGCGCAGCGTCTCCCGGGGCAGATCACTGTCGCCGTAGCGCGCAGCCAGCCCCTGCAGGCGCAGACTGCGGGTGAGCCCGACAGCGCTGCCCAGGGCCGTGGCGTACCCAGTGGCGCTAGCGTCGCCGACCAGCACCTGCGCTGCCAGACGCAGCGGGGCCGCAGCGTGGCGCTCGGCCAGACGGAGCTGCTCGGGAAAAGTCTCCGGCCGGTCGCCGTCCAGCGCACGGTCCGCCTCATCGAGGATCGCGCGCAGCTCCGCGCCCGGGAGTTGGTGCTCATGCACTGCAGCGGCCAGCGGCGCCGCCAGCGGGTGCTGCCCGCCGCCCTCGAGGATCCGGGCCAGCTCGGTGCGCCACCAGTGCAGCGTGGCGCGGCCGACTTCGGCCTCCTGGGTATGCCACGGGATGCGCCGGATCTCGCCCGTGAACGCCGCGATGGCCTGCAGCGGTTCGCGCTGGTGCGCCGGTGCCAGGCGCAGGGCGTAGTCCAGGCTCGAGCCTGGCGGCGCCGCGCGGGCCAGGGTCTCGGGAGGGATGTGGCTTGGGCTCATGATGCGCTGCTAGGCGGTGGAAGGTTCGAGTCTGGCGTTCAGCCCCGGATCGATCCAACCCAGCAACTCCGCGGGTTGCCGGATCAGCCCGTGGGCGCCCCACAGGGCGGGGCGATCGCCGGCGTGGAGGTAGCCGAACAGCGCCACCAGCCCTCGGGCGCCGGCTGCCGCTGCGGCGTCGATATCCCGCCGGGCGTCGCCCAGGCTCCAGCACGCCTCGGGCGGGCAGCCCAGGGTGGCCGCGGCGTGGCGGATCGGATCGGGGTGGGGTTTGGCCCGGGCCAGGGTGTCGCCGCAAACCACGGCCCCGGCACGGGTATCCAGCCCCAGGCGCTCCAGCAGTGGCTCCGTGAGGTCGGTGGGCTTGTTGGTCACGATGCCCCAGGGGATGCCCTGGGCCTCCAGGGTGTCGAGTACCGACGCCATACCCGGAAACAGGCGGCTCTCATCGGCGATGCGGGCCCGGTAGCGCCGGACCAGCTCCTGCTCCAGGGCGACGGCGTGCGGATCACTCGGGGGCAGCGAAAAGGCGTGGCTGACCATGATCCGCGCCCCGTGGGAGACCGTGGCCTGCAGGGCGGCGCTAGGCGCCGGGGTGCGGCCGGCCTCGGCGAGTAACCCCTGGAGGCAGGCGATCAGATCCGGCGCCGTGTCGACCAGCGTGCCGTCAAGATCGAAGAGGACGCCGTGCCGGGCCGTCATGCCTTGCGCAGATGCGCGAAGTAGTTCACCGAGGCGTCTCGCTTCAGCCAGGCCGTGCGGGCGAACGGGTTGTAGCCCAGCCCGGTCACCTGCTGGAGGGCCAGGCCGTGGGGGCGGCCCCAGCGGGCCAGCTCCGAGGGGCGCACGAAGCGCTCGTGCTGGTGGGTCCCCCGGGGCAGCAGGCCGAGGATGTACTCGGCGCCGACAATGGCCAGGGCGTAGGCGCGCAGGGTGCGGTTGATGGTCGAGAAACAGGCATCGCCGCCGTCGCGCAGCAGGGTGGCGATGGCGGCCACCACCGATTCCGGGCGCGGAGTGTGTTCGATCATCTCCATGCAGACCACGGCGTCGAAGGGCTCGATCTCGCCGCGGCGGGCTTCCTCGGCCAGTTCCTCCACCGTGCAGACGCGGTAGTCCAACGTGGTGATCTCCGCCTCCAGGGCGTGGAGCTTGGCGGTCTGCAGCGCCTGGCGTGCCGTGTCGATGCCCAGAACCTGCGCGCCCTGCCGGGCCATGGCCTCGGCCAGCAGGCCACCACCAGCGCCGACGTCGAGGATGCGCTTGCCGGCCAGCCCGCCGAGCCGTGCCTCGACCCACTCCAGGCGGATCGGGTTGATGTCGTGCAGCGCCCGCTGGCTGCCGTCCGGCTCCCACCAGTCCCCGGTGGCGTCGAACTGCGCTGTCTCGCGGGTGTCCTCGTTGCGTTCGCTGCCCTGGTCGTCGGCCCGGGTCATGGGCTTCCCTCCGTCACCGTGTGCGCCTATTGCGCCCGTTCTGCGGCGATCCGCTCCCGCCACTGCTCGGCACGGGCAATGGTCTCGGCGGTATCCAGCGTGGTCAGCTGGCCGTTGCGCACCCGGGGCTGACCGCCCACCCAGACGTCAGTGACGTGCTGGCGGTTGGCGGCGTAGACCAGCTGCGAGAGCGGGTTGTAGATCGGGTGCTGGTTGAGGTCCGCCAACGAGATGGCGGTCAGGTCGGCGGCCTTGCCGGGGACGATGGAGCCGATCTCGTCGTCCAGGCCGAAGGCCCGTGCCGCGTTGATGGTGACCATAGCCAGGGCCTGCTCGGCGGGGAGGGCAGCGGCGTCGCCGGAGACCGCCTTGGCCAGCAGGGCCGCGGTGCGCATCTCGCCGATCAGATCGAGATCGTTGTTGCTGGCCACGCCATCGGTGCCCAGGGCTACATTGACCCCGGCCCGGGTGAGCGCCGCGGCAGGGCAGAAGCCGCTGGCCAGCTTGAGGTTGGCCTCCGGGCAATGCAGCACGTGGGCACCCGCGGCAGCCAGGCGCTCGATCTCGGCGGATTCGAGCTGGGTGGCGTGGACGGCGAGCAGCCGGGGCGAGACCAGACCGACCTCATCCAGCCGCTGCAGGGGCCGCTTGCCGGTCTCACGCAGGCTCTGCTGGACCTCGTCGGCAGTCTCCTGGACGTGGATGTGGATGGGCACGTCCAGCCGCTCGGCGTGCTCGCCGATCCGGCCGAGGAAGCTGTCGTCTACGGTGTAGGGCGAGTGGGGCGCGAACAGGGTGCGCACCAAAGGGTCGTCGCGGAACTGCTCGTGGAGCGCCAGCCCCTTCTCCAGGTACTCGTCCAGGCTCTGCGCGTAGCCACTGGGGACGCCGATGACGATCATCCCGAGCAGTGCCCGCATGCCCACCTGGCGGGCGGCCTCGCCGGTGACTTCGGGGTAGAAGTACATGTCGTTGAAGCAGGTCACCCCGCCGCGGAGCATCTCGCCCATGGCCAGGGTGCTGCCGTCGCGCACGAAGGCCTCGCTCACCCAGCGCTGCTCGGCTGGCCAGATGTGCTCGGTCAGCCAGGTCATCAGCGGCAGGTCGTCGGCCATGCCGCGCAGCAGGGTCATGGCGGTGTGCGTGTGGGCGTTGATCAGCCCCGGGATGAGGACGTGCTCGCCGAGTTCGCGTTGCTCGTCGGCCTGGTAGGCTCGGCGCAGGTCGTCGTTACCGGCCACGGCCACGATGCGCCCGTCGCGTAGCGCGACCCCGTGGTCCTCAAGCACGTGCCCGGTCGGCTCGACCGGGATCACCCAGCGGGCGTGGATCAGAGTGTCGACACGTTCCATAATACGCTCCGTTTTCACTGCAGCGAGGGTACCACGACTTGAATACTGCCTCCCACGACACGGTTCGGGCGCTGGAGTGGCGCGACGAGGGGCTCTATCTGCTCGATCAGCGCCTGCTCCCCGACCAGGAGCAATACCTGTGCTGCGCCGATGCCGCCAGCGTGGCCCAGGCCATCACCGACATGGTGGTCCGGGGTGCCCCGGCCATCGGCGTGGCCGCCGGCTACGGGGCAGCGCTGGCCGGGGCGGCGGCCTGGCGGACCCATGGGTCGGGCTGGCAGGCCGGCATGGCCGAGGACATCGACACCCTGCGCCGCTCGCGGCCCACGGCCGTCAATCTCGGCTGGGCCCTGAGGCGTATGGAGGCCTTTGCCGCCCGGCTGCCCGAGGATCAGGACCCGGCGCCGGCCCTGCTCGCCGAGGCTCAGGCTATCCATGAGGAGGATGTGGCGGCCAACCGGCGGATGGGACGTTCTGGCGCCGGCTTGATCCAGCCGGGCAGCGGCGTGCTGACCCACTGCAACACGGGCTCGCTGGCGACCGGCGGGCTGGGTACGGCGCTGGGGGTGATCCGGACCGCCTGGGCGGACGGTCGGGTCGAGCGGGTCTTCGCCGACGAGACCCGCCCCTGGCTGCAGGGATCCCGGCTGACCGCCTGGGAGCTGGCCGCCGACGGCATCCCGGTGGACCTGCTGGCTGATGGCGCGGCGGCGGCCCTGATGCGCACCGGGCAGGTGCAGTGGGCCATCGTGGGCGCCGACCGGATCGCCGCCAACGGCGACGTCGCCAACAAGATCGGTACCTATGCGGTGGCCCTGGCCGCGCGCCAGCACGGTGTCCGCTTGATGGTGGTGGCCCCCACTTCGACCATCGATCTGGCCACCCCCGCCGGCGAGCAGATCCCTATCGAGACCCGGGATGCCCGGGAGGTCCTCTATGCGGGGGGGCGCCGGATCGCCCCGGAGTCCGAGGCGGTCGGCGCCTGGAACCCGGTCTTCGATGTCACGCCGGCGGAGCTGGTGGATGTGATCGTCACCGAGCGCGGGGTGGTCCACCAGCCGGACGCCGACGGCATCGCTCGGTTATTCGAGGGCGCTGGCTGACTCCCGGAAGCGGCCCCGCACCCGCCGGGGGGTGATCGGGCGCATTCCGAACGCGCCGAGCAGCGCAGCCCAAGCAGGGGGCCAGCGCGAACCTTTCCTGGTTCGCGCTGGTCAGCGCGCAGCGCAGAACGGCGCTCCAGCGCCGTTCCTTTGCGCGCGGCCCTGCGCGGGCAAGCAGCGCAGGGGACCCCGCCGGGGCGCGTTCGGCGAGCCCGATCACCCCCCGGCGGGTGCGGGGCCGCTTCCGGGGGATGGGGCGAGTCCGCGTGTTCCGTTCAGCCCCGTTGTCCGATGCGCATGCCCACCTTGGCGATGCGCCCCTCCTGGATCTCCCGGATGGTGAACTGCAGGTTGTCGATTCGCACCCGGTCGCCGACCACCGCCCGGTTGTTAAAGATCCACAGCAGGTAATCACTCAGGGACTGCTCGGGCTGGGCACCGCTCGGCATGGTAATGCCGTAGGCGCTGGCAATATCCCCCAATCGCGCCGCCCCATCCAGGGTGAACTCGCCAAAGAAGCGCTGCTCCTCAAGATACGCCGGCCCGCTGGGGGCAACGAAGAGGCGATCCAGGTCGGCAATGTCCCGGGGCAGGGCGAGCAGGTAGAGGTAGTCCCGGGGACGCAGCACCTCGCGCTGCGGATGGCGCAGCGCCTCACCGCTGCGGAATAGCGCCACCGCCTGGGCCGAGGGCGGCAGGTTGAGCCGGCTGACCGGCTCGTAGAGGGTCGGTGAGGTCTCGGTGATCCGGTAGGCGATGAACGCATAGTCGGTCTGCTGCGGCACGTCGATCACCTGCCGCTGGGATGCGCCGGTATCCGGCGGGACCTCAAGGCCCAGCAGCCGGGCTGCCGGGGCGATGGTCCAGCCCTGGACGACCAGCGACACCAGCACCACGAAGAAGGCCACATTGAAGAACAGGTCTGCCTGATCGATCCCGGCCAGCAGCGGGAACAGCCCGAGGATGATCGGCACGGCGCCGCGCAGCCCCACCCACGAGATGAACAGCTGCTCGCGCCACGGGAAACGGAACGGCGCCAGGCAGGCGAAGACCGCCACCGGGCGGGCGACCAGGATCAGGACCGCGGCCGCCAGCAGGCCCTGGGCGGCGACGGGGAGTAGTTCCGAGGGGGTGACCAGCAGGCCGAGCACCACGAACATGGTGATCTGCGCCAGCCAGGCGAAGCCGTCGTGGAAGCGGCGGATGTTCTGCGCCGCCTGCAGGCGGCGGTTGCCAACGATCAGCCCGGCGAGGTAGACGGCCAGGAAGCCGCTGCCGCCGAGGACTGCCGCGGCGCCGAAGATGGCCAGGCCGCCGCCGAGGGCGAGCAGCGGGTAGAGCCCGGGAGTGAGGTTGATGCGGTTGATCAGCCCGGCCAGGGCCAGGCCGCCCAGGGCGCCGAAGGCCGCGCCCAGGCCGAGCTGCTGGGCAAACTCCAGGGCCGCCGCCGCGGCGAGCAGGTCTGGCTGCTGGACCAGGATCTCCACCAGCATGATGGTCAGGAAGATCGCCATCGGGTCGTTGGAGCCCGATTCGATCTCCAGCGTGGCGGCCACGCGTTGTTTGAGCTCCAGGCCGCGGGCGTGGAGCAGCCCGAAGACTGCCGCGGCGTCGGTGGAGCCGACAATGGCGCCGAGGAGCAGCCCCTGTTTCCAGTCGAGGTCGAAGACCCAGGCCAGCACCCCGCCGGTGATAGCGGCGGTGATGATCACGCCGACGGTGGCGAGGGTCAGCGCTGGTTTGAGCGCTACGCGGAATGTCGAGGTCTGGGTGCGCAGCCCGCCGTCGAAGAGGATGATCGCCAGCGCCAGGCTGCCGATGAGGTGGGCGGCCTGGATGTCGTCGAAGTCGATCCCGAACAGCCCCTCCTCGCCGAGGAGCATGCCGATGCCCAGGAAGACCAGCAGCATCGGCGCGCCGACTCGATCGGAGACCACGCTGGCGAGCACGCTCACCAGCAGTAGAGCGGCGCCGAACAGGATCAGTTGGTTGGTCAAGTCCAAGCGGACGGCTCCCTGCGCTCCCGGTCGGGCGGCGGTATGATACCATCGGCCTTTTCCCCAGGAGAGTCTTGAGAAGAGCGCATGACCGGCGTTGCCCGCGAGATCCTCCCTGTAAACCTCGAAGACGAGATGCGGCAGTCGTACCTCGATTACGCCATGAGCGTAATCGTCGGGCGTGCCCTTCCCGATGTCCGCGACGGCCTCAAGCCCGTGCACCGGCGTGTTCTCTACGCCATGCGCGAGCTGGGCAACGACTACAATAAGCCGTACAAGAAGTCGGCGCGTGTGGTCGGTGACGTCATCGGTAAGTACCACCCCCACGGCGACGCCGCGGTCTACGACACCATTGTGCGCCTGGCCCAGAGCTTTAGCATGCGCTACCGGCTGGTGGACGGCCAGGGCAACTTCGGCTCCATCGATGGCGACTCGCCGGCGGCCATGCGGTACACCGAGGTGCGCATGGCGCGCCTGGCGCACGAGCTGCTGGCCGATATCGACAAGGAGACGGTGGACTTCGTCGACAACTACGACGGCTCCGAGCAGGAGCCGCACGTGTTGCCGACCCGGCTGCCCAACCTGTTGGTCAACGGCGGCTCCGGCATCGCCGTGGGCATGGCCACCAACATCCCGCCGCACAACCTGCGCGAGGTGATCGACGCCTGCGTGGCCCTGGTCGACGACCCGGAACTGCCCGTCGAGTCGCTGATCGAGTATGTGCCGGCGCCGGATCTGCCCACCGGCGGCATCATCTTCGGTACCGCGGGCATCCATCAGGCCTTCCGCACTGGCCGCGGGCGCATGGTCCTGCGCGCCCGCGCGGAGGTCGAGGAGATGACCGCCGACCGCGAGCGCATCGTGGTCACCGAGCTCCCCTACCAGGTCAACAAGGCGCGGCTGGTCGAGAAGATCGCCGAGCTGGTCAAGGAGCGCCGCCTGGAGGGCATCTCCGAGCTGCGTGACGAATCCGACAAGGAAGGCATCCGCATCGTCCTTGAGCTCAAGCGCGGCGAGGCCGGCGAGATCGTCCTCAACAACCTCTACCGCCACACCCAGATGCAGACCGTCTTCGGCATCAACGTGGTGGCACTGCACGAAGGCCAGCCGCGCACGCTCAACCTCAGGCAGGTGCTCGAGGCCTTCATCCGCCACCGCCGCGAGGTGGTCACCCGGCGGACCATCTACGAGCTGCGCAAGGCCCGCGAGCGGGCCCACGTGCTCGAGGGGCTGGCGGTCGCCCTGGCCAACATCGACGAGGTCATCGCCCTGATCAAGGGGTCCTCGGGGCCGGCCGAGGCGAAGGCCGAGCTGGTCGCGCGTGAGTGGCGCCCGGGGGTGGTCACCGAGATGCTCGAGCGCGCCGGTGCCGCCGCCACCCGCCCGGAGGATCTGGCCGATCACTTCGGCCTCGATGCCGACTCCGGCATCTACCGCCTCTCCGAGGCCCAGGCCCAGGCGATCCTCGATCTGCGCCTGCACCGCTTGACGGCCATGGAGCAGGACAAGATCGTCGAGGAGTACAGCAACCTCCTCGAGCGCATCGCCGAACTGATTCACATCCTCGACAGCGGCGAGCGGCTGATGGAGGTGATCCGCGAGGAGCTGGTGGCCATCCGCGATCAGTACGGCGACGAGCGCAAGACCGAGATCCGCGAGGACACCGCCGAGCTCTCGCTGGAGGACCTGATCAGCGAGGAGGACATGGTGGTCACGCTCTCCCACCACGGCTATGTCAAGGCGCAGCCGCTCGACGGCTACCGCGCGCAGCGCCGTGGCGGGCGGGGCAAGAGCGCCACCGCGATGAAGGACGAGGACTTCATCGACAAGCTGTTCATCGCCAACACCCACGATACGCTGCTGTGCTTCTCGAGCACCGGCAAGTGCTACTGGCGCAAGGTCTACGAGCTCCCGCAGGGCAGCCGCACCTCCCGTGGGCGGCCGATGGTCAACCTGCTGCCGCTCGAAGAGGACGAGCGCATCAACGCCGTGGTCCCCGTTCGCGAGTTCGACGAGGACCACTTCGTGTTTATGGCCACGCGCAACGGGACGGTCAAGAAGACGCCCCTGTCGCACTTCTCGCGGCCGCGTTCGAGCGGGATCATCGCCGTGGAGCTGCGCGGCGACGACACCCTGGTGGATGCCGAGATCACCAATGGGGATCGCGAGGTGATGCTGCTCTCCGACGCCGGCAAGGCGCTGCGCTTCCACGAGTCGGACGTGCGGGCCATGGGCCGCACGGCCGGCGGCGTGCGGGGCATCCGCCTGGAGTCCGGGCAGCGGGTGATCGCGCTGCTGATCCTTGGCGAGGGCGATATCCTCACCGCCACCGAGCACGGCTACGGCAAGCGCACCCCGGTGGAGGACTACCCGCGGCGGGGCCGTGGCGGCATGGGTGTGATCTGCATCCGGACCACCGAGCGCAACGGCCGGGTGGTCGGCGCGGTGCAGGCCGCCGAGGACGACGAGATCATGCTGGTCAGCCGCAGTGGCACGCTGGTCCGCACGCCGGTGGCCGATGTCTCGCGGGTCGGGCGCAACACCCAGGGGGTCAAGCTCATCAGCCTCGACGAGGCCGAGCAGTTGGTCGGCCTCGAGCGGGTCGAAGGGCTCGCCGAGGGGGAGGCACCGGAGGCGCCGGATGCGCCCGAGATGTAGGCAGTCAGGGGTCGACGGCCGGCGGTGTCGCTGCCGGGGCCCGGGTATTCGTGTTTCGCAACCGAGGATCACCGCATGAGTAGAGTCTTCAACTTCAGTGCCGGCCCGGCCATGCTCCCCGAGGCGGTGATGCGCCAGGCCGCCGAGGAGATGCTCGATTGGCAGGGCACCGGCATGTCGGTCATGGAGATGAGCCACCGTGGCAAGGCATACGTCTCCATCGCCGAGAAGGCCGAGGCCGATCTGCGGGCGTTGCTGCAGATCCCGGACAACTACAAGGTCCTGTTCCTGCAGGGCGGGGCCACCGGACAGTTCTCGGCCATCCCCATGAACCTGCTGCGTGGCGGCAAGCGCGCCGACTACATCTACACCGGTCAGTGGTCGAAGAAGGCCATCGCCGAGGCGAAGAAGTTCTGCGAGGTCAACGTTGCCGCCTCCGGCGAGCCGGACATGATGCACGTGCCGCCGCAGTCGCAGTGGCAGCTCTCCGACGACGCCGCCTACGTCCACTTCACCCCCAACGAGACCATCAGCGGCGTGGAGTTCCACTGGCTGCCCGACGTCGGCGACAAGCCGCTGGTGGCGGACATGTCCTCGACGCTGCTGTCGCGGCCGATCGACGTCAGCCGCTACGGGCTGATCTACGCCGGGGCGCAGAAGAACATCGGCCCGGCCGGCGTGACCCTGGTGATCGTCCGCGAGGACCTGCTCGGCGAGGCGATGCCGCAGACGCCCACGGTCTGGGACTACCAGCAGCAGGTCGACGCCGACTCCATGCTCAACACCCCCGCTACGTATCCGCTCTACATCGCCGGGCTGGTGTTCCAGTGGCTGAAGGACCTCGGCGGTCTCGAGGCCATGGCCGAGATCAACCACCGCAAGGCGCAGAAGCTCTACGACGCTATCGACGCCTCGCCGTTCTACTCGAACCCGGTGGATCCGCAGGCGCGCTCGTGGATGAACGTGCCCTTTGTCCTGGCCGATGACGGCCTCGACAAGCTCTTCCTCGAGGAGGCCGAGGCCGCCGGTCTGACCACGCTCAAGGGGCACCGCTCGGTGGGTGGCATGCGGGCCTCAATCTACAATGCCATGCCGGAGGCCGGCGTGGACCGGCTCGTCGAGTTCATGGCCGATTTCGAGAGGCGAAACGGGTGAATCCCATGTACCGCATCCTCACGCTGAACAACATCTCGGTGAAGGGCCTGGATCGGCTGCCGCGCGAACGCTTCGAGACCTCCTCGGACATCGCGCACCCGGACGCCATCCTGGTGCGCTCCGCCGATCTACACGGCCAGGAGATCCCCGACTCGGTGGTGGCCATCGGCCGCGCCGGGGCGGGGGTCAACAACATCCCGGTCGCCGACATGACCGAGCGGGGGGTGCCGGTCTTCAACGCCCCCGGCGCCAACGCCAATGCGGTCAAGGAGCTGGTCATCGCCGGACTGTTCCTGGCGGCGCGCAACATCTGCCCGGCCTGGGAGTACGGCCGCGGCCTGCAGGGCAGTGACGCCGAGCTGCACGAGGCCATGGAGGCCAATAAGAAGCGCTTCGTCGGCTTCGAGCTCCCGGGCCGGACCCTCGGCGTGGTCGGTCTCGGGGCCATCGGCGTCCAGGTGGCCAACACGGCCCGGGCCCTGGGGATGAAAGTCGTCGGCTTCGATCCGCAGATCACCGTGGACGCTGCCTGGGCCCTGGACTCCGGCGTCGAGGCGGCGCACAGCGTCGGCGATGTCATGGCCCGCTCGGACATGATCAGTGTCCACGTGCCGCTGCTCGATGCGACCCGCGGGCTGATCAACGCCTCGCGCCTGGCGCAGGCCCGGGAGGGGGCCACCCTGCTGAACTTCTCCCGTGCCGAGGTGGTGGACGAGGCCGACGTGCTCCAGGCGCTCAACGAGGAGCGGCTCCACGCCTACGTCTGCGATTTCCCCAGCAACGCCCTCAAGGACCATCCGCGGGCGGTGACGCTGCCCCACCTCGGCGCCTCGACCCACGAGGCCCAGGAGAACTGCGCCATCATGGTGGCCGACCAGGTGCGCGATTACCTGGAGACCGGCAACGTACGCAATGCGGTCAACTTCCCGGATATGGGCATGCCGCGCAGCGGCAAGGGTGACCGGCTGTGCGTGGTCAACGCCAATGTGCCGAACATGCTTGGTCAGATCTCCAGCCTGCTGGCGCAGCACGGGTTGAACATCGACGACATGTTCAACAAGGCCCAGGAGCAGCTCGCCTATACCCTGGTGGATGTCGAGGGGCAGGTTCCCGACGCGGTGGCCGAGGAACTGCGCGCCATCGAGGGGGTTCTGAAGGTCCGCGTGATCAGCTGAGGGGGAGCGATGTCCGTCGACAATGACGACCTCGCCGCGCTGCGGCAACGGATCGACGGGATCGACGACCAGATCCTCGAGCTGGTCAGTGAGCGGGCCCGCCTGGCCGAGGAGGTGGCCCGCGCCAAGGCCCGCCGCGGCGAGGCGCTCAAGGTCTACCGCCCGGAGCGCGAGGCGGAGATCCTGCGCCGGTTGACCGAGCACAACCGTGGGCCGCTGACCCGTGAGCAGGTCACGGTGCTCTTCCGCGAGGTGATGTCCGCCTGCCGGGCGCTCCAGCAGCCGCTGACCGTCGCCTTTCTCGGCCCCCAGGGGACCTTCACCGAAGAGGCGGCCAGCAAGCACTTCGGCCACGATGCCGGGATGTCGCCCCAGGCCACCATCGGCGGGGTCTTCCGCGAGGTGGAGTCGGGCGCGGCGCACTACGGGGTGGTGCCGGTGGAGAACTCCTCCGAGGGCGTCGTCAGTCATACCCTGGATCGCTTCCTGGATTCGGAGCTGGCCATCGTCGGTGAGGTGGAGCTACGCATCCACCACGCCCTGGCCAGTCACGCCGGGGGGCTGACCTCGATTGACCGGGTCTACTCCCACCAGCAGGGGCTGTCGCAGTGCCGCGCGTGGCTGGAGACCCACCTCCCGCAGGCCGAGCGCCACCCGGTCTCCAGCACGGCCGAAGCGGCCCGGCTGGCGGCCCTGGAGCCGAGCGCGGCGGCCATCGCCAGCGAGGCGGCCGCGGAGCGCTACGGCGTGCCGCTGCTTCAGGAGCGCATCGAGGACTACCACGGCAACACCACCCGTTTTCTGGTTCTGGGCTACCAGTCCCCGCCGCCCAGCGGCCACGACAAGACCTCGCTGGTGGTCTCCAGCGCCAACCGCTCCGGGTTGCTCTTTCAGCTGCTCGAGCCGCTGGCGCGCAACGGCATCGACATGACCCGGATCGAGTCGCGTCCGGCACGCCAGCGCGGGGTTTGGGAGTACGTCTTCTTCATCGATATCCTCGGGCACGCCGAGGACGAGAGCCTGCGCGGTCCCCTTGCGGAGATGCGCGAGCGTGCCAGCCTCTTCCGTATCCTCGGCTCCTATCCAAGGGCGATCTGATCCATGGCTGTACCCGAACCCCCGTTCCTCGAACAGGCCAACCCGGGCGTACGCGGGCTCGCTCCCTACGAGCCGGGCAAGCCCATCGAGGCGCTGCGCCGCGAGTACGGTGTCGAGGAGGTGATCAAACTCGCCTCCAACGAGAATCCGCTGGGGCCCTCGCCCCGGGCATCCGAGGCCGCTGCCGCGGCGGTGCAGGAAGGCCACCGCTATCCCGACGGCAACGGCTTCGAGCTTCGCCACGCCATCGCCGAGCGCCACGGCATCGACCCGCAGCGGGTCACCCTGGGCAACGGCTCCAACGATGTCCTCGCCCTGGTGGCCCAGACCTTCCTCGGTCCCGGGCGGTGCGCGGTGTTCTCGGCGCACGCCTTCGCCGTCTATCCGATCGTGACCCAGGCCGTGGGGGCCGAGGCGCGGGTGGTGCCGGCGCTCGCTGCCGATCACCCGGCGCAGCCCCGCGGCCACGACCTGGAGGCCATGGCGGCGGCGACCGACGATACGGTCCAGGTGGTCTTCGTCGCCAATCCCAACAACCCCACCGGCACCTGGGTCGGGGCCGAGGCCCTGCGTCGCTTCCTCGACGCCGTGCCGGCGCGGACCCTGGCCGTGGTCGACGAGGCGTACTTCGAGTACGCGGTGGAGGAGGCCGACTATCCGGACGCCAGCCGCTGGCTCGACGACTACCCGAATCTGATCGTCACCCGCAGCTTCTCGAAGGTCCACGGCCTGGGCGGGCTGCGGGCCGGGTACGCCCTGTCGCACCCGGCGGTGGCCGAGCTGATGAACCGGGTCCGTCAGCCCTTCAACTGCTCGGGTCCGGCGCAGGCCGCGGCGGCGGCGTCGTTGGCCGATGCCGAGCACCTGGAGCGCTCGGTGGCGCTGAACACCGAGCAGCGTGCACTGCTGCGCCGCGGGCTGGAGGAGCTGGGCTTTGTCCCCCTGCCGTCCGCCGGCAACTTCCTGACCTTCGACGCCGGGGCGCGGGCTGCCGAGCTCAACGAGGGGCTGCTGCGCAGCGGCGTTATCGTCCGCCCGGTGGACGCCTACGACCTGCCCGGACACCTGCGGGTGAGCGTCGGCACGCCGACGGAGAACCGCACCTTCCTGGCCGCGCTGTCCCGGCAGCTGCATGGAGGCGCGGCGTGATCCGGCGTCTGGCCATCATCGGCGTCGGCCTGATCGGCGGCTCGCTGGCCCTGTCGCTGCGCCGCAGCGGGGCGGTCGAGGAGGTGATCGGCTGCGGGCGCAGCGCCGAGAACCTGGAGCGGGCCCAGGCCCTGGGGGTGATCGACCGCGGTTGTCACGATCCGGCCGAAGCCGCCGCCGGGGCCGACCTGGTGGTGATCTGCGTCCCCCTGCGTGCCATGCGCGGTGTCTTTGCCGCCCTGGAGCATGCGGTGGAGCCCGGGACCGTGGTTACCGACGCCGGCAGCGTAAAGGGCTCGGTGGTCGAGGATGCCCGGGCTGTCTTTGGTACCCCGCCGCCGTGGCTGGTGCCCGGCCATCCCATCGCCGGCACCGAGAACAGCGGCGTCGAGGCCGCCTTTGCCGAACTCTACGACCGGCGTCGGGTGATCCTGACCCCCACGCCGCAGAACCCGCAAGACGCCGTGGAGCGGGTCGCCGCCATGTGGCGCGCCGCCGGTGCGCAGGTCGTGCGCATGGAGGCCGACCACCACGACGAGGTGCTGGCGGCCACCTCCCACCTGCCGCATGCGCTGGCCTACGCGCTGGTGGATGCCCTGGCCGGCTGGGACGATCGTCAGGAGATCTTCGAGTACGCTGCCGGCGGCTTCCGGGACTTCACTCGCATCGCCTCTTCGGACCCGGCCATGTGGCGGGATATCTGTACTGCCAATCGCGACCATCTGGTCGCGGCGCTGCGCCGGTACCAGCAGGACCTGGGGCGGCTGACCGATGCGTTGGCCGCCGGCGACGACGAGCAGGTCCTGCGTGTCTTCGAAAACGCCCAGGAGGCCCGCGCCGGCTTCCTGCGCCTGCTGGAGGGCCGCTCGTGAGCGCAATGGAGGGCGAAAACTGGCGGGTTGCCCCGGGCGGGGCCCTGCACGGCGAGGCCCGGGTGCCGGGGGACAAGTCCATCTCCCACCGGGCGGTGATGCTCGGCGCCCTGGCCGACGGCACGACACGGATCACCGGGATGCTGGAGGGGGCCGACGTCCTGGCGACCATCGATGTCTTCCGCGCCCTGGGGGTGGCCATCGAGGGCCCGGAGCAGGGTGCGGTCACGGTGCACGGGGTGGGCTGGGAAGGGCTGCGCCCGCCCGCCCGGGAGCTGGACGTGGGCAACTCCGGCACCTCCATGCGCCTGCTCGCCGGGCTACTGGCCGGATTGCCGTTCGACACCGTGCTCACCGGCGACGCCTCGCTCAACCGCCGGCCCATGCGGCGGGTCACCGAGCCCCTGGCGGAGATGGGCGCGCGGATCACCACCAGCGACGCCGGCACCGCGCCGTTGCGTATCCACGGCGGCAGCCCGCTGGCCGGCATCGACTACACGCTGCCGGTGGCCAGTGCCCAGGTGAAATCGGCGTTGCTGCTCGCCGGCATGCGCGCCGAGGGCCACACCTGCGTCACCGAGCCGGCCCCCACCCGGGATCACACCGAGCGGATGCTGCAGGGGTTCGGCTACCCGGTCTCCCGCGATCTGGCTACAGTCTGTCTCGAAGGCGGGCGGCGGCTCTACGGCACCGGCGTCGACGTGCCGGCGGACATCTCCTCGGCCGCCTTCCTGCTGGTCGCGGCGAGCATCGCCCCGGGCTCGGACTTGACCCTGCGCCACGTGGGCTGGAACCCCACGCGCACCGGCGTGGTGGAGATCCTCCGGCGCATGGGGGCCGATATCGAGGTACTGAGCACCGACGAGGTCGGCGGCGAGCCGGTGGCGGACCTGCGCGTCCGCTCCGCCGCGTTGCGCGGTATCGCCATCCCCGAGGAGCTGGTGCCGCTGGCCATCGACGAGTTCCCGGCGCTGTTCATCGCCGCCGCCTGCGCCGAGGGCGAGACGCAGCTCACCGGCGCCGCCGAGCTGCGCGTCAAGGAGTCGGATCGCATCGCGGTGATGGCCGAGGGGCTGCAGACACTGGGCGTGACCGTCGAGCCCCGCGAGGACGGTGTGCGCATCGTCGGCCAGCCCGTGCTCGGCGGCGGCCGGGTGCACAGCCATACCGACCACCGCATCGCCATGGCCTTCGCCGTCGCCGCCCTGCGCGCCGAGGCGCCCGTGGAGATCGAGGCCTGCGAGAACGTGCGCACCTCTTTCCCCGGGTTCGTGGAGCTCCTGCGCCGCCTGGGCATGGGGGTTGAGGTCGATGGCCCCCACGATCGCGGCACCGCCTGAACAGTGAACCCTGACCCCTAACCCCTGGACCCGCACAAACCTCATGACCGAAACCGACCTCCCCCCCGTACTCGCCATCGACGGACCCAGCGGCGCCGGCAAGGGCACCGTGGCCAAGGCCGTGGTGCGTGCCCTCGGCTGGCACTTCCTGGACAGCGGCGCGCTCTACCGGCTGACCGGTCTCTACTGCCAGCGCCAGGGGGTGGCACCCGACGATGCGCGGCGTGCCGCGGAGCTGGCGGCGGTGTTGCCGGCGGAGTTCCAGGTCGCCGGCGAGGCCGAGCGGATTCTCCTGGACGGCGACGATGTGTCCACCGAGCTGCGCACCGAGACCACCGGGGCTCTGGCCTCGCAGGTGGCCGCCCTGCAGGCGGTCCGCGACGCGCTGCTGCAACGCCAGCGCGATTTCCGCCGCTGCCCGGGGCTGGTGGCCGACGGGCGGGACATGGGCACCGTGGTCTTCCCCGATGCGCCGGTGAAGGTCTTTCTCACTGCCAGCGCCGAGGAGCGCGCCCGGCGGCGCTATAACCAGTTGAAGGAGCAAGGGGCCGATGTTAGCCTTGCGAGCCTGTCGGAAGAGATAGCCGAGCGAGACCGACGAGACGCCTCCCGCACCACGGCGCCACTGAAGCCCGCCCCGGACGCCGAATACCTCGATACCACTGGTCTGGACATCGAAACGGTGATCGAGCGGGTACTGGCACAGGTGCGGGGGCGCCTGGGATAATCGGCACAAATGCGCTGTCGCCTCGCGGCGGTGGCGTGTTGTCTATTCGATGAAGGAAGAGCCGGCGGCGTGGCCGCCGAAATCCACCATCAACAACTGACCGTGACACGGTCCTGGATCGACTGAGCGATGACCGAAAGCTTTGCGGAACTCTTTGAGGAGAGCCTTGCGAACACCGATATGCGGCCTGGCGCCATTGTTACGGCGAAGGTCATGGGGATCGACAACGAGGACGTGATCGTCAACGCCGGTCTCAAGTCCGAGGCGGTGATCCCTGTCTCGCAGTTCTATGACGAGGCCGGCAACCTAGAGGTGAGCGTCGGCGACGAGGTCGAGGTGGCCCTCGACACCGTCGAGGACGGCTTCGGCGAGACGCGGCTCTCCCGCGAGCGGGCCAAGCGCGCCTACGCCTGGCGCGCCCTCGAGCAGGCCTACGAGAACAGCGAGACCGTGTCCGGTCAGATCAGCGGCAAGGTCAAGGGCGGCTTCACCGTCGATCTGGGCCACATCCGCGCCTTCCTGCCGGGATCCCTGGTGGACATCCGCCCGGTGCGCGACACCACCTACCTGGAAGGCAAGGACCTCGAGTTCAAGGTCATCAAGCTCGACGCCCGTCGCAACAACGTGGTGGTCTCCCGCCGCGCGGTGGTCGAGGAGGAGTACAGCGCCGAGCGCGAGGCGCTGCTCGAGAAGCTGCAGGAGGGCGAGACCCTCAAGGGTATCGTCAAGAACCTGACCGACTACGGCGCCTTCGTCGACCTCGGCGGGATCGACGGGCTGCTGCACATCACCGACATGGCCTGGCGGCGCGTCAAGAACCCCTCCGAGGTGGTGGAAGTCGGCCAGGAGATCGAGGTCAAAGTCCTCAAGTTCGACCGCGAGCGCAACCGCGTCTCCCTCGGTCTCAAGCAGCTCGGCGCCGACCCGTGGGAGGCCATCGCCCAGCGCTACCCCGAGGGTGCGCGCGTCCCGGGCAAGGTCACCAACATCACCGAGTACGGCTGCTTCGTCGAGATCGAAGAGGGTGTCGAGGGCCTGGTCCACGTCTCCGAGATGGACTGGACCAACAAGAACGTCAACCCGGCCAAGCTGGTGGCCGTTGGCGACGACGTCGAGGTGATGATCCTCGACATCGACGAGGAGCGCCGCCGCATCTCCCTGGGCATGAAGCAGTGCCAGCCGAACCCCTGGGATGAGTTCGCCGCCAAGTACGCCAAGGGGGACCGGGTGGTCGGCCAGATCAAGTCGATCACCGACTTCGGCATCTTCGTTGGCCTCGAGGGCGGTATCGACGGCCTGGTCCACCTCTCCGACCTGTCCTGGGACGAGGCCGGCGAGGAGGCGGTGCGCAACTACCGCAAGGGCGAGGAGGTCGAGACCGTTGTCCTCTCCATCGATCCCGAGCGCGAGCGCATCTCTCTGGGCATCAAGCAGCTCGAGCAGGATCCGCTGAGCCAGTGGCTGGCTGATCACCAGAAGGGCGCCACCGTCAACGCCAAGGTCCTCTCCGTCGAGGCCAAGGGCGCCACGCTGGACGTCGGCGGCGGGGTCGAGGGCTACATCCGCGCCTCCGACCTGGCCAAGGAGCGCGTCGAGGACGCCCGTTCGGTCCTCGAGGAGGGCCAGGATCTGGAGGCCAAGTTCGTCGGCGTCGATCGTCGCAACCGGACCGTCAACCTCTCCCTGCGTGCCCAGGAGGCCGAGGAGGAGCAGGTGGCCGTGCAGGAGCACGCCCGTCCGGGGCCAAGTGCCGGCACCACGCAGCTCGGCGATCTGCTCAAGGAGCAGATGAAGGGCAATCAGGACAACTGAGTCCGGTGACACCGGGGGGCCTCGGGCCCCCCGGTCCTGCCGATCCGAGCCAGCAAGCAGAGATCCCCGATCCATGACGAAGTCCGAGCTCATCGAGGCCATCGCGTCCAAGCAGCCGCATCTGGCGCATAAGGACGTCGAGGACGCTGTCAAAAAGATGCTCGAGCACATGAGCGAGACCCTGGCCAACGGCAAGCGGATCGAGATCCGTGGCTTCGGGAGCTTCTCCCTGCACCATCGCCCAGCGCGGATGGGCCGCAACCCCAAGACCGGGGAACCCGTGGCGCTGCCAGCGAAGTACGTGCCACACTTCAAGCCGGGTAAAGAGCTGCGGGAGCGCGTGAACAGCAGCCGCCACCAGGCGCCGCTGCGCTCGCAGTGAATCGTTTCCAGCCATAGAGGGTGAGAGCCGGCCCATGCGACGCATATTCGCCATCATCGGTATCCTTCTGATTATTCTCATTGGGCTTGCCTTCTCCGTGCTGAATGCGGATCCGGTCGCCGTGGACATCTTCTTTGCGGAGTTCCAGGTGGCGCTGTCCGTGGCCCTGGTGATCACGCTCATCGTGGGTGCCGCCCTCGGTGCCCTGACCAGCATCGGCGCTGTCTGGCGCCGTCGTCGCGAAATCTCCCGGCTCCGGCGGCAGCTCGGCTACGCCGAGCGGCAGCTGCAGGCCATGCGCCGCGTGCCGCTGGGAGACAGTGACTGACACCCATGCATGAACTGTTGTGGCTACTGCTGCCAGTAGCCGCCCTTTCCGGATGGTGGATCGGCCGGCGCGGCGGGAGTGACGAGCACCACGACGCATTCTCTCCTCAGATTTCCGACGCCTACTTCCAGGGCCTGAACTACCTGCTCAACGAGGAGCGGGACAAGGCGCTGGAGGTGTTTACCCGCATGGTCGAGGTCGACAGCGATACCGCTGAGACCCACCTGGCCCTGGGCAGTGTCTTCCGCCGGCGGGGCGAGGTCGACCGGGCCATCCGCATCCACCAGAACCTCATCGCCCGCCCGTCGCTGACCCGGCGGCAGCGCACCTACGCCCTGCTGGCGCTGGGCGAGGACTACATGAAGGCGGGGGTCTTCGACCGGGCCGAGAAGCTCTTCCAGGAGGTGGTGGAGCAGGACGCCCACGTAGAGCAGGCCCTGCGCCGGCTGCTGACCATCTACGAGCATGAACGCGAATGGGATCGTGCCATCGAGACCGCCGAGCGGCTCGAGCAGGTGGGCGAGGGCGACTACCGTGTGCGGATCGGCCAGCTGCGCTGCGAGCAGGCCGCCCATGCCCTGGCGCGGGGCTACACTGAACACGCGCGCAAGGCACTGCGTCGTGCGCTGAGCGCCGATCCCGACTGTGCCCGGGCCAACATGCTGCTCGGCGACCTGGAGCGCGAACTGGGACGTTACAAGGCTGCCGTCAAGGCCTACGAGGCCGTCGGGCAGCAGGACCCGGCGCTGCTGCCGGAGGTCCTTGATGGCCTGGCCGCCGCCTACCGTGGGCTGGGTCGCTCTGGGCAGATGGAGACCTTCCTGCGGGATACCGTCACCCGCATGCCCGACGGCCGGCTGATGGTCCGGCTGGCGGAGGTCATTCGCGAGCGCCGCGGTACCCAGGCGGCGATCCGCGAGCTGACGCTGATGCTGCGGCGCCAGCCGTCACTGGACGGTATCCGCCGGCTGGTGGCCCTGACCCACTCGGTGGGTGAGCCCATCGGCCCGCGGGAGATGCAGATCCTGCTGGATCTGTTCGAGAAGCTCGAGGCCGGGCGTGCCCTCTACCGTTGCCGGCGCTGCGGATTCTCGGCGCGGACGTTGTTCTGGCAGTGCCCGGGTTGCCAGGGCTGGGCGAGCATCCGGCCGCAGACCGAGACGGAGGACCGATGAGCGTACCTGGCCCGCCGCGGTTGGTCGTGGCGCTGGACTTCCCGGCCGCAGCCCCGGCCGAGGCCCTGGCGGCACAGCTCGATCCACGCCTGTGCCGCTTAAAGGTGGGCAAGGAGCTGTTCACCCGCGCTGGGCCGCAGTTGGTGGAGCGACTTCACGCCCGGGGCTTCGAGGTCTTCCTCGACCTCAAGTACCACGACATTCCCAACACCGTGGCCGGCGCCTGCCGTGCGGCCGCGGATCTCGGCGTGTGGATGGTCAACGTCCACGCCCTGGGCGGCCGACGGATGCTCGAGGCCGCCGCCGAGGCGGTGGCGGCCGCCGAGGGTCGGACCCTGATCACCGCAGTGACCGTCCTGACCAGCCACGACGCGGCGACCCTCGAGGAGATCGGCCTGGCCGGACCGCCCCGCGAGGCGGTCCTGCGCCTGGCCGGCCTAGCCCAGGCGAGCGGGCTCGACGGCGTGGTCTGCTCCCCGGAGGAGGCGGCGGCGATTGGTGAGCGGTTCGGCGCCGGGCTGCTGCGGGTGACCCCGGGGGTGCGTCCGGCCGGTGCGGCTTTGGGGGACCAGCAGCGCATCGCAACACCGGCTGCCGCGGTAGCGGCGGGCTGCGATCACTTGGTCGTGGGGCGACCGATCACCGCGGCGGAGGATCCCGCCGCCGCCGCGGCGGCCATCGCCGCGGAGATCGCCGCCGCCGGATGAGGGCGGGCCTGGGGCTCCACCCGATTGGCGTCGTCGGGACAGACTGCTAAAGTGACTCATGCACCGTCGACACGACGGTGCGCGTCGCCAGGGAGTGGCGACCACAGGCAACCATGATCAGGGAGGATTCGATATGCCTGAGCGATTCAGTGGCGCCGGCCGTGCGCTCATCTCCACCGTATGCACCGCGACCACCCTGCTCCTTGCCGGGGCCGTACAGGCTGCCGGAGGCGTGGATATCAATGCCGCCTCGGCGGATGAACTCGCTTCGGTCCTCAACGGCGTCGGCGAGGCCCGGGCGGAGGCCATTATCGAGGAGCGGGAGGCCAACGGCCCCTTCCAGGATGCCGAGGACCTCTCCCGGGTCAGCGGGGTCGGCCCGGCCACGCTCGAGGAGAACCGGGAGCAGATCCGGGTGGACGGCGCCGACTAGGGGCGCCAGAGCGGGGGGCAGGGCGGCCTGTCCCCCGCCATCGGCGGTTACTCCATGTGCAGCCCGCCGTTGATATCCAGGTTGGCGCCGGTGATGAAGCCGGCGTTTTCCGAGGCGAGGTACTCGATCAGCGAGGCCACCTCGTCGGGCTCGCCGAGCCGCCGTACCGGGATGGTGTCGACGATCTGCTGACGCACCTCCTCTTTCATGGCCATGACCATGTCGGTGGCGAGGTAACCCGGCGAGACGGTGTTGACCGTGACGCCCTTGTGCGCCAGCTCGCGCGCCAGGGACATGGTGAAGCCGTGCATGCCCGCCTTGGTGGCGGCGTAGTTGCACTGCCCGAACTGCCCCTTACGGCCATTGACCGAGGCCACGTTGACGATCCGGCCCCAGCCGCGTCCGGCCATGTCGTCGGCGAACTGCTTGGTGACATTGAAGACGCTGTCCAGGTTGGTCCGCATCACGGCGTCCCAGTTCTCCCGGGTCATCTTCTTGAAGCTGCCGTCCTTGGTGATCCCGGCGTTGTTGACCAGGATGTCCACGGGGCCGGCCTGCTCGTGGACCGCCTCGGCCATGGCCGCGCAGGAATCCCAGTCGGCGACGTCGCACTGGACCGCGTGGATCGGAGCCGTCACGCCGCGCTCCTGCAGCCGCTCCCGCCACTGCGCAACCCGGCCGTTGTCCGCGGTGTAGGTGGTCACGACGGTGTGGCCACTGCGGCCCAGGCGCTCGCACACCGCCGCGCCGAGCCCACCGAGGCCGCCGGTTACCAGTGCCGTCTTCTGGCTCATAAGGTCTCCCCCTTTGATGCCGTTCCTTGTCCGTTTTGTTAGCGCGTGGCAGATGCCGCTGCCCGCCACTTTTTCCCCAGAATAGGGGCTATGCAACCTTTTGCAAATGACGCAGCGCAGCGTCCCCGTAGGTTATGCTGCACATCGGAAATGGCCCTGCGAACCCGATGCCCGGAGGTGGAATGACCGATATGGAGGCGCCCGCGCCCGAAGGCGGGCGGATCTACGACGACTTCGTGGCCACCATCGGCGAGACCCCGCTGGTGCGGCTGTCGCGCCTGGGTGCCGAAGCCGGTTTGGCCGCAGAGCTGCTGGCCAAGCTGGAGATGTTCAATCCGCTGAGTTCGGTGAAGGATCGCATCGCCCTGGCGATGATCGAGGCCGCGGAAGCGGAGGGACGCATCACGCCGGGGCGCTCGACGCTCATCGAGCCTACCTCGGGGAACACCGGCATTGGCCTGGCCTTCATCGCCGCGGCCCGTGGGTACCGGTTGATCCTCACCATGCCGGCGAACATGTCCGCCGAGCGTCGCAAGCTGTTTGCCTTCTACGGTGCCCGGGTGGAACTGACCGACCCGGCGGCGGGCATGCGCGGCGCCATCGACCGGGCCGAGGCTCTGCTCGAGGAGATCCCGGATAGCTTCACGCCGGCGCAATTCAGCAATCCGGCCAATCCCCGCGCACACCGCCTGCGTACCGCGGAGGAGATCTGGCGCGATACCGGCGGGTCGGTGGACGGTCTGATCGCCGGGGTGGGGACCGGCGGGACCCTGACCGGGATCGCCGGGGTGCTCAAGGAGCGCCGGCCCGGTTTCCGCGCCTACGCCGTGGAGCCGGCCGGGTCGCCGGTGCTCTCCGGTGGGGCGCCGGGGCCCCACGGTCTGCAGGGCATCGGTGCCGGCTTTCTGCCGGATACCCTGGATGCCACCCTGGTCGATGAGACCCTGCAGGTGACGGACGACGAGGCGCTGGCCATGAGCCGTCGGGTGGCGAGGCTGGAAGGGATCCCGTGCGGAATCTCCAGTGGGGCGGCGCTGTCGGCGGCGGTCCAGGTGGCCGCCCGGCCGGAGCTGGCCGGACAGCGTCTGGTGGTCATCCTCGCCTCTGGCGCCGAGCGCTATCTATCCACACCCCTGTTCGAGGGGCTGGACGACGAGGCTTAGACAGTGGCGAGGGAGCCGGTGGGCAGGCGGTCGACCGTGCTTGCGTGCCGGAACGCTCCAGAGCCGGTGGGTGCTCCGGCCGTGGGCGGTGGGGGCGTGACAACGGCGCATTGAGCGCACCGAGCAGCGCAGGGGACCCCGAAGGGGTGCGCTCGTCAGCGCCGTTGTCACGCCCCCACCGCCCACGGTTTCACGGAACTGCCCCCGGGCTTCGTCAGCCGCATCGCGCAAGCACGGTCGACCGCCTGCCCACCGGCTCCCTCAACGCTTACGCCTCGTCGTCCTCCCCCAAGGCGAAGAGGGAGGCGTTGCCGCCGGCCGCCGCCGTGTTCTCGGTGACCACCCGTTCGTTGACGAAGCGCAGCAGATAGTTCGGTCCGCCGGCCTTGAACCCGGTACCCGACAGCCCCTCGCCGCCGAAGGGCTGGGAGCCCACCACCGCGCCGACGATGTCCCGGTTGACGTAGGCGTTTCCGGCGCGGATCGAGCGCGTGGCCATCTCCCGGTGGCTGTCGATGCGGCTGTGGACGCCGAAGGTGAGACCGTAGCCGGCGGCGTTGATCCGCTCCACCACCGAGTCGAGCTCCCCCGCCCGCCAGGTGGTGTAGTGGAGCATCGGCCCGAAGAACTCCTCCTGCAGATCCTCGATGGCATCCAGCCGGTAGAGCGACGGCGGCACAAAGTGCCCGCGCTCTCCGGCCTGGCCGAGCGGTGTCCGATGGACCACGCGGCCGGCGGCGGCCATCGCCTCGTGATGGGCCTCCAGCCGCGCCCGGGCGTCGCTGTCGATCACCGGGCCGACGTCGGTGGCCAGCCAGCGCGGATCACCAACCCGCAGGGCGTCCATGGCCCCGCGCAGCATCGCCAGGAACGGCTCAGCGATGTCCTCCTGGATGCACAGCAGGCGCAGCGCCGAGCAGCGCTGGCCGGCGCTGAAGAACGCCGAGCGCAGTACATCCACCACCGCCTGCTCGGGCAGGGCGCTGGAGTCGACGATCAGGGCGTTGAGGCCGCCGGTCTCGGCGATCAGCGGAACGATGGGGCCATCGCGCTCGGCCAGGGTGCGGTGGATCTGCTGCGCCGTGGCCACCGAGCCGGTGAAGGCGACCCCGTCGATCCGCCGATCGGCCACCAGCGGCGGCCCGATGCGCCGGCCCTCGCCGGGCAGAAGGTGGAGCACGTCACCGGGGATGCCCGCCTGATGCATGAGCTCCACGGCTCGGTGGGCGATCAGCGGCGTCTGCTCCGCCGGCTTGGCGATCACCGCATTGCCGGCGGCCAGGGCGGCGGTGATCTGCCCGGTGAAGATCGCCAGCGGCAGGTTCCAGGGGCTGATGCACAGGTAGGTGCCGCGGCCGTGCAGCTGCAGGGCGTTGGTCTCGCCGGTGGGGCCGGGTAACGGGGTCGGTTCGCCCATCAGCCGCCGCGCCTGGACGGCGTAGTAGCGGCAGAAGTCCACCGCCTCGCGCACCTCGGCGATGCCGTCCTTAAGGGTCTTGCCGCCTTCCAGGGTGCACAGGGTCATCAGCTCGGCGGTGTGCGCCTCGTAGAGGTCGGCGAGGCGCTCCAGGGCTCGGGCGCGCTCGTCCACCGGCGTCGCGGCCCAGCGCGGCCAGGCCGCTGCGGCACTGGCTAGGGCCTGCTCCAGGTGCTCGTGGCCGGCCCACAGCACCCGGCCGACGTGCTGGGCGGTATCCGTGGGGCTGCAGACCTCGGCCCAGGTGCCGTCGGCCTCGGTGGCGCCCTGGCCGTTGATGATCGGCCGCGCCTCGCGGGCAGGCTCGGCGGCGGTGGTCATGGCAGCAGCCAGGGCGGCGGTCTCTTGCCGGTTGGAGAAGTCGATACCGCGGCTGTTGACCCGCTCCGGGCCGAAAATCCCGGACGGCAGCGGCAGGTGCGGGTGGCGCAGGGTCGTCCGCGAGCGCAGGTGCTCCACCGGGTCGGCGATCAGCTCTTCCACGTCGCCTTCGTGGATCCGATTGACGAAGGAGGAGTTGGCGCCGTTCTCCAGCAGCCGGCGGACGAGATAGGGCAGCAGCGCCTCGTGCTGGCCCACCGGGGCGTAGATGCGCACCGGCACCCCGCGGCCGGGGCGGGCGTCGACCAGTTGATCGTAGAGGTCATCAGCCATGCCGTGCAGGCGCTGAAACTCGAAGGGCTGCTCGTCGGCCAGTTCCATCACCGCGGCGACGGTGTGGGCGTTGTGGGTGGCGAACTGCGGATAGATCTGCTGCGGGTGGCGGAGCATGCGCCGGGCGCAGGCCAGGAAGCAGACATCGCTGGCCGCCTTGCGGGTGAAGACCGGGTAGTCGTCCAGGCCCTGGATCTGTGAGTCCTTGATCTCGGTATCCCAGTAGGCGCCCTTGACCAGCCGGATGCGCAGGCGGCGCCGGTAGTGCCCGGCCCGCTCGGCCAGCCAGTCGATCCACTCCGGGGCGCGCTTCTGGTACGCCTGCACCGCAATTCCCAGCCCGTCCCAGTCGGCGAGTTCCGGGTCGGCCATCACCGCCTCAAGCACATCCAGTGTCAGGTCGATCCGGGCGGCCTCCTCGGCGTCCACGCATAGGGCGATGCCGGCCTCCCGGGCGCGCCGGCACAGCGCCTGCAAGCGGGGGATGACCGTGGCCTGGACGCGTTCCTCCTGACCGGGCTCGAAGCGCGGGTCGAGGGCCGAGAGCTTCACCGAGACCTCGGCCCGGGCGTCCATGGGCGCATCCGGGTCGGCACTGCGCCCGAAGTGCTCGATGCCGCGGCAGTAGGCCTGGAAGAAGTGCTCGGCGTCGGCCTCGGTGCGCGCCGCCTCGCCGAGCATGTCGTAGGAGTAGCGGTACCCCTTGGCTTCGAGTTTGCGGGCGCGCCGCTGCGCCTCGGGGATGTCGCGGCCGAGGACGAAGGTCTCACCAAGCAGTCCCATCGAGCGCCGCACCGCCCGGCGGATCAGCGGGGCCCCGCGACGGGCGATGGCGGTGTGGAGGCGATCTCCAAACCAGCGCTCGGCGTCGCGGGTGTCCAGGATCCGGCCGGTCAGGGCCAGGCCGAGGGTGGCGGCGTTGACCAGCAACCGCCGGTCGCGCCCCAGGTGCGACGACCAGCCCCCGGTGCCGAGCTTGTCGTGGATCAGCTGATCGGCAGTCGGCGCGTCGGGGATACGCAGCAATGCCTCCGCCAGGCACATCAGCGCCACTCCTTCCTCGCTGGAGAGGTCGTACTCGTGGAGCAGGGCGGTCAGCGAGGACTGGCGGCGCTGGGCGCGGATCATGCCGTGGACCAGGCCCCGGGCGCGCTCCTGGATACGGGAGCGGGTCGCCGGATCGCAGTCGGCCTCCTCAAGCAGGGCGCGGCTGCGGGTGGGTTCATCGATGCGGTAGGCCGCGGCCAGGGCGCGGCGCTCGGCGGGCAGCAGCTGCTCGGGCTCCGGGTGGACGAACGCGCTCATGGCACCTCCTCTGAAGGGTCGGATCGGGCAGCGGATGGCGCTTCTCCCTGCAGGGGGCGTGCCACTGTCCGGATCGCGGGCGGTGGGCTGCGGTCGGGGTGGTCGTGGGGGGAGTGTGGTTCCTGCCAGCCGGATCGGCCAGGGGGGTATCCGGGCGCAGAGCCTTGCACGAAAGCGGTGCCTGGTATTTCATTCCCGCTCACCCGTGGTGCATTCACTGCGCCGATGACGGTCGATCCCGCGGGTGCGGGTCGCGGCACAAAAACTGCACTCAACGGGCGATGATCGTGCCCTGCAGCGGATGGGCCGCGGGGCTTTGCAAGCGAAGGGAGCGGGCTATGGAAGAGAACCTGACTGCGGCCACCTGGTTCTGGCTGTTGGTGCCCATGCTGCTGGTGGTGGCGCTCGCCCTGGTGAGCCTGGTGCGCCACAAGATGCGGGAGGAAGACCGATGAACGGCGAACTCGATCTCAACATCCCGCTACTGGCGACCTTTGTCGTCTACCTGATCCTGATGATCCTGGTGGGGCTGTTCGCCTACCGCTTCACCAAGAGCCTCGCCGACTACATCCTCGGCGGGCGTCGCCTGGGTTCGGGGACGGCGGCCCTCTCGGCCGGCGCCTCGGACATGAGCGGCTGGCTCCTGCTTGGTCTGCCCGGTGCGGTCTACGCCTCCGGGATGAACCAGATCTGGATTGCGGTGGGCCTGACCATCGGCGCCTACCTCAACTGGCAGTTCATTGCCGAGCGTCTGCGTCGCTACACCGAGGTGGCGCGGGACTCGATTACCATCCCGGCCTACTTCGAGAATCGCTTCCGGGACCAGACCTCGGCGCTGCGCGTGGTCTCGGCCCTGGTGATCCTGCTGTTCTTTACCTTCTACACCTCGGCCGGTCTGGTGGCGGCGGGGACGCTGTTCGAGGACACCTTCGGGGTGGAGTACACCCTGGCGCTGGCGATCGGCGCCTCGGTGATCCTGGTGTACACGCTGCTGGGCGGTTTCCTGGCGGTTAGCTGGACCGACTTCATCCAGGGCATCCTGATGTTCGTCGCCCTGATCCTGGTGCCGGTGATCACCGTGATGAACCTCGGCGGCTGGTCGGAGACCGCCGGCGCCGTCGGGGAGCTGGAGCCGGGCGCGCTGGACGCCTTCCACGACGTGACCCTGTTCAGCATCATCTCGCTGATGGCCTGGGGCCTGGGCTACTTCGGGCAGCCCCACGTGCTGACCCGTTTCATGGCCATCCGCAGTCCTCGGGATATCCCCGCGGCCCGGTTCATCGGCATGAGCTGGATGGTCTTCGCCCTGTTCGGCGCCATCTTTACGGGCTTTGCCGGCATCGCCTTCTTCGAGGGCACTGGCACCCTGGACAACCCCGAGACGGTCTTCATGGCCCTGATCCAGGCGCTGTTCAATCCGTGGGTGGCCGGCTGTCTGCTGGCGGCGGTGCTGGCGGCGATCATGAGCACCATCGACTCCCAGCTGCTGGTCTCCTCCTCGGCCCTGTCCGAGGACTTCTACAAGCGCTTCCTGCGTCCGCGGGCCGGTGACCGGGAGCTGGTCTGGGTCGGTCGCGGTACGGTGCTCGGCATCGGGATCTTCGCCACCCTGCTGGCGCTCAATCCGGATGCCGCGGTCCTCGACCTGGTCGCTTACGCCTGGGCCGGCTTCGGCGCTGCCTTCGGGCCGGTGATCATCCTCTCGGTCTTCTGGCGCGGTGCTACGCGCAACGGGGCCCTGGCGGGGATCATCGTCGGCGCGGTGACGGTGGTGGTCTGGGATCTGCTTGAGGGCGGGCTCTTCGATATGTACGAGATCCTGCCCGGCTTCATCCTGGGTACCCTGGCGATCCTGATCTTCAGCCGCGTTGGTGGTCGTCCGAGTGCGGAGATCGAGCGGGAGTTCGACAAGGTCGAACAAGGCACCCGCTAAACCGCGCGTCCATGCCCCCGGGCGTTGGCCCGGGGGCATGGACGGTGGTGGCCGGTTAGTGGTGGCCGATCCAGAAGATCCGGCAATCGCTCACGTAATCAATGGCTTCCGCTGTTTCGGCCAGGGCGGCGGCCTCGGCGTGCTGGCGGGCGGGGTCGCCCTCGGCCTGCCAGGCCAGGTGGAGCTCCACCTCCAGCCGCCCTTGCAGGTAGTGCAGATCGAGGCGGTGGATGCGGTCGGCCAGGGGTTGGTCCGACCAGTGTCGACGCAGGGTGCGCTCCACCTCACGGCGCCTCGGCAGCTGGCGGGTCTGCTCATGCCATGCCGGGTCCTCGTGTTCGACGTGGACCAGCACCTCGGCCACCTCCGGGTTGGCGGCAACCAGGTGCTCGCGCACCGCCTCGGCCACGCGGTGGCCCTCGGAGACGCTGATCCGCGGGTCGACCACCACATGGACATCGATCAGGGTGGATTCGGCCATGTATCGGCTGCGCAGTCCGTGCACGCCGCGGACACCGTCCAGGGCGTGGATCTGGGCCTCCAGCTCGCGCACCTGCTCGGCGGTCAGGCCGGTGTCCACCAGCTCGCGCAGGGACTGCCAGACGAAGCGCAGCCCCATATAGCCGAGCATCGAGGCGACGACGATGGCGCCGACGGCGTCGAGCCACGGCACGCCCGCCAGTACACCGAGGATGCCCACCACCACGACCACCGAGGAGAGGGCGTCGGAGCGGTGGTGCCAGGCGTTGGCGTGGATGATATTCGAGCGCGCCCGCCGGGCCACCACGCGGGTGTACTGGTAGAGGGCCTCCTTGGCGAGGATCGAGGCGAGGGCGGCGGACAGCGCCAGCCAGCCCGGCACCAGCAGGGTCTCCGGGGCGAAGAACAGGCGGTGGACGGCGTCGTAGATGAATCCGCCGGCGATCACCATCAGGGCGGCGCCGATGAACGCCGTGGCGACGGTCTCGATGCGGGCGTGGCCGTAGGGGTGTTCCTGATCGGCGCCGCGGCTGCCGTAGGTGGTGGCACCCAACACCACGCCGTCGGAGATCAGGTCGCTGAGCGAGTGGGCGCCATCGGCGATCAGCGCCTGGGACTGGCCGACGATGCCGGCGCCGACCTTGCCGATGCCGAGCAGCAGGTTGACCACGGCGCCGATCACGGTAACCCGCTGCTTGGCCGGGAGGTGCTCAGCACCGGGTGTTGCGGCATCATCCGTCACGGTGTAGCGCACTCCCTGGCTCGGGCCGGTCCCCCAAACTAGCAGCTCCGTGGTGTGGCGTCCGCGGTCGCGCTGCTGAAAACCCTTTTCAGCAGCCTGCTTTCACCGCTGACGCGGTGGGCCAGGATGAGGCGTTTCCAGGAAAGCCTGGAAAAGCAATGAGTTAGGTCTTTTTAGAGCAAGCGGAACCTGCCGGTTCCGCTTCTACCAGGGTGATGAGAAGACTTTTTCATCACCCTGCTAGAGAAGGAGCAGACCATGATCGAGATGCAACCCATCGGGGTGATTCGCACCCCGCACACCGAGCGCCGCGGCATGCCCGTTCAGCCCAGCGGTGCTGCAGACCATACCGGCGAGGTCGAGGTCGATCCCGCCTACGCCGCCGGGCTCAAGGATCTGGACGGGTTCTCCCACATCACCCTGATCTTCCTCTTCGACCGCAGTGAGGGTTACGAGCTGGAGGTGGTGCCCTTTCTCGACGACCGGCCCCACGGCGTCTTCGCCACCCGGGCGCCGCGGCGGCCGAATCCCATCGGCCTGTCCACGGTGCGCCTGGAAGGGGTGCGCGGCAACATCCTCGATATCCGCGGGCCGGATATGCTCGACGGCACGCCGCTGCTCGACATCAAGCCGTGCACGCCGGAGCTGGGGCCGGAGGAGCCGGTCCGGCGCGGTTGGCTGGATGAGGCCCGCGCGCGCTTCGCTGATGGACGTTCCGATGAGCGCTTCCAAGGAGGTGAGGCATAACGCCGCGGCAGCTGGGGCTGGGCGGTGTTCACCTTTAAAATGAACGAGAAGCGTTCGCAAATGCATGAAGGAGGCACGATGAAGCACCGGGTTCGGCGCATTGCGACCCCCTGGCGTGGCGTGTTGCCGGTGGCCGGAATCGCCGGACTGGCGGCGCCGGCCACGGTCCTGGGCGACTCGGGGGTCGAGGTCCTGCCGCAGGTGACGGTCACCGGGGATCCGCTCGGCAGCCGCACCGAAGGCGAGCTGGTCCGGCCGATCTCGGTGGTGGAGGGCGAGGCGCTGGAGCGCCGTCGCGACGGGGGGACCATCGGTGAGGTCCTCGACGGCCTGCCGGGGATCAGCAATGCCGACTTCGGTCCCGGCGTGGGGCGGCCGACCATCCGCGGCCTGCAGGGCTCCCGGGTGGAGGAGCTGCAGGACGGCATGCGGATCAGCGATGTCTCGGACGAGGGCGTCGATCACGCCGTCGGCGGCGACACCCGGCGGGCGCAGTCGGTGGAGCTGATCCGCGGCCCGGCGACCCTGATGTACGGCTCCGGTGCCGCCGGCGGCGCGGTGAATATCGTCACCAACCGGTTCGACCCGTTCATTGAGGAGCAGGTCTCCGGCAGCCTCTACGGTGCCTACACGGACAACGCCAACCAGCGCCAGGGCTATGCCGGGGTGGAAGTCCCCCTGACCGAGGGCTTCGCCCTGCGCACCGACTACAGCCTGCGCCGCAGCGACGACGCCGACATCTCCGGCTTCCAGCTCGAGGACGGCCGCGAGGGCGATCACTTGATCCGCGACACGCTGGTCAACAGCGACGTGGAGGACGACAGCTGGTCGCTGACCGGCATGTGGTCCGAGGAGTGGGGCTACATCGGCATCGGCTACGACCGCTGGGAGATCGAGTACGGCGTCCCCGAGCCCTTCTTCCCGGTGCATACGGACGATATCAATCTCTCCGACGAGTACGAGCGGATCTACGCCGAGCACGACCGCTTCGACCTGCGCAGCGAGTTCTACGATCCGTTCAACGGCTTCTCGGCGGCCCGGTTCAACCTCTCCTACACCGAGTTCGTCCAGGACGAGGTCGAGTACGACTACGATACGGACACCGGGCGGCTGGACGAGCGGGAGACCGAGGCCGCCTTCGAGCAGGACGAGCTGGACGCCCGGCTGGAGCTGACCCACGATCCCCTGGACGCCCTCGGCGGGCTGCGCGGGACCCTCGGCATCGACTTCCACGACGTGGACTACGTCGGCGCCGATCCCCGCGAGGACAGTGACGACCTCATCCGGCCCAACGAGACCACCTCCACCGGGGTCTTCCTGGTCGAGGAGCTGCCCACCGGCTTCGGCGCCGTGGAGTTCGGCGCCCGGCTGAACCACGAGCGGTCACGGCCGGCGGATGTTTATGACCCGGTGATTGACTCGGTTGGAGATGGCCTGACTGATGTTCCCACTCGGACCTTCGAAGAGGAGTTGGGCAGCCGCACCTTCACCACCGGCAGCGCCTCCGCCGGCGCCCGCTTCGACCTGGACGATCGGCACCGCCTGCGCAGTTCCGTCACCTACGCCGAGCGGGCCCCCTCCGCCGAGCAGCTCTACGCCTTCGGCCGCCACGGCGCCGCCGGTACCTGGGAGGTGGGCAACCCGGACCTCGACGAGGAGCAGTATCTCAACCTGGATATCGCCTTGGAGCGCCACCAGGGCGAGGTCCGCTACGACGCCGCGCTCTTCTACAACCGGGTGGACGACTACATCTACTTCCGGAGCTTCGACGACAACGGCGAGCCGCTGCGCGTTGACAGGGACGCAACTTACGATGCCGAAGGCGATCAGCTGGTCTACAACACCGCCGACGACGTCCACCTCTACGGCCTGGAGTTCGAGGCCGAGCGCGATCTCACGGTGGCGGACTGGCCGCTAACCGCCCGGGCCAGCGGCGACTACCTGCGCGGGCGGTTCCGGGATGGCGGGAGCCTGCCGCGGATGACGGCGCCGCGTCTGGGGATCGGCGTGGACACCGCCTGGCGGACCCTGGACTTCTCGGTGGACTGGCGCCACGTCTTCCGGCAGACCGACACCGGCCCAGCGGAGACCGAGACCGGCAGCTACAACCTGTTGGGCTTCGATATCGGCTGGGACCCCCAGGAGGTCGAAGACCTGCGTGTCTTCGTCCGCGGCCGCAACCTCCTCGACGAGGGAGGCCGGCGGCATGAGAGCTTCTTCAAGGACCGGGCGCCGATCCTCGGCCGCTCGTTCACCGCCGGGGCCCGCTACAATTTCTAGATCGCCGGCTCGCCCGCCCCAGGGCGTTGACCCGGGGCGGGCGGGCCGCTAGCTTGCAGCGATCATGAGCGACTCCTCCGCATCCCGCCTGCCCGCATCCGCGGCCCCCGAGGGGCCCCTCGGGGTGGTGATCACCGGCGGCAGCCGTGGCCTGGGGCTGGCCATGGCGCAGCGCTTCCTCGCCGCTGGTGATGCGGTGGTCCTCTGCGCCCGGGATGCGGAGCGGCTGGAAGTGGCGCGGGCGGAGCTGGTCACGGCCACCGGTGCCGGTGAGCGGCTGCACACGGTGGCCTGCGATGTGGCCGATCCCGAGGCCGCGGAGCGGCTGGCCGATTTCGCCGTCGAGCGGCTGGGGAGCATCCACCGCTGGCTCAACAACGCCGGTACCGCCGGTCGGCACAAGCGGCCGCTGGTTGAGCTGTCCGCGGCGGATATCGCCGAGACCTGCACCACCAATCTCACTGGCTCGATGCAGCTTTGCGCGGCGGCGCTGCGGCGCATGCAGGCGCAGCCGGCGGCACCGGAGCCGCGCTACCACCTGTTCAACTTCGGCTTCTCCGGGCTGGGGGCGCATTTCTCGCGGACCTCCATCCCCCATCGGGTCAGCAAGCTGGGGGTGGCGGAGCTCTCCCGACAGCTGCGCCGGGAGCTGCAGGCGAGTGGCGAGCAAGGCATCGGCGTCCACGAGCTGCGCCCGGGGCTGGTGCGCACCGAGCTGCTGCTCGCCGACCTGCCGGAGCAGGCCCGGCCGATCATCGACCGTCTGGCCGAACCCCCGGAGCAGGTAGCCGACGCCCTGGTGCCCCGGGTGCGCGGCATCACCGGGACCGGACGCACGCTCCAGTACCGCTCACCGCTGGCCACGCTGGTGCGAGCCCTGTCGGCGGTGCCGACCCTGCGCCGCGTGCGCTGACCGGGGCAGCCTGGTCAGCGCACGCGGAACTGCCCCACGCGATCCTGCAGGTCCGCGGCCAGCCGGGCCACCTCCTCGCTGGCGGATGCAACCTGGGAGGCGCCGCTGGCGGTGGCGTCAATGGTCGCCTTGATCTGATTGAGTGAGCGGTTGATCTCCTCGGAGGCCGCGGACTGCTCCTCCGCGGCACTGGCGATCTGGGTGTTCATGTCGGTGATGGTGCTCACCGAGTCGGTGATCGCGCCCAGTGACTCGGATGCCCGTGCGGCGATGGTCACCGCCTGGTTCGAGCTGCTGCGGCCGTTCTCCATCGCCTGCGCGGCGTCTTCGATGCGTCCGCGCAGGGTGTCGAGGATCTCGCGGATCTCTTCCGTGGAAGACTGCGTGCGGGTGGCTAGCTTGCGCACCTCCTCGGCCACCACCGAGAACCCGCGGCCGTTCTCGCCGGCGCGGGCCGCCTCGATGGCGGCGTTGAGGGCGAGGAGGTTGGTCTGCTCGGTGATCTCGTGGATCACGTCGAGCACCTTGGTGACCCGCTCGGCGTCCTGGTTGAGCTGCTGGACGACGCCGGCGGCGGTCTCGGCCTGCTCGGCCACCTGGCGGATCTCGTTGGCATTCTCCTGCACGACATCCGCGCCGGAGTGGGCGGCCTGATCGGATCTCCGGGCCGCCTCGGAGGCGTCCGAGGCGTTCTCGGCGACCTGCTGGATGGTGGCGGCCATCTCATTCATGGAGGTGGCCACCTGCTCGGTCTCGGACTGCTGCTCGCGCAATTGGCCGCTGGTCTCGCGCACCGAGGCGGAGAGCTCCTCGGCAGAGGCCGAGAGCTGGGTCGAAGCGTCCGAGACCGAGCCAATCAGTTCCTGCATCCGATCGACGAAGGCGTTGAAGTTGCTCGCCAGCTCGCCGACCTCATCCCGGGTCTGAACTTCCAGCCGCTGGGTGAGGTCGGCATCGCCGCTGGCGATCTCGCCCAGGGCTCGGCTGGTGGCGGCGATGGGGCGGGCGATTCGCCGGGCCACCAGTACGATGATACCGCCGAGCACCAGAACCGCTGCGCCGAAAATCACCAGCAGGTTCTGCCGCAGGTCGCGGGCCGCGGCCATCAGTTCCGACTCCGGAACGGCGATCCCCAGGGACCAGCCGGAGAGCCCGGAGACCGGGGCGAAGGATGCGGTATAGGCGGTGCCGTCGGCGTCGGTGAAGGTGCCCACGCCGCGTTCGCCGTCGACCATGCGCTGGGCGATCGCACGATAGTCCTCGTCCCCGGATTCCAGCGCGTTCTGCTCCATGCGCACGTCCTCGTCGGGGTGGGCGACGGTCAGGCCGTCGGCGCCGAGCGCCCACGGCAGGGCGCCGGTGCGGTCCGTTGCCGTGGCCACGACATCGGCCAGGGTATCCAGGGTGACGGTCACGGCCACAAGGCCGACGACCTCGCCGCGTTCATCGGTGACCGCCTCGGCGATGACGGTGATCGGGTTGCCGGTGCTGGCCGAATGAACCGGATCCGAGATGGCCTGCGTCTCTTGCTGCTCCTCGACTAGGTTCTGCCAATAGTCGCGTCCGGACAGGTCGGTTTGCTCACCGCCGTGGTGGTAGGTGGCGGTTCCTTCGGTGTCGACGAAGATCAGCACCTCGTATTCGTCGCTCATGTGCTCACCCTGCCGGGCGAGGAACTCGCTGATCCGGTCCGGCTCGTCCGAACTGAGCGCCTCGCTTTGGGCCAGGGCGGATACGAAGGCCGTGTGGGTGTCCAGCCACTGGCTGATGGCCTCGGCACCGGCCTCGCTGAGTTCCTGGGTCGAGTCGGTGATCTCGGTGCTGAACCGATCACTCGCCTGTTGGGTGACGACCCCTCCGACGATCACGAAGGCCAGCAGGGTGGGGATGCCGAACAGGATGAGGAGCTTCGGGGTCAGACGGACAGCGCTGAACATGGGGATTCGCTCTGCGGTGGCAGGCGGCGCCGGCCGCCCGCGTGGTTATTCATGGGCGATGCTATTTCCGGATGCAATACCCAGGTTTGGCGGATAATGCCTTTGGCGGGCCCCCGGGTGCAATCGGCGAGGTGCAGTGAGAAGGCCGGGGTTGGGGGCGGCCAGGCCGCCCCCAACCCCGGCGTTGCCGCGAGGTTAGCGTCGCCGGTAGCGGTCGAAGGCCCGCTCCAGCTCCTCGGGGTCGAGATCGGCGGAGTTAACCACACCGCCCTGGACCATGATCGACTCATGGTTGTCTTGCCAGCGGCGCTGCTCCTCCTCGCTGGCCCGGGGCATGAACCACCCGGTGGCCGCGAAGAACAGGCCGATGATCGGCGACAGCCAGCAGACGATGGCGAACGGCGCGTAGACCAGGGTGGGGATACCCAGGGCTCCGGCGGTAAAGGCGCCGCCTGCGCCCCATGGGATCAGCGGGTTGATCATCGTCCCGCCTTCCTCCACCGAACGCGACAGGTTGAGGGTCGACTGCCCCTGCCCCCGGTAGACCGGCGCGAACATCCGCCCCGGCAGCGCGATGGACAGGTACGGGTCGCCGGAGATGAGGTTAGTGCCGGCGGAGCTACCAGTGCTGGCGGCGAACAGCGAGAAGCGGCCGCGGATTCGCTGGATGATGGCGTTCAGGACCGCCTCGACGCTGCGCGTCTGCTCCAGGATGCCGCCGAAGGCCAGCGCGATCAGCACCAGCGAGATGGTCCACATCATCGACTGGATGCCGCCGGTGGAGAGCAGATCGTCCACTGACTCCACACCGGTTTCGCTGACGAAGCCGTCCTGCATGGCCATCACCGCGGCGGCGACGTCGGTGCCCTGGACGAGGACCGCCATCACCGCACCGGCCACGGCACCGGAGAAGAGGGTGGGTAGCACCGGGAAGCGCATCAGCGCCAGCGCCATGACCAGCACCGCCGGCAGCAGCAGGACCGGGTGCAGGGTGAACTGTGCCTCCAGGCCCTCGAGGATGGTCTCGATGCGCCCGGTTTCCAGGTCCGTGCCGGCGTAGCCGAAGCCGATGACCCAGTAGGCCGCGCCGGCCACGATCAGCGCGGGCACGGAGGTGGCCATCATGTTGCGGATGTGGCTGAACAGGTTGGTGCCGGTCACCGCCGGCGCAAGGTTGGTGGTATCCGACAGCGGCGACATCTTATCGCCGAAAAAGGCGCCAGAGACGATGGCGCCGCCGGTCAGGGCCAGCGGGATGCCCAACCCCTCGCCGACGCCGACCAGGGCCAGGCCCACGGTGCCTACCGTGCCCCAGGAGGTGCCCACGGCCATGGAGACCACGGCGGTGAGGATCATGGCAGCGAGCAGGAACAGCTCCGGGGTGATCAGCAGCAGCCCGTAGTAGATGAGCAGCGGCACCGTGCCGGAGAGGATCCACGTACCGATGATCATGCCCACCGTGATGAGGATGGCCACCGACTGCAGGCCGATGTGCACCACGTGGTAGAGCCCGTTCTCCATCCGCCACCAGCGGATGCCGTGGTACCAGCCGAGCAGGCCGGTGAAGGCGATGCCCAGGGCCAGCGGGACGTGGGGGACGAAGTCGTCGAAGGCGAGGATCTGGAAGACCATCAAGCCCATGGTGAAGGCGATGGGCAGGAGGGCTGTGGTCACGCTGGGAAGCGGGATCTCGGACTCCCGCACCGAGTTCTCTTCCTGTTCACTCATACCGACTCCAGGGTGGCTAAGGGAGCCGGCATTATCTCGATGGGGCGCGTTCTTTCAAGTGATGCGTTACGTTGAGGGGAGATCGAGGTGTCGATGAAGCCGCGGACCGGGCGTCACACTGTAATTGGCATATTCGATCAGGTGGCCGTCTTGTGAGAGATTCCATGCAGGTGCAAAATGGAATTGTTCAAAACGGCACTGGCAGGAAGCAACGGAGAAGACGATGGCAGATCAACAGAAGGCGGGCGGTTGCCCGGTGATGCACGGTGCGATGACCCAGGTCGGCGAGTCCAACCTGGACATGTGGCCCAACGCCCTGAACCTCGACATCCTCCATCAGCATGATCGCAAGCCCGATCCGATGGGTGAGGGGTTCAACTACCGGGAAGAGGTCAAGAAGCTCGATCTCGACGCGGTCAAGCAAGACCTCCACCAGCTGATGACCGACAGCCAGGCGTGGTGGCCGGCAGACTGGGGGCACTACGGCGGGCTGATGATCCGCATGGCCTGGCACGCCGCCGGCACCTACCGGGTGGCGGATGGCCGTGGCGGTGGCGGTACCGGCAATCAGCGCTTCGCCCCGATCAACAGCTGGCCGGACAACGTCAACCTCGACAAGGCGCGGCGGCTGCTCTGGCCGATCAAGAAGAAGTACGGCAACCGGCTCAGCTGGGCCGACCTGATCATCCTCGCCGGCAACGTGGCCTACGAGTCCATGGGGCTGAAGACCTTCGGCTTCTCCCTGGGGCGCGAGGACATCTGGCACCCGGAAAAGGATATCTACTGGGGCTCCGAGAAGGAGTGGCTGGCGCCGAGCGATAGCGAAGACAGCCGCTACGGCGAGGACCGTGCCTCGTTGGAGAATCCGCTGGCGGCGGTGATGATGGGGCTGATCTACGTCAACCCCGAAGGTGTGGACGGCAATCCGGACCCGCTGCGGACCGCCGAGGACGTGCGCATCACCTTCGAGCGCATGGCCATGAACGACGAGGAGACCGTCGCCCTCACCGCCGGCGGCCACACGGTCGGCAAGTGCCACGGCAATGGCGATGTCGAGAACCTCGGGCCGGATCCGGAGTCGGCGGACGTCGAGGAGCAGGGGCTCGGCTGGAACAACAAGGTGACCCGCGGAGTGGGCCGGGACACCGTCAGCAGCGGCATCGAGGGGGCCTGGACCACCTATCCCACCCGCTGGGACAACGGCTACTTCCACCTGCTGCTCAACTACGAGTGGGAACTGACCAAGAGCCCCGCCGGGGCCTGGCAGTGGGAGCCGGTGGATATCAAGGAGGAAGACAAGCCGGTCGATGTTGAAGACCCGTCCATCCGCCTCAATCCGATCATGACCGATGCGGATATGGCGATGAAGATGGATCCGGCCTACCGCAAGATCTCCGAGCGGTTCTACAACGATCCGGCCTACTTCGACGAGGTCTTCGCCCGAGCCTGGTTCAAGCTCACTCACCGGGATCTGGGGCCACGGACCCGTTATATCGGCCCGGAGGCCCCCCAGGAAGATCTGATTTGGCAGGATCCGGTGCCGGCGGGTCGGACCGATTACGACGTAGAGGCGCTCAAGGCGAAGATCGCCGATAGCGGGCTGAGCATCGGCGAGATGGTCAGCACTGCCTGGGACAGTGCCCGCACCTTCCGCGGCTCGGATAACCGGGGCGGGGCCAATGGGGCCCGGATTCGCCTGGCGCCGCAGAAGGACTGGGAGGGTAATGAGCCCGAGCGGCTGTCGAAGGTCCTCGGCGTCCTCGAGGGCATCGCCGCCGATGCCGGTGCCAGTCTGGCCGATACCATCGTGCTCGCCGGCAACGTGGGGATCGAGCAGGCGGCCCGGGCAGCCGGCCACGACATCACCGTTCCCTTCGCCCCCGGCCGCGGTGATGCCAGCCAGGAGATGACCGACGTGGACTCCTTCCAGTACCTGGAGCCGCTCGCCGACGGCTACCGCAACTGGGTCAAGAAGGAGTATGCGGTGCAGCCCGAGGAGATGATGCTCGATCGCACCCAGCTGATGGGGCTGACCGCGCCGGAGATGACCGTCCTGGTCGGCGGCATGCGGGTGCTGGGGACCAACCACGGTGGCACCAAGCACGGTGTGCTCACCGACCGCGAGGGCCAGCTGACCAACGACTTCTTCGTCAATCTCACGGACATGGCCTACACCTGGAAGCCGGTGGGCAGCAACCGTTACGAGATCCGCCAGCGCAGCAGCGATGCGGTGAAGTGGACGGCGACCCGTGTGGATCTCGTCTTCGGGTCCAACTCGATCCTGCGCTCGTACGCCGAGGTCTACGCCCAGGACGACAACCGGGAGAAGTTCGTCCACGACTTCGTGGCGGCCTGGACCAAGGTGATGAACGCCGACCGATTCGACCTGGTGGCGTAACCGCGGTGAGCCGGCTTCGGCCGGCTCGCTACCGGCGCCCGACACCGCAGCCCGGGTGTCGGGCGTCATCCGCCCCAGTCTTTGTTTCTCCCTGTACCCAGGAGCGTTCGGATGAGCGATCACGTCTACAAGATTGTCGAGCTGACCGGTTCCTCCCCGAACGGGATCGAGGAGGCCGTGAACAACGCCATCGCCCGTGCCGGCGAGACCCTCCGCCATCTACGCTGGTTCGAGGTGGTGGATACCCGGGGGCATATCGAGGGCGGCCGGGTGAACCACTGGCAGGTCACGGTCAAGGTCGGGTTTACCCTGGAAGGGGGCTGAAACGCCCTCTGGCCCGAAAAATGCTAGCAGGTGGTGCGTTGAGCCATTCTCCGCTGATTGAGCGAACCAAGGAGCACCACCATGCCAAATGTGACGTTTCGGCACCCGGAGCACGGGGACCGCACCGTGCAAGCGGTCGCGGGCAGTCATACGGAGCCGGTCCTGAAACTGGCCCGCCGCCACAACATCCCGATCTCTTTCGATTGTCAGGATGGCCAGTGTGGCAGTTGCCTCGTTTATGTCCGCTACGGTGTCACAAAAGGAACAATGGCGGGGCCGTTGACGGACCGCGAGGAGCGGGTCCTGCTGGAGCTGGGCAAGGTCACGCAGGCGGAAATCGACCGCATGCGCGTCGACGACTTCCCGACCAACTGGCGGTTGATGTGCCAGATGGTTGTTCGCGATGAGGATCTGGTGATCGAGTATGGCCACCGCTGACCATGAGGCCACTGGCCTGGACTGTGACCACGCGATCCGGCGGCTGCTCCGCCGGATCGATGCCCACATCGCGGATGAGCCCCGGGACAGTCCGGTGAGGCGCTACCTGGAGCGTGAACTCGGCGGGCGAGAGGGCACGGAAGCGGATACCCGGCTGGTGGTCCATGCGCAGATCAATGTCGTACGGGAGCTGTTCGAGCGGCGCTCGGACGCGGACGGCCTGAGGCTCTTGTCGAATATCGAGCGGGAGTGTTGCTGAGCAGCGGTCCGATCAGCTCGAACTCGGCTGATCAACAGGGGTGTCGATGAAAAGAGGAGGGATTGGCTCCCCGGGACGGATTCGAACCGCCGACCCAGTGATTAACAGTCACTTGCTCTACCGCTGAGCTACCGGGGAAACGCTGATCGTGTCTCACGATTCGCTGCGTATTCTGCCGATGTCGGATTGCCGGGGTCAAGCCTTGATTGGCCGCGCCGCACCCTGGCCCCACCCCCGCCCGCAACGCGCAGGCGGGGGTGGCTGGGGGCGTCAGCCGCCCAGGGCTTGCTGCAGCCGATCCATGGCCCGCTCCAGGTTCTCCATGCTGGTCGCATAAGAGATGCGGGCGTATCCCGGCAGGCCGAAGGCCGAGCCCGGCACCAGGGCTACACCGGCGTCGTTGATCAGCTGCTCGGCGAAGGCGACGTCGTCCTCGGCGCCGGTGCGGTTCATGGCCTCTTCCATGTGCGGGAAGCAGTAGAAGGTGCCGTCGCACGGCGTGCAGCTTACCCCCGGCATGGCGTTGAGGCGCTCGACGACGAAATCGTGGCGCGCCTTGAACTGCTCCAGCATGGGCTGGATGCAGCCCTGATCGCCGTTGAGGGCGGCCAGCGCAGCGGCCTGAGAGATCGAGGCCGGGTTGGATGTGCTCTGCGACTGCACCTTCTTCATGGCGCCGATCAGCGGGGCCGGGCCGGCCGCGTAGCCGATACGCCAGCCGGTCATGGCGTACGCCTTGGAGACGCCGTTGACCACGATGGTCCGCTCGAAGAGCTGCGGTGCCGCCATGGCGATGTTGGAGAAAGCCTCGTCGCGCCAGAGGATGTGCTCGTAGATGTCGTCACTGACCACCACGACCTGCGGATGGCGCTCGAGGACCGCGCCCAGCGCCGCCAGCTCGTCCCGGGTGTAGGCGGTGCCGGTGGGGTTGGACGGACTGTTGAGGATGACCATGCGGGTCTTGCGGGTCAGCGCCTGCTCAAGCTGCTCCGGGGTGATCTTGAAACGGCTCTCGGCACCGGCGGCCACGAAGACCGGCTGTGCGCCGAAGACCAGGGCCATGTCCGGGTAGGAGACCCAGTAGGGCGCCGGGATGACCACCTCGTCGCCCTCGTTGAGGACGGCGGCCATGGCGTTGAACAGCGACTGCTTGGCGCCGCTGGAGACCAGGATCTGGTTGGCTTCGTAGCTCAGCTGGTTGTCGCGCTGGAGCTTGTCGATGACCGCCTGCTTGAGTTCGGTGGTGCCGTCCACGGCGGTGTAGCGCGTCTGCCCCTGCTGGGCGGCCTGGACGGCGGCCTCGATGATGTGTGCCGGGGTGTCGAAGTCCGGCTCGCCGGCGCCGAGGCCGATGACGTCGTGGCCGGCGGCGCGCAGCTCCGCGGCGCGGGCGGTGACGGCGAGCGTCGGCGATGGCTTGATGCGCTGGACGCGATCGGCAAGCTGAAGGTCCATGGTTTGGCTCCGCGTTGAAAGTTGGGCTCGGGGAGTATGATAAGGGTTTTGGGTTCAGTGTTCAGGGTTCAGACTTTATGACCGCCGGAGTCAGAGGTGTAGCTTGCAGAGCGTGATGCGGAACGACCTGCCGAAGGCGTGTGCGGGGGGGGAATGACTGAGCGGTTCAAGCTGAACGCCCGTTTCCAGCCCGCTGGGGATCAGCCCCAGGCGATCGACGAGCTCGTCGACGGGATCGAGTCGGGGCTCTCGGACCAGACCCTGCTTGGGGTGACCGGTTCGGGCAAGACCTTCACCGTCGCCAACGTGATCGAGCGGCTGCAGCGTCCGGCGATCCTGCTGGCGCCGAACAAGACCCTGGCCGCGCAGCTCTACGGCGAGATGCGCGAGTTCTTGCCGGAGAACCGCGTCGAGTACTTCGTCTCCTACTACGACTACTACCAGCCCGAGGCGTACGTGCCCTCCTCGGATACCTTCATTGAGAAGGACGCCTCGGTGAACGAGCACATCGAGCAGATGCGCCTGTCCGCCACCAAGGCGGTGCTCGAGCACAAGGATACGGTCATCGTCGCCTCGGTCTCCTCCATCTACGGGCTGGGCGACCCGCAGGCGTATATGTCGATGCTCCTGCACCTGGTGCGCGGTGAGCAGATCGACCAGCGGGCGATCCTGCGCCGGCTGGCCGAACTGCAGTACACCCGCAACGACACCGAGCTGACCCGGGGCACCTACCGCGCCAGGGGCGAGGTGATCGACATCTTCCCCGCCGAGTCCCCCGAAGAGGCGGTCCGGGTGCAGCTCTTCGACGACGAGATCGAGGAGATCAGCTGGTTCGATCCGCTCACCGGCGAGGTGCTGCGCCGGGTGCCGCGTGTGACCATCTACCCCAAGACCCACTACGTCACCCCGAAGGAGCAGATCCACCAGGCCGTGGAGCAGATCAAGGAGGAGCTGCGCGAGCGCCTGGATGAGCTGCGGGCTGCCGACAAGCTGGTGGAGGCGCAGCGGCTGGAAGAGCGGACCCGCTTCGATATGGAGATGATGCTCGAGCTCGGCTACTGCAACGGCATCGAGAACTACTCCCGCTATCTCTCCGGCCGCGGGCCGGGAGAGCCGCCGCCGACTCTGTTCGACTACATCCCGCCGGAGGCCGTGCTGTTCATCGATGAGTCCCACGTCACCGTTCCGCAGATCGGCGGCATGTACAAGGGCGACCGCTCGCGCAAGCAGACCCTGGTCGAATACGGGTTCCGGCTGCCCTCGGCGCTGGACAACCGGCCGCTGAAGTTCGAGGAGTTCCGCCGCCTGGCGCCGCAGACGGTCTACGTCTCGGCCACGCCGGGCCCCTTCGAAGAGGAGCACGCCGGGCAGGTGGTGGAGCAGGTGGTCCGCCCCACCGGGCTAGTGGACCCGGAGGTGGAGGTGCGTCCGGCTACTGCCCAGGTCGACGATGTCTACGGCGAGATCCGCGCGCGCGCCGAGCGGGACGAGCGGGTGTTGGTCACCACGCTGACCAAGCGTATGGCCGAGGACCTGACCGAATACCTGGAGGAGAACGGCGTCCGGGTCCGCTACCTCCACTCCGACGTGGACACGGTCGAGCGCACCGAGATCATTCGTGACCTGCGCCTGGGCCACTTCGATGTGCTGGTCGGCATCAACCTCCTGCGCGAGGGGCTGGACATCCCCGAGGTCTCGCTGGTGGCTATCCTCGATGCCGATAAGGAGGGCTTTCTGCGTTCTACCCGCTCGCTGATCCAGACCATCGGTCGGGCCGCCCGCAATATCGATGGACGGGCGATCCTCTACGCTGATCAGATGACGGACTCCATGCGCCGCGCCATCGACGAGACGGAGCGGCGGCGGGCCAAGCAGATCGCCCACAATGAGGCCCACGGCATCACCCCGCAGGGGATCCGCAAGGAGGTGCCCGACATCATGGAGCGCGGTGGTGTGCCGGCGCCGGGGGCCCCGCAGCGGGCGGCCCGGGTGGCCGAAGAGGCGGGCGAGTACGCCGGGCTGTCCCCCGCCGAGGCGGTGCGGCGGATCCGCGAGCTAGAGAAGCGTATGCAGGAGCACGCCCGGGAGCTGGAGTTCGAGGAGGCGGCCCGGGTGCGCGACGAGATCCGCCGCATCGAGCAGCACGCCCTGGGCGGAGGCGGCGCCGCGGCTGCCGCGTCCTGAACCGGCCGCGGCCTCAGCTCGGGCGGCGGTTCTGCATCAGCGTTTCGATATCCAGCTGCTTGTCGCCGTGGCGGGTGCGCATGAGCACGTCGTGCTCGTAGTGGTAGTAGCGCGCGATGAAGTACGCCGAGCGCAGGGCCGCGATCTCGCTGTGCGAGTTGCCGATGTGCTGGACACGGCCCTGCTCGTCGTAGAAGACCACCTCCCAGCCGTTGTCCCGTTCCTCGATGATCAGCCGGTAGGTGGTGCGCAGTCGCGGCTTGTGCGGCTGAGGGGTCAACAGTAGCCCTCCTGACAGGTTGAAACAGACTCCATCCTCCCATGGATCGGCACGGCTGTGGTGATCTTCAGCCCGGGGGGTGTCTGTCTGTAAGTGTTCTAAAAAGTCTTCCCTTCCCCGATTGGAATATGTACCCTCTGGGTACGGATTGAGGGAAATCAGACACCATGCTCCGAATCAACCGCGAGACTGACTATGGCGTGGTCATCCTCTCGGCGATGGCGCGCCGCCCGGGGGAACGGGTCAATGCCGCCCAGCTGGCGGGGGCCCACGGGCTGCCCCAGCCGATGGTGAGCAAGGTCATGAAGCAGCTGGTGCACGCCGGACTGCTGTGCTCCTATCGCGGCGCCAAGGGCGGCTACGGACTGGCCCGGCCACCCGAGGAGATCTCGGTGGCCGAGGTCATCGAGGCCCTTGAGGGACCCATTGCCTTCACCGAGTGCGTCGAGAGCGGGACCGATACTTGCACGCATGTTGAGGATTGCAACGCCAGCGCCGCCTGGTCGCGGATCAGCTCTGTGGTCCGTCAGGCCCTGGCGGCGGTGAGTCTGGCGGAGATGGGCGAACCGGCCAGCGCGCCGGTGGGGATCTACCCCCGTCAACAGGTTATTGGCCACTGAGCAGCCGGAGGCTTGGGCGACATGGCGAGCAGCAACGAGACCATCGAACGGTTCACCAGCCGGGGTTACGAGGCCGGCTTCTTCACCGATATCGAGCAGGAGTTTGCACCACCGGGGCTCAACGAGGAGACCATCCGGTTCATCTCCGAGAAGAAGGGCGAGCCGGAGTGGATGCTCCAGTGGCGGCTCGAGGCCTACCGCGGCTGGCTGGAGATGGCCGTTCCGGAGTGGCAGAACGTACAGTTCCCGCCCATCGACTTCCAGGCCATCTCCTATTACGCCGCTCCCAAGGAGGGGCCGAAGAGCCTCGATGAGGTCGATCCCAAGCTGCTCGAGACCTATGAAAAGCTCGGCATCCCGCTGCACGAGCAGAAGATGCTCGCCGGTGTCCAGGAGGCGGAGGAGGGGACCGAGCGCCCCAACGTGGCGGTGGATGCGGTCTTCGACTCGGTCTCCGTGGCCACCACCTTCAAGGAGGAGCTGGCCAAGCACGGCGTGATCTTCTGCTCGATCTCCGAGGCGCTGCACGAGTATCCGGAGCTGGTGCGGCAGTACATCGGCAGCGTTGTGCCGCGCAAGGACAACTTCTTCGCCGCCCTGAACTCGGCGGTGTTCTCCGATGGCTCGTTCGTCTACATCCCCGAGGGGGTGGAGTGCCCCATGGAGCTCTCCACCTACTTCCGCATCAACGCCGGGCATACCGGGCAGTTCGAGCGCACGCTGATCATCGCCGAGAAGGGCAGCTCGGTGTCCTACCTGGAGGGGTGCACCGCACCGCAGCGTGACGAGAACCAGCTCCACGCCGCCGTAGTTGAGCTCTACGCCCACGATGATGCGCAGATCAAATACTCCACGGTGCAGAACTGGTACCCCGGCGACGCCAACGGCGTCGGTGGCGTCTATAACTTCGTCACCAAGCGCGGCCTGTGCGCCGGTAAACGCTCGAAGATCTCCTGGACCCAGGTGGAGACCGGCTCGGCGATCACCTGGAAGTACCCGAGCTGCGTGCTCAAGGGCGACGACTCCATAGGTGAGTTCTACTCCGTGGCGGTGACCCGGGGCCGGCAGCAGGCCGATACCGGCACCAAGATGATCCACATCGGCAACAACACCCGCAGTCACATCATCTCCAAGGGGATCTCGGCGGACTACGGGCAACAGAGCTACCGTGGTCTGGTCAAGGTGCTGCCCACGGCGGGCAACGCCCGCAACTATTCGCAGTGCGACTCCATGCTGATGAGTTCCCACTGCGGTGCCCACACCTTCCCGTACATCGACATCCAGAACCCCACGGCGCAGCTCGAGCACGAGGCGACCACCTCCAAGATCGGCGATGACCAGATCTTCTACTGCAAGCAGCGCGGGATCAGCGAAGAGGATGCGGTCTCCATGATCGTCAACGGCTTCTGCAAGGAGGTCTTCCAGAAGCTGCCCATGGAGTTCGCCGTCGAGGCGCAGAAGCTGCTCGAGGTCACCCTCGAGGATAGCGTTGGATAAGACAGAATCCCAGGAGAGGCAGACCATGCTGAAGATCAACAACCTCCATGCCAGCGTCGAGGCGACCGAGATCCTCAAGGGCATCGATTTCGAGATGGGCCCCGGCGAGGTCCACGCCATCATGGGGCCCAACGGCTCGGGCAAGAGCACGCTGTCCAAGATCCTCGCCGGCGACGAGAGCTACGAGGTCACTGACGGCTCGGTGACCTTCGACGGGCAGGACCTGTTCGAGATGGAGCCCGAGGAGCGGGCCCGGGCCGGTGTCTTCCTCGGCTTCCAGTACCCTGTGGAGATCCCCGGGGTGAGCAACAGCTACTTCCTCAAGGCTGCCGTCAACGCCGCCCGCGAGGCTCGGGGCGAGGGCGAGATCGACCCGGTCAGCTTCCTCAAGATGGCCCGCGAGCGGGCGCAGTGGGTGAAGCTGGATGAGTCGCTGCTCAGCCGGCCGGTCAATGCCGGCTTCTCCGGCGGCGAGAAGAAGCGCAACGAGATCTTCCACATGGCCATGCTTGAGCCGCGGCTGTGCATCCTCGACGAGACCGACTCGGGGCTGGACATCGACGCGCTGCGTGCCGTGGCCGATGGCGTGAACAGCATGCGCGATCCGCAGCGCTCGTTTCTGATTATCACCCACTACCAGCGGCTGCTCAGCTACATCGTGCCGGACCATGTGCACGTCATGGTCAACGGGCGCATCGTGCGCTCCGGCGGCAAGGAGCTGGCCGAGGAGCTGGAGCGGACCGGCTACGCTCTGTTCGAGGACGAGGAGGCTGCCTGACATGGGAGCAGTGGAAGAGCTCAAGAGCGTGCCCCGCGCCGTCTTCGACGGCCGTACGGCACGGGGGCCGGAGTGGCTGGCCGAGCGCCGCCGCGCGGCCATGGCCACCTTCGATGCCCACGGCTTCCCGACCCGACGCTGGGAGGCGTGGAAGCACATCGATCTGACCCCGGTGCTGCGCAGCGACTTTCATCCGCCGCAGACCGCCGGGGCGGTGGATGACGGTCTCGCCGGCCGGGTCGATCAGCTCCTGCCGCGCTCGGATGGGCCGCGGCTGGTCTTCATCGATGGTTACCTGGATGCATCGCGTTCGGACTACGCCGAACTGCCGGCCGGCCTCTCCGTCCAGCCCCTGAGCCAGGCGCTGGCCGACGACGTGGCGTGGCTGCAGCAGCACCTGGCGGCCCATGCCGACCCGGCCAACAGCCCCTTCATTGCCCTCAACACGGCACTGATGGACGAAGGGGTGGCGATCCACGTTGCCCGCGGGGCGATGATCGAGGCGCCACTGCTGATTGTCTGCTACACCAGTGCGGCCTGCGCCGGGCACGCCGTCTATCCGCGGGTGATCGTCCACGGTGAGGAGGCCAGCCACCTGCGCGTGGTGGAGTACCACAGCGGTGACCCTGAGGCCGCCTACCTAAGCTGCCCGGTCACCGAGTTGGTGGCCGATGCCGGCGCCCAGGTGGATCTGACCCGGATCAGCGAAGAGGGCGATGCCGGCTGCCAACTTGGCGCGGTCAGCGGCACCGCCGCGCGCGACGCCCGGGTCGGCGCCCACTCCTTCGTCTGGGGGGGCGACAAGGTGCGCGTGGACATCGAGGCGACGGTCCAGGGCGACAACGGCGAGGGGGATCTCACCGGGGTCCACCTCAGTGACGGCCAGCGCTTCGTGGACCACCACACCTGGGTCCACCACGACGCCGAGCACACCCGCAGCCGTCAGGTCTTCAAGGGGGTGCTCGACGGCCGCTCGGAGAGCGTCTTCGATGGACTGATCAAGGTCCACCCGGGGGCGCAGAAGACCGACGCGGAGCAGGAGAACCGCAACCTGCTCCTCAGCCCGCGGGCGTTCGCGCACTCCAATCCGCGCCTGGAGATCTTCGCCGACGACGTCCGCTGCACCCACGGCTCCACCGTGGGGGAGCTCGACGAGCAGGCGCTGTTCTACATGCGCGCCCGCGGCATCGATCCGCTGGTGGCCAAAAGCCTGCTTACCTACGCCTTTGTCGCCGAAGTCCTGGAGACCGTGCGCTGTTCGCAGGCCGCCGACTACGAGCGTGCGCTCCTGCGTCGGTTTCTGCCCGGTGGCGAGCAACTGGAGGGGTTCGAGGCATGAGCATGGTCGAGGAGCCGGCCCGTGAGGGGCTCGTGGACATGGATCGGCTGCGCGCCGAGTTTCCGGTGCTCCGCCGGGAGGTCAACGGACGGCCGCTGGTCTACCTCGACAGCGCGGCCAGTGCGCAGAAGCCGCAGTCGGTGATCGATGCCGAGCTCGATTGTTATCAGCACTACTACGCCAACGTGCACCGCGGGGTGCACACCCTCTCCCAGGAGGCCACCACCGCCTTTGAAGGGGCGCGGAGCGAGGCCCAGCGGTTCCTCAATGCCCCCAGCGAGCGGGAGATTATCTTCCTGCGCGGGGTGACCGAGGCGATCAACCTGGTGGCCCACAGCTTTGTGGCGCCGCGGGTCGGTCCCGGTGACGAGATCCTGGTCACCCACATGGAGCACCACTCCAACATCGTCCCCTGGCAGCTGGTCTGTGAGCGCACCGGGGCGCAGCTGCGGGTGGTGCCCATCGACGACAACGGGGATGTGGACCTGGAGACGGTGCGCGGCATGATCCACGAGCGCACCCGGCTGGTCAGCGTGGTCCACGTCTCCAACGCCCTGGGGGCGGTCAATCCGGTGGCGGAGATCGCCGCCATGGCCCGAGCCCAAGGCGTGCCGGTGCTGCTCGACGGCGCCCAGGCGGCCCCGCATCTGCCGGTGGATATTCAGGAGCTGGGAGTCGACTTCTACGCCTTTTCCGGGCACAAGGCCTACGGCCCGACCGGGATCGGCGTCCTCTGGGGCCGCTATGAGCACCTGGCGGGCATGGTGCCCTACCAGGGGGGCGGCGACATGATCCGCCACGTCTCCTTCTCCGGCACCGAGTACGCCGCGCCGCCGGCGCGTTTCGAGGCGGGGACGCCGAATATCGCTGGCGCCATCGGTCTGGGCGAGGCCCTGCGCTACATCGACGCCATCGGCCGTGAGCGGATCGCCGCCCGCGAAGAGGACCTGGTCAACCACGCCGCCGAGGCCATCGCCGCCGTGCCGGGGGTGCAGCTGATCGGCCGGCCCCAACGCCGGGCCGGTGCCGTGTCTTTCGTGATGGAAGGGACGCACCCCAACGATCTGGCCATGCTCCTCGATGAGCAGGGGATCGCGATCCGCGCCGGCCATCACTGCGCCCAGCCGGTGATGGAGCGCTTCGGTGTGCCCGCCACGGCGCGCGCCTCGTTCGGGGTCTACAACACCCACGATGAGGTGGAGAGCCTGGTGGTCGGCCTGGAGAAGATCCGCCGCCTGTTCGGCTGACCGACCGTCGGCGGCGGGATGGCTCCCGCCGCCGCGCGGTGGTGGTCGCGGTTCCGCGAGCAGCTACGGTTCGTAGAGCATCCGCACCGCCCCCCAGTGCTTGCCGCGGACGCGGACGGGGGCGGAGACGTCGCGGATCAGGTCGAAGCGGCCGCCGCCCATGTCCCGCCGATAGGTCTGGAGCAGGAAGGGCTGCTCGTTGCGTGCCGCCGACTGGGCGGTGCGATCCTCCCAGATGCGCCGCTGCCGGGCGTGGCGGGCGTTCCACTGCGGGTCGCCGGGCCGCTGCGGGTGGGATACGTGGCGGTTGTGGGTGGGGATGTAGCCGCGGTTGTCGATGACGAAGCAGCCGGAAATGTGGGCATCCTCCAGCGGCGGCTCCTGGATCTCCGGCAGGACCCGGTCGGTGAAGGCCACGAAGCGGGTCTGGTACTGCTGCGGGTCCGTCCCCGGGATCGGCTGGTAGTCGCGGTCAAACAGGTCCGCCTCGCTGATCTCGCCTGCGCGGATGGCCGCCTCGAAGCGCTCCGACACCTGCCGCGCCACCTCCATGACTCGGTGGATGTACGGGGTGTCCTCCGTCTCCAGATCCGAGGCGTTGGCCAGATTCATTAGATCCTCGGTGAAGGCCAGGAAGCGGTCGATCTGGGCCCGCCCGCGTTCGAGGTCGGCGTGGGAGGCCTCCAGCTCAGCGGTGTTGTCGTCGAATCGCTCGATGGTGCGCTCGCTCTGGGTGTCGATCTCCTGGACCGCCTCGGCGATCCGTGCCGACTCCGAGTCGACGGCCCCCATGGAGTGCTCGAGCTGCTCGAAAAGGCTCTGCATCTGCCCGGTGGCCTGCTCCACTCGCTGGGCTCGCCGCGTGCTTTGGTGGCCGACGGTGATCAGCTCCTGGGTCTGCTCGGTGAGGTTCTGCAGGGTGCGGTCCATGTCCCCGGTGGCCTCGCTGGTCTGGGCGGCCAGGGATTTGACCTGCTCGGCCACCACCGCGAAGCCCTGGCCGGCGTCGCCGGCGCGGGCCGCCTCGATGGAGGCGTTGAGGGCGAGCAGGTTGGTCTGCTTGGCGATCGCCCCGATCCCCCGGGCCACCTTGGTGACCCGCTGCATGGCCTCGTTGAGGTGCTCCAGGTCGCTCTCGATCTCGCGCACCGAGGTGCTGAGCCCGGCGATCCGCTGCAGGGCGTCCCGGATGCGGTCCTCGGAGCGGCGCATATCGGCGCGGGCCGCTCCCGAGACGTGCTGTGCGTTGCGCGCGGCCGCGTCCACGACCTTGTTGGCTTCGGAGAGGCGCTGACACGACTCACGCAGCTCCTGGAACAGGCGGGCCTCCCGCTCCATCTGCGCCGCGGTGTCGTCCACGTTGCCGTGGACATCGGAGACCTCCAGGCCCAGTTGGCTGGTCTCCTCGGAGACGCCGCGGATCGCCTGGGCCAGGGCGTGCTCCCGCGCGTCCCGGCCGGCGCCGCGCTGGGGGGGGCTGGAAGCGCGCGGTAAGCCGCGGCCCTTCAAAAAGTCGATGAACGCCATATCCGCTGCTCCGTCGCTGTCCGTCACTCGCCGCCGTAAATCACCCGCAGGCAGCCCCAGGTCTGCCCCCCGACCTGCACGGGGGCGCTGATCTCCTGGACCACCGGGCCCTCGCCGCCGTACTGCAGCCGGTAGGTCTGTAGCAGGTACGGCTCACGGCTGCGCAGGGCCGAGCGGGTCGGGCGGTCGTCCAGCTGCTGTCCCTGCACGGCGTCGCGCAGCGCCGGTGCGCCGCCGCTCGGCAGGCTGGCGATCGGGCAGTAGCCCTGGCTGTCGCAGATCAGGGCCACGCGGACCCCGGTCTCGTCGTGGGCGAGCTGTTCGAGTCCGGATTGTGCCTGGTTGGTCACCTGCTCGGCCCCGGCGCCGACCGGCAGGGTAGTGCCGAGTTCACTGGCGATCTCGCGGATCCGGCGAATCAGCCGCGTGTCCCGGGTCTCGACCCCGTCGACGGCGGTGCGCCGGATCAGCTCGTGGGCATGGCCGCTGATCTTCTCGGCCCGCTGGTCCGCCGCCTGTAGCGTCTGGGTGGCCTGGCGCACGGCTTCGGCCAACTCCTCCAGGCCCTCGACGGTGCGCCGGCAGTAGTGATCGATGGTGTGGACGGATTCGCGCACACGGCCGGAGTCGGTATCGATGTCGGCCATGGCGCTGCCGGCGGTCTCCATGATCTCCTGGATCGCCTCGGTGCCGTCGCGCACGGCCTCGGCCTGCAGGGTGCTCTCGCCGCCTTTCTGGACCAGGCGATCGATGATCTGGGTCAGCTCATCGAGGATGGTGTGGATATCATCGGTGGCGTCGGCGGTCTGTTTGGCCAGCGCCTTGACGTGTTCGGCCACCACGGCGAAACCGCGCCCCACCTCACCGGCGCGGTTGGCCTCGATGGTGGCGTTCAGCGCCAGCAGGTTGGTCTGCTTGGCGATGGTGGCGATCTCGCTGGAGACCTTCGAGACCCCCTGCAGCGCCTCGTTGAGGGCGCCGAGCTGGCGCTCCACCCGGGTGACCGAGTCGGCCAGCTCGCGGATCTCCTCCAGCGCCTTGTCGATTTGAGCGCGGGAGTGCTCGACGTTGCTGCCCGCCTCGGTGGCCACCTGCTGGGCGCGGTCCACGGCCTGGTGGACCACCTCGTTGCTCTTGGCCATGCTGCGGGCGTTGGCGCGCAGATCGCTGAAGGACTCGTTCTGGCGCTCGAAGGCAGCGGCCAGGGTGTTGAGGACCTCGGTGATCTGCACCGCCTCAATGCCGATCGCCGAGCTGCGCTCGGCCACCTGCTCGGCCACTTCCTGGCGCGAGCGGGTGGCGGTCTGGGGATCGGGGTGTGCGTTTTCCGGGGGCGTGGCCATGCGTTCTGTCCTGGCTGTGGTTGCCGTGCGGGCGCGGTTCCCGCCGCCGGTGGCGCAGGGTTGTGGCGCCCGCGCGTGCCCCTTATAGCGTGGCGGCTGTCCGGCCGTAAAGGTCCACGCCCGGCGGGCTCCGGCTCTGGTATCCTTGGCGGCAGCGAAGCCCGGATCTGAAACGAGGCCCCGAGATGACGCGATGGCGGATGTTCTCCGCGCTCCCGGCCCTGGTATTGCTGGCGCCGGTGGCTTGTTATGTGCCGCCTGATGACGGGATCGCCCGGAGCGATCATGATACGGCCGAGCAGGCCGATGCGTCTCGGGGGGATGCCCCGGAGCGAGAGACGGAGCAAGAGCAGGAGGATCAGGGCGGCTGGTGGTCGCAGCCGCAGCCCGCGCCTCGGCAGGAGGAGGACCAGACCCGGGGCGACGACGTGGCGACGCTGGCCCAGCGGGCCCGGGAGGCGTACGAGGGGCGCGACTACGACGGCGCCGTGCGGCATCTGGAACAGGCCCTGGACCAGGCCCCGGAACAGGGGGTGCTTTGGCAGAACCTGGCTGCGGTGCGGTATCAGCAGGGTCACTACCAGCGAGCGGAGGAGCTGGCCCTGCGCGCTGTGGATACCGGCGATCAGGACCTCGCCGTGATGCGTGAGGCGTGGTGGCTGGTGGCGGCGGCGCGCATGGAGCGGGGGGATCGTGGCGGGGCGCGGGATGCGGCGTCCACGGCGCGACGCTTCGGCGAGGCCGGAGACGGCGGCCTTGGTGGATTCTAGCCCGGCTACCGGGGCCTTCGCCGAGGCGGTGGTCTCCGAGCTCGACGTCGGCGGGGCGGTCAGCCGGGCCATCGAGGGCTTCGCCCCGCGCCCGGGGCAGCTACGCCTGGGGGCGGCGGTGGCCGACGCCCTGGCCGATGACGAGGTCCTGGTGGCGGAGGCCGGCACGGGCATTGGCAAGACCTACGCCTACCTGGTGCCCACGCTGCTCGACGGGCGCCGGGTCATCATCTCCACCGGGACGCGCACCCTGCAGGATCAGCTCTACCACCGCGATCTCCCGCGGGTGCGGGCGGCGCTGCAGGCTGCCACGCCCCGCCCGATGCGTGCGGCGCTGCTCAAGGGGCGGGCCAACTACCTGTGCCGCTATCGGCTGCAGCGGGCGGTGGAGGAGGGGCCGTTCACGGCCCCTGATGAAGTTGAGCAGATCGAGACGGCCGCGCAGTGGGCCCGGCAGACGGAAAGCGGCGATCTGGCCGAGGCGCCGGAGGGCGTCGAGGGCGTGGCCGAACGCATCACCTCCACCCCGGAACGCTGCCTCGGTCAGGGGTGTCCGGCCTACGACGAGTGCTTCTTCTACGAGGCCCGCCGGCGCGCCCACGAGGCCGACGTGCTGGTGGTCAACCACCACCTGTTGCTGGCCGACTGGGCGGTCAAGGACGCCGGTTACGGCGCCGTGCTGCCCGAGGCGCAGGCGGTGGTCCTCGATGAGGCCCATCTCCTTCCGGACACCGCCGCACGCTTCTTCGGCCACTCGGTCTCGGCGCGGGCCCTGCGCGATCTGGTGCGGGACGTGCGCATCGCCGATCGGCGCGAGGCCGGTGACATGCCGGACCTGCGCGCGGCCGTGGATACGCTGGAGAGCGCGGTCGCCGAGCTGCGCCTGGCCCTGGAGGGCGGGGAGCAGCGGGATGCCTGGTACGTGGTGGCCGAGCAGGGGGCCGCCGAGGCGGCCGCGGCCCTGCGCGGCGCGACCGCCGGCCTGGAGCGGGTCCTCGCCGCGGCGGCCGAGCGCGGCCCCGAGCTGGAGGCGTGCCACCGGCGCGCCGGTGAGCTGGGCGAGGCGCTCGGGCGCTTCCTGGCTCCGGAGGCGGAGGGCGAGGTGCAGTGGTACGAGACCCGCGGGCGGGGCTTCGCCCTGCACCTGACGCCGCTGGATGTGGGCGGCAGCTTCCGCCGGCGCATGGAGCGCGAGGCCAGCGCCTGGGTCCTGCTCTCGGCCACCCTCGCCGTGGGCAGCTCCTTCGCCGCCTTTCGCCGCCGCCTGGGGCTGGCCGAGTCGGTGCGCACCGAGCAGCTGGCCAGTCCCTTCGACTACGCCCGCCAATCCCTGCTGTACTGCCCCAGCGGTCTCCCGCTGCCCAATCAGGCGGGGTACGATCAGGCAGTGGTGGCCCGGGCGCAGGAGGTGATCGACTGTACGCCTGGCGGGGTCTTCCTGCTGTTCACCAGTCATCGGGCCCTGCGGCTGGCCCGTGAGCAGCTGGAGACGAGCCTGACGCGCCCTCTGCTGGTTCAGGGTGATGCCCCCCAGGGGCGGCTGCTGGACGCCTTTTCGCGGGCGGGTGATGCCGTCCTGCTCGGTACGGCGAGCTTCTGGCAGGGGGTAGACATCCGCGGGGCGGCGCTCTCGGCGGTGATCATCGACCGCCTGCCCTTCGCCGCTCCCGGGGACCCGGTCACCGCCGCGCGTCAGCGCGCAGTGGAGGAGGCCGGGGGCGTGGCGTTTCGGGATATCCTCCTGCCCGAGGCGGTCATCGCCCTGAAGCAGGGGGCCGGGCGCCTGATCCGCGACGATGCCGACCGCGGCGTGCTGATGATTGCGGATCCGCGCCTGCTCGGTAAGCCGTACGGCAGGCTGTTCCGGAGCAGCCTGCCGGAGATGCCGCTCACCCGCCGTGTTGAGGATGTACAAGCCTTCTGGGAGGACGAGTCGTGAGCCTCATCGACCAGATTGCCGAGCGTCGCCTGGAGGAGGCCGTGGAGCAGGGCGAGCTGCAGGATCTCCCCGGGGCCGGGCAGCCCTTGGTGCTCGATGACGACTCCATGGTTCCTGAGCACCTGCGCACCGCCTACCGGGTGCTCAAGAACGCCAACTGCATCCCGCCGGAGCTGGCCGAGCGTCAGGAGATCCGCAGCCTCGAGGATCTCATCGACGCTCTCTACACCGACGCCTCCGACCAGGCGGCGGAACAGCGTAGCCAGGCCGAGCGCCGGCTGTCGCTGCTACGGGCCCGGCTCGAGAGCAGCGGCCGGGGGGACGACGCCCTGTGCGTCGCCGAGCAGCGCTACCGGGAGCGGCTGCTGCATCGGTTCAGCGGCCCCGACCGGGGCGACGACAGCGGCTGAGGGCCGTGCTTTTCTCGGTGTGGACCCTTCCCTTCAGTGACAAAGCGAGTACAATGCCCGGTTTACTCAAGTACGTATCAGAAGCCCCCACTTGGGGGCCGATGACTCAACGTAACGGGAATCGCAAGGGCGCATATGGTTACCATTCGACTGGCAAGGGCGGGCGCGAAGAAGCGGCCCTTCTACCACATCGTAGTTACCGAGGCGAAGAAGCCGCGGGACGGCGCCTTTATCGAGCGCCTGGGCTACTTCAATCCGGTGGCCTCGGGGCAAGAGGCGCCGCTGAAGCTGGACGTCGAGCGCTCCAAGGCGTGGATCGCCAAGGGGGCGCAGCCGACGGAGCGCGCCGCGCAGCTGATCCGCCAGGCCGAGCGCGCCGAGCAAGCGGCTCAGTAAGTCGGTTCGCGATCCATGCCGGATCGTGAGCCCAGGCGGGTCATCGTCGGCCGGGTTGTCGGCCTGTTCGGTGTCAACGGCTGGGTCAAGGTCTACTCTTACACCCAGCCCAAGGCCGGGCTGTTCGAGTACCCCGATTGGCACCTGGCTACCGCCGATGGCTGGCAGGCTGCGCGGCTCGAAGCGGGACAGGAGCAGGGCAAGAGACTGATCGCCCGTATCGCCGGCGTAGAGGATCGCGACCAGGCGAGGCAGTGGGTCGGCAGCGACATCGCGGTGGCGCGGGAGCTGTTGCCGGAGCCGTAACCCGGCGAGTACTACTGGGTCGACCTGGAAAGTCTCACGGTCCGGACCGTCGACGGCGTCGAACTCGGCGTGGTCAGCCATCTGTTCGAGACCGGCGCCAACGATGTGATGGTCGTGCGCGGCGAGCGAGAGCGGCTGATCCCGTTCACCCTCGACCACGTCGTTCAGCGGGTCGATCAGCAGGAAGGCGTCATCGAGGTTGACTGGGACCCCGAATTCTAGACGCATCGACGTCATCACCGTCTTCCCGGAGATGGTCGAGCAGGTGGCGCGCTTCGGGGTGGTCGGGCGCGCGGCCGAGCGGGGCCTGATCGAGCTGAGCGCCTGGAATCCGCGGGATTATGCCGAGGACCGCCACGCCACCGTGGACGATCGGCCCTACGGCGGCGGGCCGGGCATGGTGATGAAGGTGGCGCCGCTGCACCGGGCCATCCAGGCAGCGCGGGCGGCCGATCCCCGCCCGGCCCGGGTGATCCACCTCAGCCCCCAGGGGGCGCGGCTGGATCAGGATAGGGTGGCGCGGCTGGCGGCCTGCGAACGCGTGATCTACCTCTGCGGCCGCTACGAGGGCATCGACGAGCGGCTGCTCGAGGCCGAGGTGGACGAGGAGTTGTCCATCGGCGACTACGTCCTCAGCGGTGGCGAGCTGGCGGCCATGGTGGCCATCGACGCCGCCACGCGACTGGTGCCGGGGGCGCTCGGCCACGAAGATTCGGCGGCCGAGGACTCCTTCGCCACCGGGTTGCTGGACCACCCGCACTATACGCGCCCGGAGGTCTACGAGAGGCGCGGCGTGCCGGAGGTGCTGCGCTCCGGTGACCACGGGGCGGTCGACACCTGGCGGCTCAAGCAGGCCCTGGGGCGGACTTGGTTGCGTCGCCCGGATCTGCTCGCCGGGCGGGAGCTGGACGAGCGGCAGCGCCGCTTGCTGGATGAATTCATCGCCGAGCACCGCGCTGAGGCGCGGGCCGGCAACGATCACGACGAAACGTAGAACCGAGGGGAATCGTCATGAACGTCATCGACGAACTGGAGCGCGAGCAGATCGAGACGTGCAAGCACACGGTGCCGGAGTTCGCCCCGGGCGACACCGTGCTGGTGCAGGTGTGGGTGCGTGAGGGCGGTCGCGAGCGCGTCCAGCCCTTCGAGGGCGTGGTCATCGCCAAGCGCAAGCGAGGCCTGAACTCCTCGTTCACCCTGCGCAAGACGTCCCACGGCGAGGGTGTGGAGCGCGTCTTTCAGACCTACAGCCCGCAGATCGAGAGCATCAAGGTCAAGCGTCGCGGCGACGTGCGCCAGGCCAAGCTCTACCACCTGCGCGAGCTCAGCGGCAAGGCGGCGCGCATCAAAGAGAAGATCAACTAAGGGCGTCGATCGCCCGGCTCATCCGGCTGGCGGCGGGTTCGTGGGCGGTGTCGCGCACGGACTCGGCCGCCCGCTCCGGATTGTCCAGGATGCGCTCCCGGGTCTCCTCGGCCAGGGCGCGTGCCTCCTCCCGATCACGCGGTACCTCCCCGGTGGCCGATTCCGGCTGCGAGGCGGTGACCGCCACCCGATCGTCGACACGCATCGACGTGGGGTCCCGATCGCGGCTCCCGCCCACGCGCTGTTCGTCCTGGATCCGTTCCGCAGTCCCCCCAACGGTCCCGTCCCGCTCCGCCCGTAGGGCCTCTTCGCGACGTTGCTCGGCGCCCCGCTCGGCGTGGTGCGGGCGTGACGCCTCGTGGCTGGCTGTGGCGGGGTCGATTTCGGTCATGGCTGCCTCCCTCGTTCCATCCCATCAAGATAGCACGTGGGCGGCGGAGGGAAGGGTCGCTCAGGCCTGGGTGATGCGCCGGGAGCGATCGCTGGTGGTGTAGCCGCCGTGGGTCCCGTAGGTGAGCTCGTCGGTGCGCTGGTGGGCCCCGGTGGCGAGGTCGAGCAGGCGTCGGGTGTGGTCGAGGTTGCGGTGGATGAGGCGGCCGTTGGCCTCGTTGCGGGCCTGGATGGTTCGCAGCAGCTGCTCCAGCTCGCCCCAGGCGGTGCGGAGCGACTCGGGCGCCGTGCGGAGCATCGCCCGCACGCCGGCGGTTCCTGCCGGGTAACCGGCCTCGGTGAGGACGCGGCGCAGTTGCTGCTCGGCCTCTTCCAGTGCCTCCACCTGCGCGGCCTTGTGACGCAGTATCTCATCGAAGCCGTCGAGTTCCCGGTCGATCAGTCTCCGGGCCTCGAGCTCAAGAGTCTCGGCGAGCTCGCCAGCCCGCACCTGGCAGCGTTCGACACGCACAGCCAACCTCTGCGCCAGCTCCGTATCCAGGGGCTGGCGGGGTGGATGACCACTGCGGTCATGCTCCGCCGGGGTCATCACGACTCGACCAGGGCCTCAAGCTCAGCGAACTTCTTGGCGACCTTCTCGGCGTCGACCGGGTAGTCGCCGTTGGCGATCCGTTCCTTGATGGCCTCGACCCGGTCCCGGTCGACTTCCGGGGTCTGGTCGATGCGCTCGCGGACCGTCTGCAGTCGTTCCGAGGTCGCTGCCTCGTCGGCGCCGCCAGCGGCGCCCTTGCTCGGGGCGTTCGGCGCCTCATCAGCGCCGCCGCTCTTCTGCCCCTTGCCCGGTTGCGCAGTAGCGGGTCCGACGGGGCGTGGACCCCCTCCTTCAATCGGATTGGACATCGGGCTCTCCTCAAAACCTTTCCTGTGCGGGCTGCACCACCGATCCCTGGCGTGCATGGACCCGTGCTATCCGTTTCTATCGGCGGGCCAGGCAGGAACTTGAGTCCTCGCTGCCGACACTTTGGCCCAGGACGTCGCCAACAGCAACTCCTTGCGTATGCGGTCTAATCGCCGACCCGGACCTGCCCCTCGCCGACCACGCGTGCCTGGATCTCCCGTCCGGAGTCCAGGTTCTCCACCCGGATCCGCTCGCCCTCCTGCCCGTGCTCTAGCGCGCGACCTCGGCTGCTGATCTGAATGGCGCCGCCGTTGCCGGCCGTGATGGTCACCCGATCGTTGCGCTCGACCAGGCGCGGGGGCTGAACATGGTTGCCGGTGATCGCCGCCCCCTCGCGCAAACTACGCCGCACCGCCTGGCCGATGAGTGGCGCCGGGTCGCGGTAGAACTCGCCGCGGATCCGCCGTGCATCCCGCGTGGCGGTGCGCAGATCCCCCGCCGACACCCGCTGCCCCCGCCGCAGGTTGCGCGTGGCCACTACCATCTCGGTCTTCAGGGTGGTCTCCATGCGCACGTAGACCGTCCACGGTGCCTCGCCGCCGCAGCTCACGCCGACGGTGCTCGTCTGCTGGGGGCTGCGGCCGCGAGGGATAAACGCCTCCAGGTCGCCCTCGTCACAGGCGCGCAGATTCAGTCGCTGGTCCACCCCGCGCGCTTCGACCGCCACCTCGTCGTACTCCCCGATCAGTTCCTCCCGCAGGAACGACTCCGCCGCCTCGCGGATCGCATCCGGCGACTGGGTGTTGGCCTCCACTGTCGCCGCCGGCGTCCACAGCGACAGCGCCAACAATACGACGCCGAGGCGCCAGCCGGGCGACGGTGGCACGCCGCCCCGGGGACGGCGGGCGTGGGCGGTGCCGGCGGGTTGGTTCATCGTCTCGGGTGCAACCTCCATTCGATTCGCGGTCCCCGCACAAGAATGCAAAGGGCATGCCGCAGCGGTGCCGGCTTTCCCTCATCCGGCTGCCGGATTAACATGGCGCGAGTGGACGGGGGGTCCTCCCCCGAGGCGCACGCCGAGTAAGGAGCTGTCAGTGATGGCCGGAATCATGAGCTCCGTCGACCAGCGGACCCAGCTGGCCGGCCATAACCGCATGGAGTTGCTGCTCTTCCGCTTCGAGGGGCGGCAGCGCTACGGGATCAACGTGTTCAAGGTCCGCGAGGTCATTCCCGCGCCGGAGCTGAGCTACGTGCCCCACGCCCATCCGGCCTCCTGCGGCATCGCCTACATCCGCGGCCACACGCTCTCGGTTCTGGACCTTAGCTACGCCACTGGTAACGGTCCCGTCACCAAGGAAGAGGGCAACTACATCATCGTCACCGAGTACAACCGTCAGGTCCAGGGGTTCCTGGTCGGCGGTGTGGACCGGATCGTCAACATCAACTGGCAGGATGTCCTTCCGCCGCCGAGTGGCGGCAGCGCCGGCAGCTACCTGACCGCCGTGGCGCGCTACGATGGACAAATGATCCAGATCGTCGACGTCGAGAAGGTCCTGGCCGAGGTCCAGCGCGCCGGCGGCGCCGATCCCGAGGTCACCGAGGGCGGCGGTGTGGATCGTGCCGAGGGGTCTGAGGCTTACAAGGTCCTGGTGGTGGACGACTCGGCGGTGGCTCGGGGGCAGATCAAACGCACCCTCGAGGAGATCGGCGTGCGCGTAGTCACCAAGAACAACGGGCGCGAAGCGCTGGAGCAGCTGCGCGCCTGGAAGGACCAGGACCCCTCGGGGCTCCGCGATCTGCTGATGGTGGTCTCCGATATCGAGATGCCGGTGCTCGACGGCTATACCCTGACGCGCTCCATCCGGCAGGATCCGGGGCTTTCCGGGGTTCACGTCTTGCTCCACTCCTCGCTCAGCGGTGTGTTCAACACCGAGATGGTGCGCCGGGTGGGAGCCGACGAGTTCCTGGCCAAGTTCCACTCCCAGGAGCTGGCCGAGCGGGTCGGCGCCCGGCTGGCCGAGCGAGGTGGGTGAGCATGAAAGGAGGACGGTTTGGCCGCGCTTTCCATCGGTGAGGAGGAGTACCAGGCGTTTGCGCGGTTTCTGGAGCGCGCCTGCGGCATCGTGCTTGGCCCGAGCAAGCAGTACTTGGTCGCCAGCCGGCTCGGGCCGCTGCTTGAGGCCGAAGGCATCCCGGATCTGGCCACCCTGGTCCAGCGCCTGGAGCAGCGGCCCACGGCGGATCTCAAGGGCCGGGTGATCGAGGCGATGACCACCAACGAGACCCAGTGGTTCCGCGACAGCTTCCCCTTTGACGTGCTGCGCAAACACCTGCTCCCCGAGATGGAGCGCCGCCGCGTCTGGCCGGTGCGCATCTGGTCCGCCGCCTGCTCGTCGGGCCAGGAGGCTTATTCAATCAGCATGACCGTGGACGAGTACAACGATGGTGGTGGCCGCATGGAGGCGGAGATTGTCGGGACCGACATCTCCGCCGGCATGGTTGAGGAAGCCCGCCGTGGGCGGTATACCGCCAATGTGGCGCGCCGGGGGCTGGCGCCCGAGCGTCAAAAGCGGTTCTTCGATGCCGTGGGGGAGAACGCCTGGGAGGTCAAACCGGCCGTCCGTCGGCGGACCAGTTTCCGCGTCCATAACCTGCTGGAGAGCTACGCCGGCCTGGGGCGTTTCGATATCGTTTACTGCCGTAACGTGCTGATCTACTTTGGGTGGGAGTCGCGGCGGGATATCGTCCAGCGGATCGCCGGGGTGACGCGACCTGGCGGGTATCTGATTGTCGGTGCCTCAGAGTCCCTCGCCCGTCACTCCGATGAGTTCGAACTCGTCCGTCTCGACGGCGGGGTGATCTACCGGCGGCGCGGCTGACGGAGGCATCCTGCCGCCGGGCGGCAAAGGTGTGCCGCCTATTGCCGCCGTGTTCCGCCTTAGTCGTTGATCTGTAACCCCCGTGCGTCTGGCACGCGAACTGCATAGAAATCCCGTGGACGAACAACACGGGAGCCCGCCACCATGCGGATCGGCTTCGATCAGGCCTTCTCGGTACCCGAGCAGGCCATGCGACTGCGCGGCGAGCGCAACGAGCTGCTCGCCTCCAACATCGCCAATGCGGACACGCCCGGCTACAAGGCGCGGGACATGGACTTTCGCGAGGCCATGCGCCAGGCCAGCGAGCCCCAGCCCCAACCGCTTCAGGCGACGAGCCCGCAGCACGTTCAGCCGCCGCCTTCATCCTCCATGGCGGCGGGTGATCCGAAATCTTTATACCGGGAGCCCCACGCCGCCTCCCTCGACGGCAACACCGTCGAGATGCACGTCGAGCAGGCCAAGTTTGCCGAGAACGCGGTGAACTACCAGGCCGCCGTGGACTTTCTCAACGGCCGGATCCAGAAGCTCACCGGCGCGATCCGAGGGGAGTAATCCGATATGTCCTTGATGAACGCCATCGACGTCGCCGGGACCGGGATGAACGCCCAGCAGCTGCGGCTCAATACCGTGGCCAGCAACCTCGCCAACGCCGAGACCGTGGCTTCCAGCCCCGAGGAGGCGTACCGCGCCCGGCAGCCGGTGTTCGCTGCGGCCCTGCATCAGGCCCAGGGCGGCTATCCCCAGGGGGGCGGTCCGCAGCCGGCGCATACGCCGACCTGGGCCGAGTCCGGTGGCCCCGTGGACCGGATCAGCCCGGTGAGCTTCCAGCGTCAGTTCTTTGGCGGCGAGCCCGCCGGTGTGCCGTCGGCCGGCGACCCTTACGCCAGTCCGTCGCCCAGCGTGCCGGTGTTCATGCCGGGGGTGGTGGAGAGCGATGCCGAGATCGAGCCGCTCTACCAACCGCACCATCCCCAGGCGGATGACGACGGCTACGTCTACCGCTCCAACGTCAATACCGTCGAGGAGATGACCAACATGATCTCGGCCTCGCGGTCGTTCCAGAACAACGTCGAAGTCATGAATACCTCGCGGGATCTCATGCTCGAGACCCTGCGGCTCGGCCGCTGATACCGGGAGGAGCGACGATGCTCGATCCGAGTCAACTGATGGGCGGGGCCGCCGGTGGCGGCCAGAAGGCCCCCAAACCGCCGAGCGCCGGTGACAGCGGCGCGGCAGGCAAACAGGGGGGTGGCGGGCCCGCGGAAGGCGTCCAGGCGGCCCAGAAGGCGGCCGAGAAGCCCGTTGGCAGCGGTCTCTCGGGCGGGTTGTCGGGCGGCGACCGGGCCGAGTCTGCCGCCAAGTCCGGCTACGAGGCATTACCCGAGGATCTGCGCAGCATCCCCGAGGACAAGGACGAGGGGGATCCGCAGAGCATCGGGCACGAGGACTTCCTCGAGCTGATGATGGTCCAGCTCCAGAACCAGGACCCGACCGATCCCCAGGACACCGAGCAGATGATGGGGCAGATCGCCCAATTCACGACGGCCTCGGGGATCGAGCAGCTGCAGTCGGACTTCCGGGAATTCTTCGAGCACATGCGCTCGGATCAGTCCCTGCGTGCCTCGCAGCTGGTTGGTCGCGAGGTGGTGACTGAGAGCCGCCAGGCCTACCTGCCCGAGGACGGCGAGATGGAGGCGCTGCTGCAACTCGAGCGCTCGGCGCCGAACCTCACCGTGGAGATTGAGAACGCGGCCGGAGAGCGGGTCCATCGCGAGCAGCTCGGCGAGATGGAAGAGGGCGAGCACCCCTTCGCCTGGGATGGGACCAATAACGACGGTCAGCGCCTGCCGCAGGGGACGTACCAGGTCAACGCCTACGTCGAAGACGGTGATGAGCGCGAGCCGGTGCCTACCCTCGTCGGTGCGCCAGTGACCAGCGTCTCGGTGGGGATGGATGGCCGGCCGCCGGAGCTGAGCGTGGCCGGTCTGGGCGAGATGTCGCTGTCCGACGTCAAGCGCATCCGATAAGACGAACAAGAGCAGCGGGGATCGAGGAGATTAGCCATGTCATTCAACATCTCGCTTACCGGGATCAACTCCGCCTCCAAGGATCTGGAGACCACCAGTAACAACCTGGCCAACGCCGGTACGACGGGCTTCAAGGAGTCCCGGGCCGAGTTCAATGACCTCTTCGCCATGGGGCCGATGGGTATCCCGCAGCTGGCTGTCGGACAGGGCTCGCGGCTGGCCAATGTCGGCCAGATGTTCAGCCAGGGGTCCTTCGACTTCACGGAGCGCAGTCTCGACCTGGGCATCGAGGGGCGCGGCTTCTTCCGCATGGAGGACGATGGCGAGGTGAGCTACACCCGGGCCGGTCAGTTCGAGGTGGACCGTGACGGCTACATCGTCAACAACACCGGTAAGCGCCTGACCGGTTTCCAGACCGACGAGGACGGCAGTCGCATCGGCGATGGTCGCGACCAGCTCCAGCTACCCACCGACGGCATTCCGGCCCGGGCTAGCGAGAACGTCGAGATTGCGGCCAATCTCAGCGCGGACGCCGACGTGATCGACGAGGGGGTGGCCTTCGATCCGGACGACAACGAGACCTTCACTGAGTCCACAACGACCACGCTCTACGACTCCCAGGGATCGGCCCGGGATGCGACCTTCTACTTCCGCAAGGTCGGCAATAACGAGTGGGACGTCTACACCCAGGTCGACGGGGTGGACTACGAGCAGGCCGATACCGAGGGCGACTACTTCGGCCCGCACCGGCTCTCCTTTGATACCTCCGGGTCCCTGGTCGATGCCGAGGGCGATGACGAAGGGCGGATCGCCAGCCTCGAGGATGTCCCGCTGCTCGCCGAGGTGGACGACCTGGACCTCGACATCGACTTCGGTGAGATGACCCAGTTCGCCCGGCCGTTCAACGTCACCAACGTCTCCCAGGACGGCTACGCCGCCGGGGAGTTCGAGAACATCAACGTCGAGGGCGACGGCACCATCCTGGCCCGTTACAGCAACGGCGAGGCCCAGGCCGTGGGTCAGGTGGCGCTGACCAGCTTCCCGTCGGAGGAGAAGCTCCAGTCCGTCGGTGAGACCTCCTGGCAGGCCACCCGCGACGCCGGCGATCCGCTGATCGGTGTCCCCGGCCAGGGGCAGTTCGGTCGGGTGGAGAATGGCGCCCTGGAGCAGTCCAACGTGGAGGTCTCCGATCAGCTGGTGAACATGATCACCGCGCAGCGCAACTTCTCCGCCAATGCGCAGATGGTCAGCACCCAGGACCAGGTGACCCAGGAGATCCTCAACATCCGCTAAGGCGGGTCTTCCTCCCGCTGATGCGGGGTAGAACGGGGCAGGGCGTATGGATCGTCAACTGTATGTGGCCATGACCGGGGCGAAGCACTCCCTGGAGGCGCAGCATCACAACAACCAGAACCTGGCCAACGCCAGCACCCCCGGGTTCCGTGCCGATCTGGACAGCTTCTACCAGGCGCCGGTCTACGGGCCCGGCTTCGCGACGCGCGCCTACGCCGAGGAGCTGCGGGCCGGGACCGACTTCAACCCGGGGCCGATCGAGACCACCGGGCGCGATCTCGACGTGGCCATCCAGGATGAGGGCTGGTTCGTGGTCCAGGCCCCGGACGGGGACGAGGCGTACACGCGGCGCGGCGACTTCCAGACTACCCCCGAGGGGCTGCTGACCACCGGCGATGGCCACATGGTCATGGGGGAGGCGGGGCCGATCTCCATCCCGCCGGATACCAAGGTGGACATCGCCGACGACGGGGTGATCACGGCCACCCCCCAGGGTGGCGCCGGGGCGCCCATCGAGCTTGACCGGCTGCGCCTGGTCAATCCGGACCCGACGCAGCTGGTCAAGGGCGAGGATGGACTGATCCGCCACGCCGAGGGCGAGCCGGCCGCCGACGACGCCCAGGTGAGGGTCCGCGGCGGCGCGCTGGAGGGCAGCAACGTGAACATGGCCGAGTCGCTGGTGAACATGATCGACCATGCGCGGCAGTTCGAGACCCACATCAAGATGCTCACCGCGGCCGAGGAGAACGAGCAGACCAGCGCCCAGCTCCTCAACCACCCGGGCTGAGGCGGCACGCTCCGTCCGGCACCGCGATAACCGAACAACAATGAGGTGACGCCATGGATCCCGCGCTCTGGGTAGCCAAGACCGGACTCGACGCCCAGCAGAAGAGCATGCAGGTGACGTCGAACAACCTGGCCAACGTCAACACCAACGGCTTCAAGAAGGACCGGGCCAACTTCGAGGATCTGTTCTACCAGACCGTCCGGCAGCCCGGCTCCCGCGCCAGCCAGGACAACCTGCTGCCCTCGGGGCTGATGCTCGGCACCGGCTCGCGGGTCATGGGCACCGAGAAGATCCACTCCCAGGGCAATGTGCAGCAGACCGAGCGCAGCCTCGACGTGGCCATCGAGGGCAAGGGCTTCCTGCAGGTCCTTCGCCCCGACGGCCAGGTGGGCTACACCCGGGACGGCGCCCTGCAGCTCAACGAGAATGGCGAGATCGTCACCTCCGGTGGCTACCTGCTCGAGCCGGGCATCCAGGTCCCCGAAGAGGCCGAGACCATCAGCATCGGCAGCGACGGCACGGTCAGCGCCAAGATCCCCGGCGACGAGGAGCCCGAAGAGATCGGTCAGATCGAGCTGGCCGACTTCATCAACCCCTCCGGGCTGGAGCCGGTGGGCGAGAACATGTTCCTCGAGACCGCTGCGAGCGGTGCTCCCGAGGTCGGCGCCCCCGGGGAAGGGGCGCTGGGCAATGTCATGCAGGGGGCCCTGGAGACCTCCAACGTGAACATCGCCGAAGAGCTGGTGAACATGATCGAGAACCAGCGCGGCTTTGAGACCAACACCCGGGCCATCTCGACCACCGACGAGATGCTGCAGTTCCTCAACCAGAACGTCTAAGGGGACCGAGATGGGCGCACGGCCTCGGCTGATACGCGGTTGCGCCGCGGCCCTGGTGGCCGGGGTGGCAGCGGCGGCGTGTACGCCGTTGCCGCAAGAGGCGCCGGAGCCGTCGCCGATCACGGCGCCGCGGGTCGATGTCCCCGACGACCCGGACGAGCGCACCGGCTCGGTCTTCGACGAGGAGCGCAGCATGCGCCTCTTCGAGGACCGCAGCGCGCGACGCACTGGTGATCTGATCACGGTGGTCATCGAGGAAGAGATCGCCGGTGATCGCTCGATCAATTCGGAGATGGCGCGCCAGCAGGAGGCGGACATGCCCGCGCCGCAGATCGGCGGCGAGGACCTGGAGATCTTCGGCCGCCCCTTCGCCTTCGAACAGGAGGGTGAGGCGAGTTTCGAGGGCGGTGGCAGCGCGGACCAAGAGACCAATCTCACCGGGACCATCAATGCCGTGGTGGTGGACACCACCCCCAATGGCCATTTGGTCATACGCGGCGAGAAGAACGTGCGGGTGAGCCAGGGTCAGGAGACGTTGCGGATCTCCGGGATCGTGCGGACTGACGATGTGGGGGCGAACAACGAGGTCTCGTCCAATCGGGTGGCGAACATGCAGGTCGGCTACACCGGCGAGGAGGCGCTCAGTGACTCGGCGCAGCCAGGGTGGCTGACGCGTTTCCTGATGAGGCGCTACTGACTGATCGTCGCGGCCGCCTCAAAGCGGCGCGCACGGGAGGACGCGAGGCTATGGGCATGCGCAGAATCGATACACGCTGGCTTCAGGGGGCCGTGGGGGTGGTCCTGGTGCTGCTCGCGGCGAGTGTCTCCGCCGCCGAGCGCATCAAGGATATCGCCTCGGTGGGCGGTGTGCGCAGCAACCAGTTGGTCGGCTACGGCCTGGTGGTGGGGCTGGATGGCACCGGTGACGACACCCCCTTCACCGAGCAGAGTGTGCGCTCGATGCTCGCCAGCCAGGGGGTCAACATCCCCCACGACGTGGACCCCGATGCCGATAACACCGCGGCGGTGATGATCACGGCGGAGCTGCCGGCGTTTACCCGCCCCGGGCAGCAAATCGACGTCAGCGTCTCGTCCCTGGGCGACGCCGACAGCCTGCAAGGCGGCGAGCTGCTGATGACGCCGCTGCGCGCCGCCGACGGCGAGGTCTACGCCGTCGCCCAGGGGCGTGTGGTGATCGGCGGCTTCGGGGCCGAGGATACCGAGATCCCCGTGGACAACCAGCTCGGCGGCTCGATCCCCAACGGCGCCATGGTCGAGCGCCGCATCGATACCGGCTTCCAGGATCGGGACGAGGTGGTGCTCAACCTCCACGAGCCCGATTTCACCACCGCCCGCCGGACCGCCGAGGTGATCAACCACAACCTGGGGCCGCGCACCGCGCGGGCCGAGGATGCCGGGTCGGTTCGCGTGCGCGCCCCGCAGGACTCGGATCAGCGGGTGAGCTTCATCTCCTTTCTGGAAGAGCTGCGTGTCGAGCCGGGCGAGGCGCCGGCGGAGGTGATCGTCAACGCCCGTACCGGGACCATCGTCATGGGCTCCAACGTCCGGGTACGCCCGGCGGCGGTCAGTCACGGCAACATGACCGTGGCCATCGGCGCCGGCGGCCCCGAGCAGATCGCCGAAGACCCCTTCGGCCTGGACGAGCCCCTGATGGTCCCCGACGAGGAGATGGACGAGGGGCTGGAGGGCGAGAACCCGGCCTTCGTCTTCCAGGCCGGCGCCGATCTCGACGAGATCGTCGACGCGATCAACGCCGTGGGGGCGGCCCCCGGCGACCTGGTGGCTATCCTCGAGGCCCTCAAGCGTGCCGGCGCCCTGCGCGCCGAGCTGACCATCATCTAGGAGGGGCACCATGCACAACGCCGGCGGCGCCCTTGGTAACGCCCTTGAACCCCAGGGGCTGCAGCAGCTTCGCTCGATGACGCGCAACCCCAGCGAGGAGGACCTCGCCGAGGTGGCGCGGCAGTTCGAGGCGGTCTTCGTCGAGATGATGCTCGGCCAGATGCGCCAGGCGACCCCGGGCGACGAGATCTTCGGCGGCAACGCCGAGGAGACCTACCGCGATCTGTTCGATCGGCAGATGGCGGTGCAGATGTCCCGCGAGGGCGGGGGCATGGGCCTGGCCCCGATGATCGAGGAGCAGCTGCGCGAGAACGCCGGCTTCGAGACCGACCGCACCCAGGGGCTGCCCCGGGATGTCGCCGACTACCGCCACTCGGCGGTGCCCGTCCAGCCCGACGACGAAGAGCGGGCAGCGGCCGCCGAAGAGGGGGACGAGACGGGCCGTGGTGGCGGTCTCGGCGGCAAGGGGGCCGGCTGGTCGAGCCCGCAGGCCTTCGTCGAGGAGATCACCCCGGCGGCCAAGGAGACCGCCGAGCGCCTGGGGGTGCCGGCGGTGGCCCTGGTGGCCCAGGCAGCCCTGGAGACCGGCTGGGGGCAGCACATGGTGGCCGACAGCGACGGGCGCAGCTCCAACAACCTGTTTAACATCAAGGCCCACTCGGCGGATTGGCAGGGCGATGCCGTACGGGTGCCCACCCTCGAGTACCGCAACGGCATCCCCCAGCGCGAGATGGCCGACTTCCGCGCCTACGAGTCGGTGGCGGACAGCTTCGCCGACTACGCCGACTTCCTCGAGCGCAACCCGCGCTATCGCGAGGCGCTGGAGGTTGGCGAGGACGCCGGGCAGTATGTCGAGGCCCTGCAGCGGGCCGGGTACGCCACCGATCCGCAGTACGCCGAGAAGCTGCAGCGGATCATGGAGCTCGGCGACGACAGTCACGGGGTGCGGATTGGAGGCGAGACCCTCAAGATTTCCGATTCCGTGCCGAAAGGCTAGATAGGGCAGGGTGGGCCCGCGGGCCCCAACGAGGCGGAATCTATGGTCGATATCCTGCAGACGGGCATCTCCGGGCTGCGCGCATCGCAGCGCGGCCTGGCGACCACGTCGCACAACATCTCCAACGTCAACACCGATGGCTACAGCCGCCAGCGGGTGGAGCAGGATACGAGCATCCCGCACTACCACTCCCGAGGGGCCATCGGCACCGGCACGCAGGTGCAGACCATCCAGCGTCTGAGCGAGGACCACCGCGTCGACGCCCTGCGCAACAACCACGCCGAGTACGAGCGGCTGGACCGGCTGGCCGAGATGACCGGGCGCATCGACAATCTGGTCGCCGACCAGGACGCCGGCCTCAGCCCGTCCCTGCGTCAATTCTTCGACGCCGTCGAAGAGGTGGCCAACGACCCGTCGAACACCGTCTCGCGGCAGCAGCTGCTCACCCAGGGCCAGGCCCTGGCGGACCGTTTCCACACCCTGGACAACCGCTTGCTGACCCTGGAGGAGGACGTCAACAAGCGGGTGCGGGCCGAGGCCGACAAGATCAACGGCCTGGCCGAGTCCATCGCCGAACTCAACGGCGAGATCCGCAGCCGCTGGACCAACCCGCAGCGTCCGCCCAACGACCTGCTCGACCAGCGCGACGAAAAGATCCGCCAACTCTCCGAACACGTGACTGTCCGGGTCACCGAGCAGGACGATCGCTCGCTGAACGTCGGTATCGGCAACGGCCAGCCGCTGGTCACCGGCGACCGGGCCAATACCCTGGAAGTCACCCGTAACGCCTTCGACCCGGAGCGCCCGGAGCTGGCTGTCCGCCGCGGCGACCGCGAGGTACAGATCACCAGCGCCGTGCAGGGCGGCTCCCTGGGCGGGCTGCTGGAGTTCCGCAACGGCGTGCTGGACGAGACCCGCGATGAGATCGGCCGGGTGGCCACCTCGCTGGCCGGGGCCATGAACGAGCAGCACCGCAGCGGCATCCAGTTCGACAGCGGCTACCCCGAGGCCGGCGACGACTTCTTCGACTACGCCCGCGAGGCCGGCGTCTCGGCCCACCGGGGCAACGCCGGTGACGGCCAGCCCCAGGTGGTCATCGACGAGGAGCGCATCGGCGATCTGCGCCGCGAGAACTATCAGGCGCGGGTGGTCGACGGGCAGCTGCAGGTCCTCACCGAGGACACCAATGAGGTGCGCACCCTGGGCACGGGCGAGGATGCGGACATCCAGCCCGATGCCGACGGCGGCTACCGCTTCGACGGGCTCATCCTCTATCCGCCGGACCCCGAAGCCGGCGATCTCCAGGAGGGGGATCGCTTCCTGATCGAGCCCACACGCAACGCGGCCCAGGGCATCGAGGGGCGGCTCTCCCGCCCGACCCAGGTGGCCGCCGCCGCCCCGGTGGTCACCGGCGAGGCGCCCCGCGAGGACGGCCAGACTGAGAACACCGGTCGGGCGCGCATCGGACCGCCGGATGTCGGCCGGGCCGACGGCGTGATGGCCGCCCTGGAGGAGGGGGGTGCCCTGCAGCAGGGGGTCGAGATGACCTACTCGGACGACGGCACCTTCAACGTGACCATCGGCGGCGACACCGTCGGGACGTTCGAGTACGATCCCGAGGATCCCGAGCGCGGCCAGGTGGTGAATCTGTCCGAGGACGTGGAGCCGGTCAGCGGCGCCGCGGCCGAGGCGCTGGCCGAGCTGGACATCTCGGTGCGCATCTCTGGTGTGCCGGATGACGGCGACCGCTTCGGGCTCTACGGCAACTACGAGGGCGTGGGCGACAACACCAACGCCCTGCGCATGGCCGAGCTCATGGAAGACACCGTCATGGACAACGGCAACAGCACCTTCCAGGAGGCCTACAGCGCCATGGTCGGCGAGCTCGGCGGCTTCAGCCAGCGCGTGCAGACCAACCGCGATGCCCAGGAGGCCCTGCTCAACCAGGCCAAGGAGCAGTGGGAGGAGCTCTCCGGCGTCAACCTGGATGAGGAGGCGGCCAACATGATGGAGTATCAGCAGGCCTATCAGGCCGCCGCTCAGATCATCACCAGTGCCGATGAGGTCTTCCAGGAGATGCTCAACGCGGTGCGTCGTTAGGGGGTGAGCCGTGCGCGTATCCACGAGTCACATGCAGAACACGGCCGTTCAGAACATGACCGGCCAGCAGAGCGAGATCAACGACACCCAGACCCAGCTCTCCAGTGGGCGCCGGGTGCTGCGGCCGTCGGATGATCCCACCTCGGCGGCGCGCACCCTCGACCTCAAGCGGGCCACCGAGTCGTTGGAGCGGTTCAACCGCAACGGCGACCTGGCGCGCACCCGGCTGTCCATGTCCGAGTCCGCCCTGGAGCAGGCCGGCAACGAGCTGCAGCGGATCCGTGAGCTCACCGTGCAGGCGGCCAACGGGACCCAGGATGCCAGCACCCGGAGCTACATCGCCTCGGAGATCGAGGAGCGCTACAAGCAGCTGGTGGAGCTGGGCAACAGCCGCGACGGCAACGGCGAGTACCTCTTCTCCGGATCACGCACCCGCACCCAGCCGTTCAACATGGGGACCGACGGCCACGTGACCTACCACGGCGACCAGAACAGCCGCGAGGTGCGCATCGGCCCCGGCCGGCAGATCGGGGTCGACCACTCCGGCTTCGACGCCTTCATGAAGGTCCCCGATGGCAACGGCCAGTACCAGGCCTTCCAGGGCGAGGGCAACCGCGGAACCGGCGTGGTCAGCGTCGTCGACGGCAAGGTGCGCAGCCCCACCGCCGAGCAGTACCGCATCCGCTTCGCCGAGGACGAGGACGGTAACACTCGCTACGCCGTGCAGCGCACCGACAATCCTGAGGACGAGAACGCCTGGGAGTGGGTGGGCACTGAGGACGGTGGCCCACCGGCGGTGGAGGATGCCCCGCTCTACGAGCCGGGGGCGACCATCGAGGTCGACGACGGGGTGCGGGTGAAGATCGAGGGCCATCCGGAGCCCGGGGAGGACGGTGACGGCGATTTCTTCACCATCACCGGCAGTCGGTCGCAGTCGATCTTCGCCACCGTCAACGAGCTGATCGGGGCCCTCAAGGAGGGCGAGGGCCCCGACTTCCGCAACGCCGCTGACCGTGCCCTGGGCGACCTCGACCTGGCCATGGAGAACACCTACCGGGTCCGCTCCGAGATCGGCGCCCGCCTGTCTACCCTGGACAGCGAGAAAGCCAGCAACGAGGCGGCGATCATCGATCTCAAGCAGGCCACCTCCGACGAGCGCGACCTCGACTACGCCGAGGCCACCGGCCGCTTCAACCAAGAGCTCACCGGCCTCGAGGCGGCCCAGTCCACCTTCGGCCGCGTGCAGAACCTCTCTTTGTTCGACTACATCTGATCTCTGCTACCTTCTGGGCTGGGTTTCCGCTCGGCGTGATCCGGGCAGGCCTCAAGGTTTCGGCCTGCCGGCCGACCCCTATCGTAAGAGACACTCAATTGTGGACAGAGAGGCCAACGCCATGCGGCGACCGGGTATCGGTGTAAGGAGAGGGGCCATCACGCTGGCCGCGGTTGCAGGGATCGTTGCGCCGTCCCTGGCCAGCGCGCAGTTCGGCCAGCAGAACACCACCGGATTCTTCGACCGCACCCTGCCGTTCGAGGGGCCCTACTTCGGCATCCATGCTGCAGCGACCCTGCCCTCGGTGGCCATGGAAGTAGGCGCCTCCGGGTTTGACGTCGACGACGTCTCTTTTGACGAGGGTGACGCCACCCTGAGCTTCAGCACCGATGCGGTGGGTGCCCGGGGCGAGCTGTTTGTCGGCGCCGGCCTGCAATCCCAGTCGCTCTATTACGGTGCCGAGATCAACTACGCCCTGGGCCATGCCATGGCCGACGACGCACTCGAGGCTGCGGAAGGCCTGACGGCGCAGGTGAGCGACGGGTACGGCCTTTCGGTCCGGCTTGGCGGGGTCCTCGAGGAGGGCACCAGCATGCTCTACGGCAGGCTCAGCTATCAGGTGCGGAACCTGGAAGTCCAGGCCGAGAGTGGCGGCGATCAGGCGTCGGATGACACCACGTTCGTTGGCATCGGTGTCGGGGTGGGGCTCGAGTACCGCTCCACCCAGCTGCCGGTGATGATGCGTGTCGAGGGCAACCTCTACCAGTACGGGGATGAGGACCTCTTCTCTGGTGCCCATGAAGTCGAGTTTACCGAAGCTGCCATGAACCTCGGCGTCGGCTACGCCTGGTAAACCAGCACACCGACCCAACCCGCTCCCGGGCGTCTCCCACGGCGTCCGGGTACACCGCCCTCAACGACCCCACCGCCTCCGTTCCCGCCATTGATTTGCGCTGGCTCAATCCTGGGCGCCCTGGTTATCGAGAATAGCGATGGGGAAAGCCCGCCTGAGGCCCTCTTGTGTATTGGAAACGCGAATCGTTCTCACTAGAATGCGCAAAAGCACATCACAGTGACAGCGCCACGCATAGGGGGGGGCATGAACCAGACCGTGAAACCTTGGGGGGTTGCTGCTGCTGCAGTCATGGCCGGAGGGACCCTGGGCGCCGCCCAGGCCGATGCCGACGACGGGTCCTCACGACTGCTCGATCGGATCATGATCACCGGCGGCCCGGACCGGGTGCAGGATACCGCCGGATCGGCCCAGGTGCTCAGCCGCGAAGACATCGATCGGCAGGGATACAGCGACCCCCACCGCATCCTGCGCCAGATCCCTGGCGTCAATGTTGCCGAGGAGGAGGGCTACGGCCAGTTCCCGCATATCAGCATGCGCGGCGTGAACCCGGAGCGAAACGGCCGCATCACGGTTATGGAGGACGGGGTGCTGACGGCTTCGCCGGCGCCCTACGCCGCCCCGGCGGCCTACTACTTCCCGCCCATGGGGCGCATGGACAACGTGGAGGTGCGCAAGGGCTCGAGTGCGATCAAGCACGGCCCCTACACCGTGGGCGGCGCCCTGAACATGACCTCCACCCCGATCCCGCAGGAGACCTCCGGCAAGGTCGAAGGGCGTCTGGGGTCGGACAATGGGCGGCGAACCCACGCCCACATCGGCGGGCGTGAGGGGCAGTTCGGGTGGTTGCTGGAGAGTTACACGGAGCAGAGCGACGGCTTCAAGGAGCTCGATCACCCGCTCTCCGGGGATCAATCCAACAAGCCGAACAACCCGGTGCCGAACACGGGCTTCGATCGCAACAACTTCGTCGCTAAGGGCCTATGGGCCAGCGATCCTACTGCCGAGGTCTATCAGGAACTCGAGTTCAAGTACGCCCGCGACCGGCGCACTATCTACGACACCTACCTCGGCCTGCTTCCCGGGGACTTCGACGACAACCCGCACCGGCGCTACGCCGGCTCACAGCTCGACGAGATCAACACCGAGAACGACCTCTATCAGGTCCGCCACTACATCCAGCCCACGGTGGACACCGACGTCACCACCACCGTCTACCGCACCGACACCGTGCGCAACTGGTACAAGCTGCATGAGGTGGATGGTGACGGTACCGGTGATTTTACGGGCATCTCCGACATCCTCCGCGACCCGGGTGATCATGAGGACGAGCTGGCGTGGATCCTCGGCGGTTTCGATACTGCCTATGACGGGGATCTGAGCATTGATGACGATGCCCGCGGCAATGTCCGCGCCAACAACCGCGAATACTACGCCCAGGGCATCCAGGTGCAGGTGGGTCATCTCTTCGAGGCCTTCGGCTGGGACCACGACATGGAGGTGGGCTTCCGCTACCACGAGGACGAAGAGGACCGGGAGCAGTGGCAGGACTCGTTCGAGATGACCGACGATGGCTACATGGTGCTCGACGAGCAGGAGAACCCGGGTGAGACCACCAACCGGGTTACCTCCGCCGAGGCTTACGCCTTCCACGTGCAGAACACCATGGAGCGCGGTTCGTGGACCCTGGTCCCCGGCGTGCGTTACGAGCACATCGACATGGAGCGCAAGCAGTGGGCTGACCTGGGGCGCGCCAATCTCGATGCGGACGGCTCCTACTCCAACACCTATCGGGTCTGGGTCCCCGGTATCGGCGCCACCTACGCCATCGATGATCAGTGGAGCGTGCTTGGCGGAGTGCACCGCGGTTTCGCCCCGTCCGGCGCCAACCCGGATGCCGACGAGGAGCGCAGCGTTAACTACGAGGCTGGTTTCCGTTTCAACGACCAGTACACGCAGGCCGAGGTGATCGGCTTCTTCAACGACTACTCCAACATCAACTACGAGTGCACCAATGTGGGCGGTGCCTGCGAGACTGAAGACGATCTCGTCTCTGCCGGTGAGGTCCACATCTGGGGCCTCGAGGCGCTGTGGCTTCACGACCTCGGGGAAAGTCAGGGCCTCGACGTTCAGCTACCGGTTCGTATCGGGTACACCTGGACCGACAGCGAGTTCCGGCAGGATATCGACGACGGCCCCAACCAGCTGGCCAACGCCCGCGAAGGCGACCGTCTGCCGGAGATCCCCGAGCACCAACTTAACCTGAGTGCCGGTGTCGGCCAGGCCGACTGGCGCGTCAACCTGAATGCCAATTACGTCTCGGAGACGCGTGCCCTGGCCGATCGCGATTACAGTGATCTGAAGATGGACGCCCGCTGGCTGTTCGACCTCTCCGCCCACTATCAGTTGAAAGATAACGTGCGGTTGCTCGGCAGTATCGAGAACCTCACCGACGAAACCTATGTCGCGCACCACCGTCCGGCGGGGGCGCGTCCCGGCGCGCCGCGGACCTACTGGGCCGGCATGCGCGTCGACTTCTGATCTCACGTCACGGGTCACCCGCTACTCAGGGGTGCTCATGCTTGCCGCCTCGGCGGCTCCCTCCAGCCGATTGATCGGCGCTTGATTGCCGGGAAGGGTTGCCTTCCCGGCATTTTTTTGCCCGCCCAACGCGCCCCGTTGTTGCCGCCTGTCGAACTCCCGGGATCCGTCCGGCTCCCTCGGTGACCGTGGCCATGCCTCCGCCGGCAACCGGCCGCCGTTCGCAACCCTACAGCCGCCAACGGGTTGCACGCCGATGGCCGAGTGTTGCCGCTGTCTTGCCGCTGCGGTTGCCGCTTGGGAAAATTTTTGCCGCCCAGGGGTAAAGCCTTGCCGCCTAGCGCCGATACGCTCAGTGAAGGCGAAAGAATGGGTACCGACAGGCGGCAACAACCGGCCGCCCGGGCCTTCCGAACAGCGGAGTATAAGGAGCAAAGGCAATGGCACAGGTCATCAACACCAACATTGCGTCCCTGACCGGTCAGCGGCACCTGAGCAGCAGCCAGGCCGAGCAGCAGCAGGCCCTGGAGCGGCTCTCCTCGGGGCAGCGGATCAACTCCGCGGCCGACGACGCCGCCGGCCTGGCGATCAGCGAGCGCTTCACCTCGCAGATCGGTGGCATGAACCAGGCGGAGCGCAACGCCAACGACGGCATCTCCTACGCCCAGACCGCCGAGGGGGCCATGGAGGAGATGGGCAACCTCCTGCAACGGGTCCGTGAGCTGGCGGTGCAGTCGGCCAACGACACCAACACGGCCGAAGACCGTCAGGCCCTGGAGGCCGAGGTGCAGCAGGCGGTGCAGGAGATCGACCGGATCGCCTCCAGCACCCAGTTCAACAACCAGAACATCCTGGACGGCTCGCTGGATGAGCTGGTCTTCCAGGTGGGCGCCAACCGTGCGCAGAGCATCAACACCGGCGGTGTCGATGTGCGCGGCCACAACCTGGGTGCCGAGATCGGTGAGGGGCAGGCCGTGCAGCGGGCCCTGGACGAGAACGGTGACTACGGCGATCTCGACCTGGACGGCTCGATCAACATCAACGGGCTGGATGTTGATGTCAGCGGCTCGCGGAGCGTCTCCGACGCCATGGACGCCATCAACGCCCAGTCCCGTGCCACGGGCGTGACGGCCTTCCGGGCTGACCGCGCTACCACCGAGGCGTTCGACTTCAACAACGACGGCGGCTCCAGCCTGGAGATCAACGGCACCACCGTCAGTGTGGGCGAGGACGCCGGGGTGGGTGAGTTCGTCGACGAGGTGAACGCGGCCTCGGGCAACACGGGTGTGCGGGCCGAGATGGTCGGCGATGACCAGGTGCGCTTCGTCTCCGAGTCCGACTTCCGCATCGAGCCGGGTGACAACAGCCCGATCGGTGATCTGGGTCTCGAGGCTGAAGAATCGGGGATGCGCTTCGAGCGGGGTGTCCAGCTCTCCACCGATCTGGGGCAGCGCCTGGATGTCAATGGGGATGCGGACACACTGGCGGCTCTGGGCATGAGCGACGAGCAGATGGACATGAGCCGTCACCGGGTCAGCGGGCCGGATGCGCTGAGCGTGGCCACCCGCACCGATGCCGATGACGCCATCCGCACGGTGGACTTCGCCCTGGGGCAGATCAACGACGCCCGGGCCGACCTGGGTGCGGTGCAGAACCGCTTCGAGGCCACCACCAGCAACCTGCAGAACGTCTCCGAGAACATGGAAGCCTCCCGTTCCCGGATTCTGGATGCGGACTTCGCCGCCGAGACCGCCGCCATGACCCGCGCCCAGGTGCTCCAGCAGGCCGGCACCTCGGTCCTGGCCCAGGCCAACGAGGCACCGCAGAACGTCCTGACCCTGCTGCAGTAAGACCCGAGGCGGAGCCCGGCTTGACCCCCCGGGCTCCGCTTTCGGCTCGCTGACCCCGAGCCGTCTCCCCAGCTCAAAGCAGGCCAGGATTACTCCTGAACCGATCGAAAGAAACTCGGAGGTGACATCCGGAGCATGACCTGAACTCACGCGGACTGACCCGGCGGTTGCCGTTTCCAGCAAACGGGACCGTTAAAGCTTTGTCAGGGAGCGCCGATACGTTTGGGCAAGAGCGCGAGACGCGAGCCCAAGCGAACAGGGTCGCTCGCGCTGGGGTCAGCGAAACGGCGTCGATACGGCGTCAGACGTGAGGAGACGGGTCATGGCACAGGTGATCAACACCAACGTTGCATCGCTGAACGCGCAACGGCACTTGAATTCTTCCCGGGGCGACCAGGAGGTGGCCCTGGAGCGGCTCTCCTCGGGGCTGCGTATCAACAGCGCCCGGGACGATGCCGCCGGTCTGGCGATCAGTGAGCGCTTCACCGGCCAGATCAACGGCATGGATCAGGCCGCCCGCAACGCGAATGACGGCATCTCGTTTGCCCAGACGGCGGAAGGCGCCATGGAAGAGATGAGCAATCTGCTCCAGCGGGTCCGCGAGCTGGCGGTGCAGTCGGCCAACGACACCAACTCGCCGTCGGACCGTGCCGCTCTGGACCGCGAGGTGCAGGCTGCCGTGCAGGAGATCGGCCGGATCGCCGAGAGCACCCAGTTCAACCAGCAGAACGTGCTCAACGGCACCCTGCGCGAGCTGGTCTTCCAGGTGGGGCCGAACCGCGGGCAGACGATCAATGCCGGGGGCGTTGACGTGCGTGCCGAGAACCTCGGGGCCAATGTGGCCGAGGGTCGTGCCGTGCACCAGACCGCCGGCGGCGAGGGAGTGCAGCTCCCGAGCGGCCTGCAGGTCAACGGCCAGGAAATCGATCTCGGCGACGCCCGCGAGCTTAACGACGTGGCGAGCGAGATCAACGAGCGTCAGGCCGAGACCGGGGTCTCCGCCATGCGCGCCGACCGTGCCGAGACCCAGGCGGTGGAGTTCGACGGTCTCGCGGAAGGGGAGCGTGCCCAGCTGCGGATCAACGACCACGCCATTGAGCTCGATGGCGACATGGAGGACATGAGCGACTTTGCCGCTCGGGTCAACGACCAGGCCTCGGAGACCGGGGTGCGTCTGGAGAACGGCGAGAACGGCTGGTCCTTCGTCTCCAACAGCGACTTCGAGCTGGAGTACATCTCGGACGATGCCGAGGGAGCGCTCTCCGTCGGTGGCACCACGGTCGGACAGGGCCTGGATCGCACCGACGAGGAGAGCACCGGGCTGATTGTCGAGCGGGGCATCACCCTGTCCACGGAGATCGGTGGTGAGCTCCGGGTCGATCCGCTGGAGGGGGACGACGACGCCGACCTCGGGGCGATCGGGCTCAAGAACTGGCAGCCCGGCGGCGACTATGAGGATCTTCAGGCTGAGGCGTACACGGTGGGTGGCGTGGATCCGGTGGATGTGCGCACCCGGGAGACTGCGTCGGATACCATCGTGGCGGTGGACTTCGCCCTGCAGCAGATCAACAACACCCGGGCTGATCTGGGTGCGATCCAGAGCCGGTTCGATGCCACGATCAACAATCTGAACATCTCCTCGGAGAACCTGAGCGCATCCCGCTCGCGGATCCTGGATGCCGACTTCGCCGAGGAGACGGCCGAGATGACCAGGACGCAGATCCTGCAGCAGGCGGGCACCTCGGTGCTGGGTCAAGCCAACGAGATCCCGCAGCAAGTGGCACAGCTGTTGCAGCAGTAACGACGGCCGGGACATCCGGGACGCCTTCCGGAACCCGGCCCCAGGGCCTGGTAGCAGGGCCGGTCGGGAGGCTGTATGAGTGAAATGCACAAGGTGAGCTCCGTGGCCAGCAGCATGGCCTGGTCGCGGCCGACGGAGCATCAGGAGGGCAGGCGCCTCGCTCCCGAGCAGGACTCGGCAGCGCCCATTGCCGCCGCCGAGGTCGAGGACGGGTCCCGGGTGCCGCTGAGGGAGCTCGAGCCACTGGAGCACTTCAAGGCGGATGACCCGGAGGCGCTGGCCAAGGCGGTCGAGCGCATGGAGAAGTTCATGCAGCAGGTGGGCCGCGACCTGGAATTCCGGGTCGACGACGCCACCGGCAAGACGGTGGTCACGGTCTACGTCCGCGGTACCGACGACGTGGTGCGCCAGATCCCCCCGGAAGAGATGCTGGCCATCGCTGCGCGCATGCGCGAGGTGCAGGGGCTGCTCTTCAACGGGGAGGCCTGAGCGCGGGCGGAACGGGTGTGCCGCCGGCACGGTCAGCCGGACAGGCCCTTTAGCGATACCGGAAGAGGCGACCTCCTATGGTCTCACCACTGGATCAGATGCCGAATATGCCGAGCCAGATGGACGTCGGCTCCGGCATCGATACCAACAAGATGGTCCAGGATCTAGTGCGAGCCGAGCGGGCTCCCACCGAGCAGCGCTTGGATCGGCGTGAGCAAGAGCTCCAGGAGAAGCTCGAGGCCCTCGGGCAGATGCGCGGGACCATCGGCGAACTGCAGGAGGCCGTGCAGGGGTTGGGGGATCCGAGTGCCTACTCCGGCATCGACGCCGAGTCGAGCAATGCCGGTGTGGCGGCGGTCTCGGCCAGCGAAGAGGCGCGCCCCGGTCAGTACGACGTGGAGGTCGAGCAGCTGGCGCGGACCCAGCGCCTCGCCACGGCCAGCGGTGCCTTCGAGGACAGCGCCGATGCGGTGGGCACTGGCCGGCTGGTGATCACCGACGGCGAGGGCAACGAGCAGGCAGTGACCATCGACGAGGAGTCGGGCACGCTGCTCGGCATCCGCGACGCCATCAACGCCCAGGCCGAAGGGCTTCGCGCCTCGGTGGTGGACGACGGGGCGGGGCCGCGACTGGCGATCGCCACCGAGCAGACCGGCCGGGCGAACGCCATCGCCCAGATCCGTGCCGAGCAGGACCCGGAGGACGATCAGGGCAACCTGTCAGCTCTGCAGTACAACGTCGCGGACCCCCAGAGTGGCGAGCCCATGGGCGCCTTTCAGGAGGTCCGGCCAGCCAGTGATGCCGTTGTGACCATCGACGGCATGCAGATCACGCGACCCGAGAACCGCATCGAGGGGGCCATCGAGGGCGCCACCCTCAGCCTCAAGGAGGAGGGCCGCAGCCGCGTCTCCATCGAGCAACAGACGGGGCTGGCCGAAGAGAACATCCAGCGTCTGGTGGACTCGTTCAACCAGGTGCGGGCCCAGCTCAACCAGCTCTCCGACTACGACCCCGAGGCCGAGAAGGCGGGTCCGCTGCAGGGGGATCACACCCTGCGTAACCTCCTCTCGCAGCTCAGTCGGGCCGTCAACGAACCAGTGGAGGCGCTGGACGGGGCGCCCATTTCCTCCCTCGGCGACCTCGGTGTGCGCACCAACCGTGACGGCACCCTGGATCTTGATGGTGAGCGCATGCAGCAGATGGTCGGTGAGCACTCAGAGCTGGTGACGCGCATGATGACCGACCCGGAGAGCGGGGTGATGTCGCGGCTTGAGGGGGTGCTTGAGAACGCCCTCGGCCGGGATAGCGTGATCGACATGCGGACCGACGGGGTCGAGAGTCGGCTCGACCGCATCGCCGATGATCGCGAGCGCCTGGATCGGCGCATGGAGCGGCGCGAGGACCAGCTGCGGAGCGAGTTCTCGCGCATGGACTCGAGGGTGGCTGAGCTCAATCAGACCTCGGAGTTTCTTGAGCAGCGCCTGGCTGCCATGAACAGCAGGGATTAACACGCTCGGCGGGGTGCCGGAAAAGGGGTTCCTCCCCCACCCCTCAAGAATCACGGGTAGCAGCCGCTAAACGGAGAGAGCGCGCAACAACTACCCCCAAGAGTAGGAACGGGATATGAGCATGCATCGCGGCATAAACCAATACCAACAAGTCGGGACCTACTCCAGCGCGGCCTACGCCGACCCTTACCGGTTGGTGCAGTTGCTCATGGACGGGTTTCTGGATCGCGTGGCCCAGGCCCGCGGCGCCATGGAGCGCCAGGAGATCGCGGTCAAGGGTGAGTTGATCAGCAAGGCCATCTCCATCCTCGACGGCCTGCGTTCCGGGCTCGACCACGAGCGCGGCGCCGAAATCGCCGGCAACCTGGAGGAGCTGTACACCTACATGCAGCGCCGCCTGGTCGAGGCGAATGCGCAGAACGAGGTGCAGTATCTGGACGAGGTCGCCTCCTTGATGCGCGAGATCAAGAGCGCCTGGGACGCCATCCCACCGGAGGTGCGGACCCGCGAGGCCGCCGCGGCGGCCGCCGCCCGCGGCGAGTAGGAGGCGCAGCCGTGGCCGGCGGCGAGGGCTCCGGAGGCGGCGAGGAGCGGGCGGCGGTGGCCGTGACCGCTCGGCGCCTCCGCGAGCTGTCCCGGCAGATGCGCCGCTGCGCCGAAGCCGGCGACTGGGACGGGGTCATGGAGCGCAACGGACTGCGCGAGAAGCAGGCCCGGCAGCTGCCCGAGGACCCGAACCACCCCGGCGCCGATCTGGCTCGTCAGGCCCTCGCCGAATCCCTGGAGTGCGATCGGGCCGTCCGAGCCTGGATGGAGGCCGAGCGGGATCGCCTTGGCGCCGCGTCCCGCGATGAACACCACCAGCGCGAGGCCCGCGACGCCTACTCGCGTTATTCCGACTAGGCAATTCCTTGCCGCCGAGTGTGACGATTTTTTGACGCCCCCGCGTGGCCCGCGTAAACTCCCCCTTTCTCAGATAGGTGTTCCGGCATCGGAGGGGTGCGTTGGTCCAGGTTCTGGTCGTCGACAGTGACGCGGAGCGTCGTTGGGGTATCGAGACGGTGCTCCAGTTCCTTGAACACGAACCTATCCCCGCCGAAGTCACCGACGCCGGCAGCACAGCCACCCATTATTCCGGCCTGGCCATGGCCCTGGTCGGTATCGATGGCAACGAGCGAAGCTGTCTGCAGCGGCTCATCGACAGCCGCCCCGAACTCCCGGTCTTCCTGGTGGCCCCGGATGCGGACGCCCGTCGCCGCGGCGGCGATATCCAGCACGGGGTGCTCGGGGTCCTCGACCTGCCCCTGCGCCAGGGGCAGCTCACCGCTGCCCTGCGTCAGGCGCTCAGCCACAACATTCGCCACCGCGAGCACGGCGGTGCCGGCCGGGCGCCCCGGCTCGCCGGCGAAAGCCGCGGTGTGCAGCGGGTGGCCAGCCTCATCGAGCAGGTGGCTGATACCGATGCCAGCGTGCTGATCCTCGGCGAGTCCGGGACCGGCAAGGAGGTGGTGGCACGGAATATCCACGCCCGCTCCTCCCGCCGAACCCGCCCCTTTGTGCCGATCAACTGCGGGGCCATCCCCGCCGAGTTGCTCGAGAGCGAACTCTTCGGCCACGAGAAAGGGGCGTTCACCGGCGCCATCAGTGCCCGGCAGGGCCGCTTCGAGATGGCCCAGGGCGGGACCGTCTTCCTCGATGAGATCGGGGACATGAGCATGCACATGCAGGTGAAGCTGCTGCGCGTGCTCCAGGAGCGGACCTTCGAGCGGGTCGGCTCCAACAAGCCCATCCACGCGGATGTCCGGGTGATCGCCGCCACCCACCGCAATCTCGATACCGGCATCCGTGACGGCAGCTTCCGTGAGGACCTGTTCTACCGGCTCAACGTCTTCCCCATCGAGATCCCGGCCCTGCGCGAGCGCTCGGGGGATATCCCGGTGCTGGTCGAGGAGATCATCCGCCGGATCGAGGACGAAGGGCGGGGGTCGGTCCGGGTCAGCCCGGCGGCCATGTCCTGCCTCTCGGCGTACCATTGGCCGGGCAACGTGCGCGAGCTGGCCAACGTGGTCGAGCGTCTGGCCATCCTCTGCCCCTACGGTGAGGTGGGGGTCGAAGACCTGCCCAAGAAGATCCGCGATGCCGCCCGTGAGGAACTCGATAGCGGTGATGGGGCGGCGGCTGCGGCGGAGCCCGTCAACGGTCAGGCGGGGGTGCCGCTGCCGGCGGTGGACTGGTCCGAGGGCATCGACCTCAAGGGGTACCTGACCGAGGTGGAGCAGGAGTTGATCCGTCAGGCCCTGCAGACCACCGACGGCGTGGTAGGGCGCGCCGCACGACTCCTCGGGCTGCGCCGCACCACCCTGGTCGAGAAGCTGCGCCGGCTCGACGTGGAGCGCCCCGCCTGAGGCGGCACGGGCGGGCCGCATGCGGCAAGAGCGAACCGTCAAGCGGCAAACGGTTGCCGCCTTGGCCGGTCGACAGAACTTTGACTGCCACTCCCGTCCGCCGCAGCGGCAGCGCCTCGCCGGCCGGGCGGAATCCGACGCTTAGCCCATCAGGCCGCTTCTGGCATGGCCCTTGCAAAAGTTGGGGCCGCCGCGGGGCAATGCCGCGGCACGGATTTGCGCTGAGGGGGACAATCCATATGGGTCAGCAACGCGTGCTCGTGGTGGCCCGCGAGCCGGGCCGCCGCAGCGAGCAGCGGCGGCGCCTGGACGACGCCGGGTTCGTGACAGCCGAGGCGGAAGACAGCGGCTCCGCCCACGAACTCCTGGAGCAGGGGGGGATCGCTGCCGTCGTCTGCTTCGAGGAGGGCAGCGAGGGGGACAACTGGCGGGTGCTCACCCGCCATCCCATGGCCCCGCCGGTGATCGTCATCTCCGCCCGTGCCGAGGTCAGTGGTGCCGTCGCTGCCATGCGCGACGGGGCGGCCGACTACGTCGCCGAGGACGCCCCGGCTGGTGAACTCGCCGCCGCCGTGGCCCGGGTCACCGATGCCGGTCCCGAGCTGGTGGCCGAGGATCGCAGCAGCCGGCAGCTGATGGCGCTGGCGCAGCGGGTGGCCGGCAAGGACGTGACCGTCCTGCTGACCGGCGAGTCCGGGACCGGCAAGGAGATCTTCGCCCGCTACATCCACGATCGCTCGCCCCGTGCCGACGGCCCGTTCATCGCCGTCAACTGCGCGGCGATCCCCGAGAACATGCTTGAGGCGCTGCTCTTCGGTTTCGAGAAGGGCGCCTTCACCGGCGCCAACCGCGCCCACGCCGGCAAATTCGAGCAGGCCCAGGGCGGCACCCTGCTGCTCGATGAGGTCTCCGAGATCGAGCCGGGCCTGCAGGCCAAGCTCCTCCGCGCCCTGCAGGAGAAGGAGATCGAGCGCCTCTGCGGACAGACGCCGATCCCGCTCGACGTCCGTGTCCTCGCCAGCAGTAACCGCGACCTGCGCGAGGCCGTGCGCAACGGGCGCTTCCGCGAGGATCTCTTCTACCGGCTGCACGTCTTCCCGATCCATTTGCCGCCTCTGCGCGAGCGTGCCGCGGACATCATCCCGTTGGCACGCTCCTTTGCTCACAAGTACGCCCAGCTTGGCGGCGGCTGCGGCGCAGACTTTACCCCCGAGGCGGAGCGACTGCTCATCCAGCACTCGTGGCCGGGCAATGTCCGCGAGCTGGAGAACGTCGTGCAGCGTGCGCTGATCCTCGCCGAAGGCAGTGCCATCGACGCTGAGGCGATCCGCTTTGAGCCGGTCACCGTCAGTGCCGGTGCCGCGTCCGAGCCGGTGGCTCCGAGTGCCCCCGCCGCCGGCCCCGCTGCGCCGGAGGGCGCGCCCGGTCCCGCCGTTGGCCCCGGTGCCGCTGCGGGGCCGGAGGCCGCGGCGACGCTGGAGGAGGACCTCAAGAGTCGCGAGTACCGCCGCATCCTCGAGACGCTGGACCGGGTCGGCGGCAACCGCAAGGAGGCCGCAGCGCGGCTGGGCATCAGCAGTCGCACCCTGCGCTACAAGCTGGCGCGCATGCGTCAGGAAGGCGTCGAGATCCCGGAGCGCTCCGGGATGCTCTACGCCTACGGCAACTGAGGTCGCACCATGTCGGATTTTCGGATCGAACAGGCCCTGGCCGAGATGCGCGCCATTGGCGGGCAGCCGGTGCAGCAGCCGCAGCAGGACAGCCCGCCGGTGGAGGAGTTCTCGGATCTCCTGCGCCAGGCGGTCGAGCAGGTCAATGACAATCAGGTGGACGCCAAGGGCATGACCGATGCCTTCATGAACGGCGAGGATGTTCAGCTCACCGACGTCATGATGTCCGTGCAGAAGGCCGATGTCTCCTTCGAGGCCATGAAGGAGGTCCGCAACCAGCTCCTGGAGGCCTACCAGGAAATCGCCAACATGCAGGTGTAACGCGTGAGGGGTCGCCATGGCGGATAGCCAGGCCATGACCGAATCGAGCGGCTCCTCGCCGCCGTCGCCGCTCGATAGCGGCGGCCAGGGTGGAGCCGGAACCGAGGGCGGCGGATTTGCCGGCGTCGGCCGGTTCGTGCCCGAGGACTGGCGCGAGCAGCTGACCCGCGTCCTCGGCGACAACCCGCTGCGCAAGCTCGGCCTCGGGGCCGGGCTGCTGGCCGTGGCCGGACTGGGTGTGGCGATCTTCTTCTGGGCGCAGGAACCCGCCGAGCTGCGTACGCTCTACGCCGACCTCTCCTCCGACGATGCCGCCGAAGTCATCAACGCCCTTGAGGAGCAAGGGGTGCGCGTCGAGTTCGACGAGCGCACCGGGGACATCAAGGTCCCCGAGAACGCCGTCCACCGGGCACGCATCTTCCTCGCCTCCGAGGGGCTGCCCCGGGGGAGCGGTTTCGGCTACGAGATGCTCGAGGACGATCCCGGCTTCGGCGTCAGCGAGTTCATGGAGCACGCCCGCTTCGATCGAGCGCTGGAGACCGAACTGGCCCGTTCCATCGAGACCCTGCGCGGGGTGGTCAGTGCCCGGGTGCACCTGGACGACCCTCAGGAGTCGGTCTTCGTCCGCGACCGCCGCGATGCCAAGGCGTCGGTGGTCCTCGAGCTGGATCAGGATCGCCAGCTCCCGGACCGCCAGGTCGAGGGCATCATCCACCTGGTGGCCAGCGCCGTCTCCGACCTGGAGCACGGTAACGTCAGCGTGGTTGACCACCGCGGGCGCCTGCTCACCGCCGAGGACGAGCCCACCGAGGCGACGCGCTCGGCGCAGCAGTTCGAACTGACCCGGCGGCTTGAGGAGCGCATCCAGCGCCGGGTCGAGGACATGGTCGAGCCAATCATCGGCCCGGACCGGGTCCGGGCCCAGGTCAGCGCCCGGCTCAATTTCGACGAGCGCCGCCAGATCGAGGAGCTCTTCGACCCGGAGAGCAGCGCTATCCGCAGCGAGCAGATGAGCGAGCGCAGCGGCGGGGGCGGGCAGTGGCCCATCGGCATCCCCGGTGCCCTGACCAATCAGCCCCCGGGGCCGGGGACCCTCGACGGCGAGGAGCTTGAGGGCGGTGGTGGGACGCCGTTCAGCTCCGACGAGACTCGCAACTGGGAGGTGGGGCGGACCCTCAGTGAGGTCCAGCCGGCCATCGGTGTCATCGATCGGCTGACCGTCGGTGTCCTGGTCGATCACCGCTACGTCCAGAACGAGGACGGCGAGGTGGTCCGCGAGGCCCTCTCCGACGAAGAGATCCAGACCCTGGAGAACCTGGTCCAGGACGCCGTCGGCTACGATGCCGATCGCGGCGATGCGGTGAGCGTGGCTACCGTACCCTTCGCCGAGATCGTCGAGCCGCCGGATCCGCCGGAAGAGGTCTGGGAGCAGGAGTGGGTGCGCGACTTGATCCGCCTGGCGGTGTTTGCTGCCATCGGCCTGCTGATCTACATCGTCGCGATCCGGCCGATCGTCAACCGCATGCTCGGTGGAGAGGACGAGTTGGATGAAGAGTCCGGTGGCGCCGAGACCGAGGGCCTGGAGCGCCCGGCCGGCGAGAGCCTGGCCAGCCCCGGGCGCGGGCAGGAGGGCGAGGCTGCCCTGCAGCTGGCGGGGATCAGCGGCGAGCAGCTCAGCGACATGCGCGAGCGCCCCTACGAGGCCAAGCTCCAGGCGGTGCTCGAGCTCGTCGAGAACGAGCCGGAGCTGGCGGCCAACGCCGTCAAGGCCTGGCTCGACGAAGACGACAAGCGCAAGGGCTGATGGCGATGATGAAGGGTACCGACCGCGCCGCGGTCCTCATGCTCACCCTCGGCGAGGACGCCGCTGCCGAGATCATGCGCTACCTGGGCCCTCGCGAGGTGCAGAAGCTCGGCCTGGGCATGACGCAGATCGGCAACGTCAGCCGCGAGCAGGTCGACGAGGTCCTCGACGAATTCATCCAGACCGCCGCCGAGCAGACCTCGCTGGGCATCGGCTCGACCGACTTCATCCGCAGCACCCTGGTCAAGGCCCTGGGCGAGGAGAAGGCCGGGTCGATCATCGACCGCATCGTCATGGGCGGGACCACCCGCGGTCTGGATCAGCTCAAGTGGCTGGACCCGCGGACCATCGCCGAGATGATCCGCCTGGAGCACCCGCAGATCATCGCCATCGTGCTCTCCTATCTGGAGGCCGATCAGGCCGGGCTGGTGCTGGCCGAGATGCCCGAGCGCGTCCGCCACGACATCGTCATGCGCGTGGCCACCCTCGAGGGCATCCAGCCGCGCGCGCTGCAGGAGCTCGATGAGATCATGGAGAAGCAGTTCTCCGGTCAGCAGCGGCTCAAGTCCTCCACCATCGGCGGTCTTCAGTCGGCGGCCAACATCCTCAACAACATGGACGGTCAGACCGAGACGGCCATCCTGGACAACGTCAAGGAGCTGGACGAGGAGCTGGCCGACCGCATCCAGGAGCTCATGTTCGTCTTCGAGGACCTCAAGCAGATGGACGATCGCTCCATGCAGCAGGTCCTGCGCGAGATCGATACCGGCTCGCTGACCCTGGCCCTGAAGGGCGCCAGCGAGGAGCTGCAGGCCAAGTTCATGAACAACCTCTCGCGTCGCGCCGGCGAGATGCTCCAGGAGGACCTGGAGGCCATGGGTCCGGCGCGCCTGTCCGACGTCGAGGCCGCGCAGAAGGAGGTCCTCGCCGTGGCCAAGCGCATGGCCGACGAGGGCACCATCAACCTGGTCAGCAGCTCCGACCAGTACGTCTGACTCCCAGCCCCCGGAGCCGCTGAGCCCGGGGTGTCTTCGCAGCCTGGAGGGCGCGGATGGATAGTGGCGATCGACGCCTGCGCATCATCCCCGGAGAGTTCGCCGAGACGGCCGAGGCGTGGGAGACGCCCGACTTCGACCAGCCCGAGATCGACCGGCAGCGCCAGGCCGAGCAGGAGCAGGCCCGGCGGATCGAGCGTGAGAAGCGCCGGCGCCGGCGCGAGCGCCGCCGCCAGGCCGTGGCCGAGCGGCTGCGCATGGAGGACGAGGCGCGGCGCGCGCTGCCCACCGTCGAGGAGATCGAGGAGATCCGCGCCACCGCCCGGCGCCAGGGGCATCAGGAGGGTTACGAGGCGGGGCGCCACGAGGGCTTCCACGCCGGCTACCCCGAGGGGCTGCAGGCCGGGCAGAGCGACGGGCGGCGGGCCGGTGCGGTGCTGGTGCGCCGGCTGCGGACGCTGCTCGATACCCTGGGGCGCCCCCTGGAGCAGCTCGATCGGGACGCCGAGGACGAGCTGCTGCACCTGGTTTTCGCCGTCGCCCGGCGGCTGGTCCTCGAAGAGCTGCGGGCGGAGCCCAAGCACGTCCTGGCCGCCGTGCGCCAGGCGCTGCGCGAGCTGCCAGCCCAGGGGCGCGGACTGACCATCCAGGTCCACCCGGATGAGCACGGTTTCATCACCGAGCAGCTCGGCACCGAAGTCGGCGACAAGGGCTGGTCGGTGGTCGCCGACGCCCACCTGACCCCCGGTGGCTGTATCGTGACCACCGAGACCTCGCGGGTCGATGCCACCGTCGAGCGGCGTCTGGACGCCGTCGCCGAACAGCTGCTCGGCGACGCCCACGCCGTCGAGGCGGGCGAGACCGTGGAGCGCAGCTACCGCGGGCGCGCCCCCGATGCGGCGGAGAGCGATTCGGAAGGCGCAACCGATTCCAGCGAGACTGCCAAGGCTCAGGCCGGCGACGAAGAGGGCGGCCGATGAGCGTCGTCTCCGGCCTGGGTCAGGACTGGACCGCCCGGGTACGCCGTCGGGTCGAGCACGTCGAGGCCGTGCGCCCGCCGGTGGAGGGGGTGCTGCGGCGCATGGTCGGGCTGACCCTGGAGGCCGAGGGGTGCCGGGCGCCCCTCGGCGCCCGCTGCACCATCGAGGACGGCCAGGGCGGTGTCGAGGCCGAGGTGGTCGGCTTCGCCGGCGACCGCCTCTACCTCATGCCTACCGGCGATCTGCGCGGCGTCATGCCCAACGCCCGGGTCATTCCCCGGGGCAGCGGCGCCCAGGCCCGGGTCGGCGAGGAGCTGCTCGGCCGGGTCATTGATGGCGGTGGCCAGCCCATCGACGGCGGCGGCCCGCTCAAGGCCCGGGAGCGCACGCCGCTCATGGCCGAGCCGATCAACCCCCTCGAGCGCGCACCGATCGCTGCGCCGCTGGACGTCGGCGTACGTTCGATCAACGCCCTGTTCACCGTCGGACGCGGGCAGCGCATGGGCCTGTTCGCTGGCTCCGGTGTGGGCAAGAGCGTGCTGCTGGGGATGATGACCCGCTACACCACCGCCGATGTGGTGGTGGTCGGGCTCATCGGCGAGCGGGGGCGCGAGGTGCGCGAGTTCATCACCGAGATCCTCGGGCGGCACGGCCTGGCCCGGGCCGTGGTGGTGGCGGCGCCCGCCGATACCTCGCCGCTGTTCCGGCTCCACGGCGCCATGCGCGCGACCAGCATCGCCGAATACTTCCGGGACCAGGGCTACAACGTCCTGCTGCTGATGGACTCGCTCACCCGCTACGCCCAGGCGCAGCGCGAGATCGGTCTGGCCATCGGCGAGCCGCCCACTACCAAGGGGTACCCGCCGTCGGTCTTCGGCCTGCTGCCGCGCCTGGTCGAGCGCGCCGGCAATGGCCCCGACGGCGGCGGCTCGATCACCGCCTTCTACACCGTGCTGGTCGAGGGCGACGACCAGCAGGAGCCCATCGCCGATTCGGCCCGGGCCATCCTCGACGGCCACCTGGTGCTCTCCCGTAGCCTGGCCGATTCCGGGGTCTATCCGGCGGTGGATGTCGAGGCCTCCATCAGCCGCGCCATGATGGCCATCACCGAGGGGCGGCACCAGAAGGCGGCGCAGCGCTTCCGGGAGCTCTATGCCGCCTACCGCCAGAACGAGGACCTGATCAGTGTCGGCGCCTACCAGCGCGGTTCGGACCCGCTGGTCGATCAGGCTATCCAGTACCAGCCGCGGCTGCGCGCCTTTTTGCAGCAGGACGTCAGCGAGGCGGTGGATTTCGACGAGTCCCTGGCGTCCCTGGGACGATTGACCGGTGAGGTGAACGGATGAGCAAGGGGGCGGAGCGGCTGCGTCCGGTGGAGCGGCTGACCGATCAGCGCAAGGAGCAGGCCGCCAGCCAATTGGCGCGGGCCGAGGGGGAGCTGCGTCAGGGCGAGGCGCGCCTGGAGGAGATCCTGGAGATGCGCCAGGAGTACCGCCGCCAACTCAACCAGGATGGCGCCATCGAGGCGGCCCGCCTGCGCGATTACAACGCCTTCCTGACCCGTCTCGACGAGGCCATCGTCCAGCAGCGCCAGCAGATCGCCCAACTGCAGCGACGGGTCACCCAGCTGCACAAGGAGTGGCTACGCCGCTGGGGCGAGCACCGCACCATCGAGAAGGTGGTGGAGCGCCGCGCCGAGGCCGAGCAGGCGGAGGCCGAGCGGCGCGAGCGCCAAAAGTCCGACGAGGTGGCGCGTATGCTCTACCACGCCGTGCAGCGGGGGGATCTGCCCGGCAAGGGCGGCTAGCGGCCCCAGCGCCCGGGTCGCCGGGCTGGTTCGGATCTTGCTTCATTCCCGGGACGCGACCGCTGCCACCCCTGGAGGAACCCCCATGCCCCTCACCGACCTCGCCGCCCTCGATCTCGAAGCCGCGGGCCGCAAGCGCCCGGAGGGCGCCGCCCTGGACGGTAAGGGCGAGGCCGGCGGGTTCCTGGAGGCGCTGCTGGAGACCCCGGCGCTCAAAGAGGCGGGCATTGATGAGGCCGACCTCAAGGGCCTGCTTGACGCCCTCGGCGGCAAGCTCGACGGCGAGGGCTTGCCGCTGGACGGCGAGATCCTGCCGTCCGAACTTGAGGAGCTCGGCCTGGATGTCGACGAGCTCCCCGAGAAGCTGCAGGCGGTCATGGACGCCCTGGCCGGGGTCGGCGAGGGTGATGCCGAGCAGGCCCTGGAGGGGCTCGATCCGGCGGTGCTCAAGGAGCTGGGCAGCGCCGACCCCGAGGAACTCTCCGCCAAGCTCAAGGCGCTGCTTGAGGGGGAGTCGGACAAGCTCGAGCGGGTCGAGGCGTGGCTCGAGGGCCAGCGCCAGCTGGCGGCCGAGCGCGCCGAGGTCCTCCAGGCCCTGGCCGAGCTGGAAGACGAGGGGCTCTCGGGCAAGGAGCTGATCGCCACGCTGCAGGAGCGCCTGGCCCACCTGGACGACCCCGAGCACACTGCCGACGCCGAGGGCCTGGCCGCCGTCGCCGCCAGCACCGCCACGCTCTTCGGCGGGGGCATCGGTGACGAGCCGGAGGGCGGGCGCAACACCGCCCTCGGCGATCAGATCACCCGGGAGCTGCGCGCCGGCGGGCTCCTCCATGCCGCCTCGGGCGGGCTGGATCTTTCCGGCGGGCAGACCGGCACCCAGGGCGGGCAGACCGGTAGCGGCGAGCGCAGCCCCGCCGCCGAGGCCCTGCTCCAGGCGCTGCAGCCAGGCAGCCGCGGCGGTGACGAGGGCAGTGCCGCCCGCGGTGAGTTCAGCGGGCTGCTGGCTGCCGCCCAGGGGCTGGACGGCAGCCAGCGCGGGGGCGGCATGCAGTTCACCGTGCAGCAGCCGGTGGGCCAGCAGGGCTTCACCCCGGCCGTTGGCGAGCGGGTGGTGTGGATGGTCAACGAGAACATCCAGCAGGCCCGGTTACAGCTCAACCCCCCCGGGCTCGGCCCGCTGGATATCCAGATCAACGTCGGTGACGAGCGCACCACGGTGAATATCACCACCCACAACGCCGCCACCCGCGAGGCGCTGGAGCAGGACCTGGAGCGGCTCAAGCAGCTCCTCGCCGACCAGGGCCAGGGCGAAGTGGACGTGAACATCTCCCAGGGCGAGGGCGGTGAAGCCGAAGACACCGACCCGGAGACCGGCGAGCCCCTACAGGCCGCCGCGGGTCCGGGCGAGGAGGGCGATGAGGCCGCCGCCGGTAGTGCCGGCCGCGGCCTGGTGGATCACTACGCCTGATGCCGGCCGCCGAGTCGGCCCGCGGCCAGGCGCAGCGGTGCCAGGGCTGCGGCGATGCCCACCAGCACCGTGGCGAAGGGTAGGTCCAGGGCCATCGCGGTCACGAACGACGCGGTGTAGATCGCTGCCGCCAGCCCCGCGGTCCAGGCCACGGCACGTCGCCACCCCCCGGCCAGGGCGAAGGCCAGCCACGCCGGGATGAAGACCAGGGCGAAGGCGGCCATCACCCCCATTACCAGCGCGGTGATCGCCACCACCGCCGCAGCGATCAGATCGAAGCCCAGGGTGACCGGCCACAGCGGCTTGCCGTTGGCAGCGTCGTGGCCGGGGAAGAGCTCGTGGCGCAGCAGCCGCCGCGAGAGCATCGGCAGCACCAGTGCCGTGGTGCCGGCGACGGCCAGCGTGGCCCACAGCTCCTCCGCGCCGACGAAGTAGAGTTGCCCCTCGATCAGGTTCTCGCCAAGGAGCTTGGCGTGGTAGGTCATCGAGGCGCCGAGCATCATGGCCGCCCAGCCGAAGAGGATCAGCCAGGCGTAGACGTCGTTGCCGGTGCGGTGCAGGGCGCCCTTGATCGCCACCGCTACCGCACTCGCTCCCAGGGCGGCCGCCAGCGGCGGTGCGCCCAGCAGCAGTCCCGCCACGCCGCCGGCACCGGCCAGGTGGGCGAAGCCCAGGGCGGCCAGCCACTCGCCGCGCAGGCGCAGGTACAGCCCGACCACCGCCACCGCCACGGCGGCGGTCAGTCCGGCGAAGAAGGGCAGGCGGAACAGCGGGTCGAAGAGCAGCTCCATTACGCCGCTGCCTCCGTCTGCTGCAGGCGTCCGCCCGGCTCCAGGGTGACGACCCGGTGGCAGACCTGGCGGATGAAGTCGGCGTCGTGGCTGATGACCAGAGCGCCGCGCCGGGCGTCGAGCCGGGTCAGTCCCTCGATGAGCAGCTGCCGGCCGCGGGCGTCGAGGTTGTTGGTGGGCTCGTCGAGGAGTACCAGGCCCCCGGGGTGGCCGAGCACCGACCAGACCAGCAGGCTCTGCCGCTGGCCGCCGCTGAGCCGGTCGATGCGCCGGCGCAGCAGCGGCTGCAGGGGCTCCGGCAGGATGCCCGGGTCGGCGCCCATGAGCGCCAGGAGCTCATCGCCGCGCAGGGGTAGCTCGCCGCCCTGGTAGGGGGCCTGGGACTGGCAGGCGATGCCGGCGCCGCTGCGGGTGTGCACCCGGCCGCCGAAGCGCTGCGCCCGGCCGGTAAGGACACTGAGCACGGTGCTCTTGCCGGAGCCGTTGGGGCCGGCCAGGCCGATGACCTCGCCGGGGTGGACCTGGAGCGAGATCGGGCCGACCACCGGCTCGGCATAGCCGGCCTGCAGCTGCTCGACCTCGAGGAGCGGTTGCGCCACGGTGGAACCTTCTGGTTCGGGGGAACGAAACGGGCGGGGGTGCCCCGCCCGAGGCCGCCTTATGGTAAGGGGCACGGCGCCGGCTGACCAGCCTGCGCCGCGCCCATCGGTCGGCTCAGGAGGCTGGCGAGGCGATGGCCTCAACCAGGTCGTCGATGACCTGGAAGTAGTCCTCGGCGTCGCCGTCCACCGGCACCTGGGTGGGCAGGCTGTAGTAGGACCAGCCCAGCTGGCGTTCGATAAAGCGCGCGCCGTCCGCCGGCTGGAAGTCGGTGAACAGGGTGACCCCCCGCTCGTCGCCCAGCTCGTTAACCAGCCGCCGGAGGTGGCGGGCCGTTGGCGGCACCCCGGGCAGCGGCTCCAGGTAGCCGTGCAGCGGTACATCCAGGCGGTGGAGGAGGTAGTCGATGTCCTCGTGGAAGAGGAGCACCCCGGGGGCGTCGGCGACGCGCGCCTCCCAGTCCGGCATCCGCTCCTCGACGGCGGCCTGGAAGGCGTCGGCGTTGTCGTAGAAGGTCTCGGCGTGCTCCGGGGCCAGGTCGGCCAGACGCGAGGCGAGGGCCTGGCCGACCTCGGCCAGGCGCACCGGATCCAGGTAGACGTGGGGGTTGCCCGCCGGGTGGACGTCGCCCCGGGCGCGGTCGGCGTGGCCGGTCTGGCCGATCAGCTCCACCTGGGCGGCGGCCTCGAAGTAGCCGTCCTGGCCGATCTGTACATCCGGGTTGTTGGCCCCGCGGATGGCGGCGGGCACCCAGCCCTCCTCCAGTTCGGCGCCCACGGAGACGATCAGATCGGCCCCGCGCAGGGCGGCCATCATCGACGGCCGCGCCTCGAGGTAGTGGGCGTCGCGGTCCGGCGGGGCCATGGTGGTGACCTCCACATGGTCGCCCCCCACCTCCTGGGTGATCATGGCCATGTTGGTGGTGGTCGCGGCCACCTCCAGCCGCTCCGCCGCGGCCGGGCCGGCGGCGAGGGCGGTGCTGAGGACCGCGGCGGCAAGGATGCGCTTGAACATCATTCGACTCCCTCTGCGATTGCGGCGCGGCGCGCTCAGAACGGATGGGCGCCGTGGGCGCCGAGGCTCAGGTTGTACTGGAGCATGACCTGCCAGGCGTCCTCGTCGTGCGTATCCGGGTCGTCCGGCGTGCCGTCAGCAAAGTCCGAATAGTTCACCTGCGCCCGGATGTAGGAGAAGTGCGACGGGTAGAAGGTCACATTGGCGGAGTAGCGGTAGGAGGTGTCCAGGTCCGTGTAGCCGTTGCCGTCATCCCGATCATGCCACGCCTGGTTCTCGAGCAGGCCCAGCGCCTCGGCGCGGATGCCGGAGCGCCAGCGCGGGGCAATGCCATAGACGGCCTGCACGTAGAGACCATCCTGTTTGAAACTGCCCGAGGTCCCGTCGGCATCTGCAGTCTCTCGTTCCCAGTTGTTGGCATCGTCGTGGTTGTAGTAATAGAAATCGGAATCGATGTTCCTGTAGAAGTACTCGCCTTGGAGCGTCAGTTGGCCGGCGCCCTGGTAGCTACCTGGCGGATCGAACTTGTAGACGGCATCGAGGCCAGCAAACCAGGCGTCCCCATCCCAGGCTTCGACGCGAAGGCCTTCGCTGTGCTCTTCCATCCGTTGCCACGCGCTGGCGTATCCAGCCGAGGCGCCAAACTGCGCGGCGTGGTTGAAGCCCAGGTCGGGCCCCCACTTGGCGAAGAGCGTGGCAAGCCGAGGTCCCGTTGAGTCGGAGAAGGGGAGATCCAATTCTTCCGTCCTGTGGCGCTCCGGCGCGCCGTCTCCATCGATCCAACCGGGCCGTGTGCTTGTCTCGCCCTCATAGGCCGCAATCCCGCTCGTCTCCCCCTCCAGGATCTCGGCGCCGAACTTCAGGTAGGTCCGGGTCGGTGCCAGCCAGTTGAGTTGCACGCCGGTCTCCTGGATGCCGTGGTCGCCGAAGAGGTGTTCGCTGACCAGCGGGCGGTCCACGAAGTCCCACTCGTGGGGGTGCTGGCTGTTGATGTAGCCGATATCCGAGAGGAAGCGCCCGGCCTTCACCTGCAGGCCCCAGGGCAGGGCGCGGGTGGTGAAGTACGCCTCCTCCAGGTCGATGTGGTCGGTGCCCTCGACCACCAGCATGGCGAAGGCGTCGAAGTACGGGTCCACCGAGGCCTCGAAGGCGAACTCCGTCTCGCGCAGCTGGAAGCCGTCCTCAATGCCGTGGGCGTGATCGTGGCCGTGGCCATGCCCGTGGCTGTGGCCCATGCCGAAGCCGCCGGGGTCGCCGACGTGGCCGGAGAACTCGTTGCCGTAGACGCCGTCGAAGATGACCGAGATCGACGGGTTCATCAGCGTGCCGGCGCCGATCTGTTCGCTGGAGGCGCTGGCCCGTTGCATCGGCCCCGGATCGGCGCTGACCGTGGGCTCCGGACCCGGCTCCACGGCGGGGTCGTCAGCGGGCGACTGGGCGTGGGCGCTGCCGAGCAGCAGCGTCGCACTGCCCAGGCCGGTGGCCAGCAGGGCCGGCCGGCGGCGGTGGGCGTGGTATCGTGGCATGGTTTGGCTCCCCCCCTGGATTGAGTTGGTCGCCGGACGGTGGCGGTCGATCCCGCCTCGGGTGTAGATCAAGTTCCCGGCGGCGGCGGCCGATAGCATCGGAAGAGGGACAGGCCGTCCGGCGTAGGATGCAAGGTATTTGCATCTGCAATACGGTGTCAAGAGACAGCGTCGCCGGGTTATGCGGTAGCATGGGGGTGCCGGCAGCAAGGGCGCCGACGTCACGGCACAGTCAGTGCATCACAGGGCACGGGGAGGCATGCCAGTGCCGAAGATTGTCTACATATTCATGGGGATCATGGCGTTGATGATGGTCGCGACCATGGGCACCGTGGGGGCCCTGGCCTTCGGCTACATCACACCGCCGGGGATGCATGCGGAGGCCGAGCCGGATCTGGGCGATCCGCAGTATCTCAAGCTCGAGCCGCCGCTGACCGTCAACTTCGAGCGCGGGCAGCGGATCAGCTACCTGCAGGCCGAGGTCGAGGTGATGGCGCGGGCCGACGAGCCGCTATCCGGAGTCGAGCGGCACATGCCAGTGATCCGTAACAACCTGCTGATGCTCTTCTCCGACCAGAGCTTCGAGGATCTCAATACCCGGGCCGGGCGGGAGGAACTGCGCCACGCCTCGCTCGAGGAGATCAACAACATCCTCGATGAGCGCGGGGTCGATGGCGAGATCGAGGCGGTCTACTTCACCAGTTTCGTGATGCAGTAGCGGGCGGTCGTCATGTCGCAGCAGGATATCCTCAGCCAGGACGAGATCGACGCGCTCCTCCACGGGATCGACGACGGCGACGTCGATACCGAGGAAGAAGAGGATTCCGGCGAGCTCCGGCCGTATACCTTTACCGCCGAGGAGCGCATTGTCCGGGGTCGGATGCCGACCCTGGAGATGATCAACGAGCGCTTCGGGCGGCTGTTCCGCATCGGCCTGTTCAACATGCTCCGTCGCACGCCGGAGGTCTCGGTCACCGGCGTGGAGATGATGAAGTTCGGCGAGTACGTCCACACCCTGTTCGTGCCCACCAGCCTGAACATCATCCGCGTGCCGCCGCTGCGCGGCTCCGGGCTATTCGTCATCGACCCCAAGCTGGTCTTCCTGGTGGTGGACAACTTCTTCGGCGGCGGCGGGCACTTTTACCTGAAGGTGGAGGGGCGCGAGTTCACGCCCACCGAGCAGCGGGTCATCCGCCTGATGCTCGACCAGGCCTTCGACGACCTGCGCGAGGCGTGGAACCCGGTGCTGGGCGTGGACTTCGAGTACGTGAACATGGAGGTCAACCCCCAGTTCGCCAACATCGTCAGCCCCACCGAGGTGGTGGTGGTCAGCAAGTTTCACGTCGAGCTCGACGGCGGCGGCGGGGATATCCACGTCACCCTGCCGTACACCATGGTCGAGCCGATCCGCGAGATCCTCGACGCCGGCGTGCAGTCCGATCGCAACGACGTCGACGACCGCTGGGCCAAGGCGCTGCGCGAGGAGATGAAGACCGCGCCGGTGACCCTGCACAGCACCCTGGCTCGCTCCGAGATCACCCTGCGCGATCTGATGCACCTCAAGGCCGGCGATGTCATCCCCATCGAGATGCCCGAGCGGGTGGTGGTTGAGGTTGAGGAGGTGCCGGTCTTCTACGGCACCTACGGGGTGTGCGAAGGGAACGCCGCCCTGCGCATCGACGAGAAGGTGCAGGCGCCGGAGCGCGAGACGCTGCTCCCGGAGCGCGATCAGGTCCGCCGCGAGGAGCGCGAGCGGGACGATGAGCCGGTGCAGCAGCGCATCAACCGGATCACCGCCGAGCAGCGCAGCAGCGTCGCCGAGTCGGACGAGGCGCCGGAGCGCCCCCAGAGCAGCCACAGGGTGGATGAGTCATGAGCGACGAGAAAGACAAGCAATCGTCGGCCGAAGACGACTGGGCCGACGCCCTGGCCGAGCAGGAGGGCCAGGGGGGAGAGGGCATCGACGACGAAGCCCTGGCCGAGGAGTGGGCGGCCGCCATGGAAGAGGGCGGCGGCGCGGCCGAGGAGCCCCCCGAAAAGGGTGCGAAGGGCGCCGGCAAGGGCAGCAGCGGGGCCGGCCGCTCGGTGGATCTCGATGAGTTCGACCCGGCTGCCACGCGCGCGGGGGGCGAGGATGATCAGAACATCGACGTCATCCTCGACATCCCCGTCACGCTGTCTATGGAGATCGGCCGGACGCAGATCAGCATCCGTCACCTGCTGCAGCTCAACCAGGGCTCGGTGGTGGAGCTCGACCGCCTGGCCGGCGAGCCACTGGATGTCATGGTCAACGGCACCCTGATCGCTCACGGCGAGGTGGTCGTGGTCAATGAGCGCTTCGGCATCCGCCTGACGGACGTCATCAGCCCGGCGGAGCGGGTGAAGAAGCTGCGCTGATGGCGTTGCGACTGCGCTCCCCGGCGTCGCTTTTCCGGCGCCCGCGCCGGGCGACGGTGGCGCTGGGCGTCAATCTGCTGGCGCTCCCGGCGCCGGCGTGGGCCGAGACCGTCCCTGGGGTCGAGGCCGAGGCCATTGCCCGGGTGATCGTCGCCCTGCTGGTGGTGCTGGCGGTGATCATCGGGCTGGCCTGGCTGCTGCGCCGCTTCGGTGGCGGCGCGGTGGGCGGCACGGGGCAGATGCGCGTGCTCGGCTCGCTGCCGGTGGGGCAGCGTGAGCGCGTGGTGCTGGTTCAGGTTGGTGACACGCAACTGCTGCTCGGTGTGGCGCCCGGGCGGGTACAGACCTTGCATGTGCTGGAGACCCCAGTGACCGGCGTCGGTGGCGAGACCGGCGACGGGCAAGGCGGCCCGTTCGCGGCGCGGCTGCGTCGCTTGATGCAGCAATCCGATCAGCAGTAGTCCATGCCCACACTCCGAATCCTGCTCCTTGTGGCGTTGCTCCTCTGCCCCGCGCTGGCCTATGGCCAGACGGGGCTGGAGGCGCTGACCATCGAGGAGACCGAGGACGGGCAGACCTGGAGCCTCAGCGTCCAGGTCCTCGTCCTGATGACCCTGCTGACGCTGCTGCCGGCGATGGTGCTGATGATGACCGCGTTCACGCGCATCATCGTCGTCCTCGCCATCCTGCGTCAGGCCCTGGGCACCGCCTCAACCCCGTCGAACCAGGTGCTCATCGGGCTGGCGCTGTTCCTGACCCTGTTCGTGATGATGCCGGTCTTCGACGAGATCAACGAGACCGCGCTGCAGCCGTACATGGCCGAGGAGATGGGGGCGGAGGAGGCGCTGGAGCAGGCCAGCGAGCCCATGCGCGAGTTCATGATCCGCCAGACCCGCGAGGACGACATCGCCCTGTTCCTGCGCATCGCCGATTACGGCGAGGTGGACAGCCCCGACGATGTCCCCATGTCGGTGCTGATCCCGGCGTTCATGACCAGCGAGCTCAAGACGGCGTTCATCATCGGCTTCGTGCTGTACCTGCCGTTTTTGGTCATTGACCTGGTGGTGGCCAGTACGCTGATGTCCATGGGCATGCTGATGCTCTCGCCGATGATCATCTCGCTGCCGTTCAAGATCATGCTCTTCGTTCTGGTCGACGGCTGGTCACTGATCATGGGCACCCTGGCGTCCAGTTTCTTCCTGTGACCGGCAGGGTGCGCCGCCGGGTGGCAAGAGTTTGCCGCCCGGCGGCAAGTGCAAGGCGGGACGCGGCAACGCCGTGCCGCATTAGCCCGGGCCGGGCGGTCGGCGCCGGCCGCCATCGGTCAGGCTTTAATGGAGGTTGTCTATGACACCGGAGCGGGCGATTCAGCTGGGCACCGATGCGCTGACCGTGGCCACGCTCCTGGCCGGCCCCATCCTGCTGGCGGCGCTGATCATCGGCCTGATCGTCGGCATGTTTCAGGCCGCGACGCAGATCAACGAGCAGACCCTCTCGTTCGTGCCCAAGCTGGTCGGCCTGGCGGTGGTGCTGTTCCTGCTCACGCCGTGGATGACCCAGGTGCTGACCGATTTCACCGAAGGGCTCATCCGCAGCATCCCCGAGATCCTGCGCTGAATGGAGATCAGCAGCGCCGAAGCCGCCGCCTGGGTGGGGACCTTCATGTACCCGCTGATGCGCATCGGCGCGGCGGCCCTGGTCGCGCCGGTGTTCGGCAACGACATGGTGCCGCTGCAGGTGCGGGTGTTCATCGGCGTGGCCCTGACCATTGCCGTCCTTCCGGCGGTGGGCGAGGTGCCGCCGGTGGATCCGCTCTCCCCCGACGGTCTGCTGATCGCCGTCCAGGAGATCCTGGTGGGGCTGACCATTGGCATGGTCCTGGCCCTGGCGCTGAATACGGCGGTGATCGCCGGCGAGAGCATCGCCCTGGCCATGGGGTTGGGCTTCGCCACCATGGTGGATCCGCAGACGGGCATGTCCGTGCCGGTGATCTCGCAGTTGCTGTTGACCATCGTCACGCTGCTCTTCCTCGCCGTCGGCGGGCACCTGATGCTGATCCAGCTGCTGGCGGACAGCTTCTCGGCGGTGCCCATCGGCGAGATCGTCCTGGATCGGGACGTCTTCTGGGGTGTGGCCGCCTGGGGAACGCAGATGTACGCTGGCGCCGTGCTCATCGCGCTGCCGCTGGTGACGGTCCTGCTGGTCATCAACCTGTCGCTGGGTGTCATGACCCGCGCTGCGCCGCAGATGAACGTCTTCTCGGTCGGCCTGCCGCTGACCATCCTGGTCGGCGGGGTCCTGATGCCCATCCTGGTTCTGCCGGCGCTGCCGGCGCGCATGGCGATGATGTGGAGCGAGGCGTACAACACCATCGGGCAGTTGCTTGGCACACCGGGGATCGGGGGGTAGGCCGTGGCCCAGGAGAGCGAAGACGGGCAGGAAAAAACCGAAGACCCGACCCCGAAACGGCGCGAGGAATCGCGCAAGAAGGGGCAGGTCCCGCGCTCGCGGGAGCTGACCACCATGCTGCTGCTGCTCGTGGCCGCCGGTGCGTTGCTGGCGCTGGGGCCGTTCATGGGCAATCAGCTGACCGCGCTGCTGGAGTGGTCGTTCACCATCGATCGCAGCCACATCTACGACCCCGGGATCGTCATCGAGCGGCTGCACGAGGCGCTGGGGCGTGGATTGCTCACTGTGTTGCCATTCATCGCGGTGATGCTCGCCGCTGCGGTGATCGCGCCCACCGCCCTGGGCGGGTGGAGCTTCTCCTTCCATCCGATGCAGCCCAAGCCCGAAAAGCTCAGCCCCATCAAGGGGTTCCAGCGCATGTTCGGGACCAAGGCGGCGGTGGAGCTGGGTAAGGCCTTGGGCAAGGTGCTGGTCATCGGCGGCACCGCCGTCGGGCTGTTCGTGCTCTTCTGGGACAACTTCTACACCATGAGTCGCGCCCCGCTCGAGCCGTCCATGGCCGAGGGTATGCGGCTGTTCTATATCTTCTTTTTCCTGTTGGCGCTATCGATGCTGGTGGTGGTGGCCATCGACATCCCCTACCAGATCTACGACCACACCCAGAAGATCCGCATGACGCGGCAGGAGGTGAAGGAGGAGTTCAAGCAGACCGAGGGTAAGCCGGAGGTCAAGCAGCGGGTCCGCGAACAGCAGCGGGAGATGACCAACCGGCGGATGATGGAGAATGTTCCCGATGCCGACGTGGTCATCACCAACCCGGCCCACTACGCCGTGGCGCTCAAGTATGATCAGTCGACCATGCGCGCCCCCACCGTGGTGGCCAAGGGCGCCGATCTGCTCGCCGCGCGCATCCGCGAGCTGGCCGAGGAGAACGACATCCTGATCTTCCAGGCCCCGCCGCTGGCGCGCGCGTTGTATCATTCCGCCGATCTGGACCAGGAGATCCCGGGCGCGCTCTACTTCGCCGTGGCCCAGGTGCTGGCCTACGTCTATCAGTTCCAGGCCGCGCAGCGCCGCGGCTGGACGCCGCCGCAGCGGCCGGAGCCAGAGGTCCCGTCCGGCTACGACACCGGCGGCGAGGCGTCATCCGACGAGCGAGGAGGGGATAGCCGCCGATGAATTCGGCCATCGCCGATCAGATCCGCAACATCGGCTCGCGCGGGCTGGGCACACCGCTGCTGGTCATCGCCCTGCTGGGGATGATGATCGTGCCGCTGCCGCCGCTGGCGCTGGACATGCTGTTCACCTTCAACATCGTCCTGTCGCTGTCGATCCTCCTGGTCACCGTCTACATCATGCGGCCGCTGGAGTTCGCGGTCTTCCCGACCATCCTGCTGGTGGCCACGCTGCTGCGCCTGGCGCTGAACATCGCCTCGACCCGGATCATCCTCCTGGATGGCCACACCGGCACCGACGCGGCGGGCAACGTCATCCAGTCCTTCGGCGAGTTCGTCGTCGGCGCCAATTACGTGGTGGGTTTCGTGGTCTTCGCCATCCTGGTGATCATCAACTTTGTGGTGGTCACCAAGGGTGCCGGGCGTATCTCCGAGGTCTCAGCGCGTTTCACCCTGGATGCGCTGCCGGGTAAGCAGATGGCCATCGACGCCGACCTCAACGCCGGCATCATCAGCCAGGAGGAGGCGCGCAACCGGCGCCAGGAAGTGGGGCAGGAGGCCGACTTCTACGGCTCCATGGATGGTGCCGCCAAGTTCGTCCGCGGCGACGCCATCGCTGGCATCTTGATCCTGCTGATCAACATCGTCGGCGGCTTGATCATCGGCATGACCCAGCACGGCATGCCGGTCGACGAGGCCGCCCGCAACTACACGCTGCTGACCATCGGCGACGGTCTGGTGGCGCAGATCCCCTCACTGGTGCTCTCCAGCGCCACGGCCATCCTGGTCACCCGCCGCTCGGATACCCGGCGGATGACCGACGACATCCTCGAGCAGCTGTTCAGCAACCCGCAGGTGCTCTGGGTGGTCGCCGCGATCATCGGCCTGCTCGGCCTGGCTCCGGGGTTGCCGCCGGTGCCGTTCCTGTTTTTCGCCGGGCTGTGCGCACTGGGGGCGTGGTACGCCGGGCAGCGCCAGGTCGAGGCCGCGACGGCGGCGCAGCAGTCGACCGAGGCCGAGCGGACCGCCTAGGAGCCGGAGGATCCCGAGAAGAAGGAACTGACCTGGGACGACGTCCCGCCGGTGGATCCAGTGGGGCTGGAGGTGGGGTACGGCCTGATCCCGCTGGTCGACCGCAACCAGGGCGGGCAGCTGCTGACGCGGATCAAGGGCGTGCGCAAGAAGCTCTCCCAGGATCTGGGCTTCCTGGTTCAGCCGGTGCACATCCGCGACAATCTGGATCTCGGGCCGAACATCTACCGCGTCAGTATCCACGGCGTCCCGGTGGCCGAGGGCGACGTACAGCCTGGCCGCGAGCTGGCCATCAACCCCGGGACGGTCCACGGCGAGCTCTCCGGCTCGCCGACCAAGGATCCCGCCTTCGGCCTTGACGCGGTGTGGATCGAGCCGTCCCAGCACGATTACGCGCAGACCCTGGGCTACACGGTGGTGGACGCCAGCACGGTGATTGCCACCCACCTCTCCCAGGAGGTGCAGCGTAACGCCCATCAGCTCTTCGGCCACGAGGAGGCGCAGAAGCTGCTCGACATGCTCGGCCAGAGCCAGCCGAAGCTGGTCGAGGAGTTGGTGCCCAACACCCTCTCCCTGTCCGTGGTGGTGAAGGTTCTTCAGAACCTGCTCGAGGAGGGTGTGCCCATCCGCGACATGCGCACCATCGTCGAGGCGATGGCCGAGCACGGGCAGAAGACCAAGGATCCGGGGCAGCTCACCCAGCACGTGCGTGAGGCGCTCAGCCGTATGATCCTCCAGGAGATCGTCGGCATGGAGCGTGAGGTGCCGGTGATCACCCTGGAGCCACAGTTGGAACAACTCTTGCTTAATTCTGTACAGGGTGCCGGGGACGGAGGCGGCGGCATCGAGCCCGGGCTGGCTGAGCGCATGCAGCGCTCGATCTCCCAGGCGGTGCAGCGTCAAGAAGCCGCCGGTCAGCCCGCCGTATTGCTGACGTCACCGCCGCTGCGTCACTGGCTGCGACGGCTGACCCGCAACGTGGCGTCGGGGCTTTACGTCCTGTCCTACAACGAGGTCCCGGACGACCGGCAGGTGCGCATCATTGCCAACGTCGGCCAGGGGCAGGAGGAATCGGGCAAGCAGGGGTAACGCACCATGCGAATCAAGCGAATCTTCGCCGCCAATACCCGCGAGGCGCTGCGTAAGGTCAAGGAGCAGCACGGCCCGGACGCCGTGGTCATCTCCTCGCGCAACGTCGATGGCGGCGTGGAGGTGATCTCGGCGGTGGACTACGATGAGCGCGCCGTTCAGGCGGCGGCCCGCGCACAAGATCCGCGGGCGGCCGAGATCCCGCCCCTGGACGGGTCCCCGGGGCCGCGCCCCGGGGAGCCGGATCTGCCTGCGGCCGGCGGTGAGCCCGCCGGGGAGGCCGGGGAGGCCGGTGAGACCGAGGATGAGGCCGGCCGCGCCCGCGAGGCGGCGCTGGCCCGGCTGCGCAGCCTGCGGGCGGGTGGCGCCGTGGCCGACGACGCCCTGCCGCAGCGCGAGGGCGGGTCGGCGTCCCGTGGGCGGCCGCGCATCGATTCCGGCGCGGCGGAGCGGGCCCGCGCCAATGCCGCCGCCCACCGCAGCGCCGGTCAGGAGCGCGGCGCCGCCGCCGGGGGCGAACGCCGCGAGCCGCGGATCGACCTGCGGGTCGGTGGTGCCGACGAGGACGCCGAACTCTTCGACGCCCTCAGCCGTGAGCACCAGGAGGTGGAGCGCAAGCGCGCCGAGCAGCCGCGGCGCGATCCGGCGTCCCGCCCGGAGCGGAGTCAAGGCGGCGTCGGCGGGGGCAGTGCCGGGCAGCGTCACCACGGGCTCGGTGGCGCGGAGCACGCTGCGGCGATAGGCGCCGCCGCGGAGGCGGCCAGCAGCGGCGCCCAGAGTGGTGCCGCCGCGGCGAGCGGCGGCGGCGCAAGCCGGCGGCGTGTCGAGGAGGAGCCGGCCTTCCAGGAGATGCGCGAGGAGATCCGTACCCTGCGCAGCCTCTTCGAGAACCAGCTCTCGCTGCTCGAGTGGAATCGCATGGGCCACCGCCACCCGGCGCGGGCCGCGGTGATCAAGCGGCTTACCGACCTCGGTATGGGTACCGAGGTCAGTCGTAAGCTGGCCGATCACATCGGCGGCGACGAGAACCCCGACACCGCCTTCCGCAAGGCCCTGGCCCTGATCGCCCGGCATCTGCCCATCGCCGGTGATCAGATCGTCGATCGCGGCGGGGTCTACGCCCTGGTCGGCCCCACCGGCGTCGGCAAGACCACCACGGTGGCCAAGCTGGCGGCGCGCTACGCCCTGCGTCACGGCCGCGAGCAGGTGGCGCTGGTCAGCACCGACAACTACCGGGTCGGCGCCCAGGATCAGCTGCTCACCTATGCCCGTATCCTCGACGTCCCGGTCTACACCGCCACCAATCGTCACGAGCTGCGCACGATTGTCGACGATTTGATGGATCGTGGTCTGGTGCTCATCGACACGGTGGGCATGAGTCAGCGCGATGTCCGCCTGGCTGAGCAGTTCAAGACCCTGGGCAGCGCGGAGGGCCTGGTGAAGACGTACCTGGTGCTCTCGGCGGCCACGCAGATGGCGACCCTGACCGAATCGGTCAGCGCCTTCGCCGGCGCCGAGCCGGTGGGCTGCATCTTCACCAAGGTCGACGAGGCCTCGAGTCTGGGCGGGGCGATGACCTGCGCCCTGCGCACCAAGCTGCCCATCGCCTACCTGGCCGTGGGCCAGCGGGTGCCGGAAGACCTCCAGGCGGCCAGGGGTGATACACTCGTCCACCGGGCATGTGCCCTGCTGGACGAGCACGTCCAGGAGGCGGATGAGGAAGCCCTGGCATTGGCGCTCGGTGGGGGAGGCGCATGTTCCTGACTGAGCCGGGCCTCGATCAGGCGGCGGGGTTGCGCAGGATGGCGAAAACCAGACCGGTCAAGGTGGTCGCCGTCACCGGCGGCAAGGGCGGAGTCGGCAAGACCAACGTCTCCGTGAATCTGGCCACCGCGCTCAGCCGCATGGGCCAGGAGGTGATGCTGTTCGACGCCGACCTGGGCCTGGCCAACGTCGATGTGGCCCTGGGGCTGTCGCCCAAGCTCAACCTCTCCCACGTGCTCTCCGGTGACGCCAGCCTCGACGAGGTCCTGGTGGAGGCCCCCGGGGGCTTTACCATCGTGCCCGCCTCGTCGGGTACCCAGCGCATGGCCGAGCTCACCGCCGCCGAGCACGCCGGGTTGATCCGCTGCTTCAGCGAGCTCCAGCGCGATGTCGACGTGCTGCTGGTCGATACCGCGGCGGGCATTTCCGAGAGTGTGGTCAGCTTCGTGCGCGCCTGCCGCGAGCTGGTCATCGTCGCCTGCAACGAGCCCTCGTCGATCACCGACGCCTACGCCCTGATCAAGGTGCTCAACCGCTACGGGGTCGAGCGCTTCCATCTGGTTGCCAACCGCGTGCGCAGTCGCCGCGAGGGGCAGATGCTGCACCAGAAGCTGTCCGTGGCCACCGAGCGCTTCCTCGACCTGAATCTGGACTTCATCGGCGCCATCCCTGAGGATGATCGTCTGCGCCGGGCGGTGCAGAAGCAGCAGCCGGTGGTGGAGACCTACCCGAACAGCCCCTCGGCGCGTGCCTTCAACGACCTGGCGCGGCGCATCGATGCATGGCCGACGCCCTCCGGTGCCACCGGCAACCTGGAGTTCTTCGTCGAGCGACTGATTGAATACAGCAGCATGGGGGGAGAGGTGACCTGATGAATGGTCACGCGATGTACACCGCGGTGGCGCAACAGGGCGACGAGGACCTCGTCACCCGCCACGCCTCCCTGGTCAAGCGGATCGCCCACCACCTGGCCAGCCGCCTGCCGCCGAGCGTGCAGCTCGAGGATCTGATCCAGGCCGGCATGATCGGCCTGCTCGAGGCGGCGCGCCAGTACGACTCCTCCCAGGGCGCGAGCTTCCAGACCTACGCCGGGATCCGCATCCGCGGCGCCATGCTCGATGAGATGCGCCGGCTTGACTGGACGCCGCGATCGGTCCACCGCAAGGGCCGCGAGGTGGCCGAGGCGATCCGCACCATCGAGCACCAGACCGGGCGGGACGCTCGCGACCACGAAGTGGCCGAGGCCCTGGGGATCTCGGTGGCGGAATACCACAATATCCTGCAGGATGTGTCCTCGGCGAAAGTCTTCAGCATCGATCAGGAGGATCCGGGCACCGGCGAACCCCACGAGCCCGCCGGGCACGAGCCGGGGCCGCTGGCGATGCTGCAGGACGAGGCGTTTCAGGGTGAACTGGCCGAGGCGATCCGCGAGCTGCCTGAGCGCGAGCGTCTGGTCATGGCGCTCTATTACGATGAGGAGCTCAACCTGCGCGAAATCGGTGAGGTCCTCGGGGTCTCGGAGTCGCGGGTCAGCCAGATCCACGGCCGGATCATGCTCAAGCTGCGCAATCGCCTCGGCGAGTGGCGGCGCGAGCAGCAGGAACGAACGGCTTAGCACGGCTTGGCAAGGCCTCGAGATAGGGGGGCAATGTGGCAGCGGACAAGAACATCAAGATCCTCGTGGTGGATGACTTCTCCACGATGAGGCGCATCATCAAAAACCTGTTGCGCGAGCTCGGCTACAACAACGTGGTTGAAGCCGACGACGGCAACACGGCGCTGCCCATCCTGCAAAAGGGCGGGATCCAATTCCTCATCACCGACTGGAACATGCCCGGCATGACCGGCCTGGAACTGCTCAAGCACGTTCGTGCCGATCCGAACCTCAAGGATCTGCCGACGCTGATGGTCACCGCCGAGGCCAAGCGCGAGCAGATCATGGAGGCAGCGCAGGCCGGGGTGAACGGCTACATCGTCAAGCCCTTCACGGCGGCCACGCTGCGCGAAAAGATCGACAAGATCTTCGAACGGGTCCAGGCAGGTGGGGGTTGAACAGCATGCGCCGGGAGCAGGGCAGCGGCGGCGCCGATCTCGAAGCGTACCGGCGGGCGGCCCAGCAGCTGCTGGAGCACGTCGATGCCGGGGATAGCGAGGGCGCCCAGGCGGTCATCGACGATCTGACCCACCTGCGGGAGACGGAGCTCTTCCGCGAACTCGGCACCCTGACGCGGGACCTGCACGAGGCGATCAAGGCGTTCAACTACGATGAGCGCCTGGCCGATATCACCTCCCAGGAGATCCCCGACGCCCGCGAGCGCCTGAACTACGTCATCACCATGACCGAGCAGGCCGCGCACCGTACCCTGACGGTGATCGAGGGCAGCGCGCCGCTGGCGCAGCAGTTGGCCGAGGAGGGAGCGCGGCTGGCCGAGCGCTGGCAGGCCTTCCAGCGCCGCGAGCTCAACGTCGAGGACTTCCGCGAACTCTCCCGGGATCTGGAAGCCTTCCTGGGTCGGGTTCAGGCCGACAGCCGGCAGATCAGCGATCAGCTCAACGAGGCGCTGATGGCCCAGGACTACCAGGACCTGACCGGGCAGATCATCCGCAAGGTCATCGCCCTGGTCGAGGAGGTCGAGGGGAACCTGGTCCAGTTGGTAAGGATCTCCGGGCAGCGCTTCGAGGAGGATGGTCTCCAGCGCCCGGGGCGTGCCGCCGAGGACGCCGAGGCGGCCAGCGAGCGCATGCGCCGCGGCGAGGGGCCGACCCTGCCCGGGCAGGGCGGCGATGATGTGGTCAGTGGACAGGACGAGGTGGACGACCTCCTGTCGAGTCTGGGGTTCTAACCCGGGCACCGAGAAGCCCAACAACAGCGGAGGCCGAGCATGGCCATCGACCTCGACGACGACATCGTGCAGGACTTCCTGGTCGAGTCTCGGGAGATCCTCGACCGGCTGGGCGAGCAGCTGGTGGACCTGGAGCAGCACGGCGAGGATAAGGACCTGCTCAACTCGGTCTTCCGCGGCTTCCACACCATCAAGGGCGGCGCCGGGTTCCTGGGGCTCGACCCGCTGGTGGACGTCTGCCACCGCACCGAGGACGTCTTCAACCTGCTGCGTAATGGCGACAAGCAGGTCTCCCAGGAACTGATGGACTCCGTCCTGCGCGCCCTCGATGTGGTGGTGGCGCAGTTCGGACAGATCGAGAGCGGCAGCGACCCGGAGCCCGCCCCGGCGGAGCTGCTCCAGGAGCTCGACCGCCTCAAGAAGCCGGATGCCGGCGGCTCTGCGCCGCCGGCTGCCGGTGCCGAGCCGGCGCCGGCCGCCGCACAGCCGGCAACGCCGGGGCAGGGCGGCGATGGGAGTGACGCCGAGTTCGACGAGCTGCTGACAGCCCTCGATGAGGGGGATGAGGCCTCCGTCGATACCGGCGGAGACGAGATCTCCGACGCCGAGTTCGAGCAGCTCCTCGACGAACTGCACGGCAAGGGGCAGCACCAGGGCAAGCCGGCGGCCGAGCAGCCGGCCGCCGACGCCCCCGCCGGGTCGGACTCGGGTGGGGGCGGTGAGGAGATTACCGAGGAGGAGTTCGAGCAGCTGCTCGACAGTCTCTACGGCCCCGGCGCCGCGCCGGGCAAGGATGCGCCGCCGCCGGCGGTGGACGGCGCGCAGGAGAGTACCCCGGAGCCGGCCCCGCCCCAGCCGTCGCCGTCTAGTCCATCCGCCCCCGAACAGCCGGCGGCCGAGTCGCCGCAGCCTGCCACGGGCCAGGGGAGCGGTGGTGCCGAGAAGCCCGCCCGGCAACCCGCCGCCGGTGGCGGTGGCAACAAGGGCGGCGGGGGTGGCGGCGCCGCCGATAAAGGTGGCGCCGCCGGTGCCGATGCCGGCGGTGGCGGCAACAAGGTCGAGGCCTCGGTGCGGGTGGATACCGCCAAGCTCGACGAGATCATGAACCTGGTCGGCGAGCTGGTGCTGGTGCGCAACCGCCTCTCCAATCTGCGCAACGAGGTCGACGACGACCGCCTCGGCCAGGCGGTCAGCGATCTCGAGCTGGTCACCTCCGACCTGCAGTCTTCGGTGATGAAGACGCGCATGCAGCCGATCAAGAAGGTCTTCGGGCGTTTCCCCCGAGTGATCCGCGACCTGGCGCGCCAGCTCGACAAGGAGGTCACCCTGGAGACCCACGGCGAGGACACCGACCTGGACAAGAACATGGTCGAGGCCCTGGCCGATCCCATGGTCCACCTGGTGCGCAACGCCGTCGACCACGGCGTGGAGTACCCCGATGAGCGCGAGGCCGCCGGCAAGCCGCGCCAGGGCACGGTGACCCTGGCCGCCGAGCAGGAGGGCGACCACATCCTGCTGACCATCGCTGACGACGGGCGCGGCATGGACCCGGACAAGCTGCGCGGCCTGGCGGTGAAGAAGGGCCTGATGGACGAGGAGTCGGCCTCGCGGCTCGACGACAAGGAGGCGTTCAGCCTCATCTTCCACGCCGGTTTCTCCAGCAAGGAGGAGATCTCCGACGTCTCCGGACGCGGCGTGGGCATGGACGTGGTCAAGAACAGCCTCTCGCGGCTCAACGGCACGGTGGACATCGACTCGGAACTGGGCCGCGGCACGGTCATGCGCATCCAGCTGCCCCTGACCCTGGCCATCCTGCCGACGCTGATGGTCAAGATCTCCGGGCGCAAGTTCGCCCTGCCCATGTCGGTAGTCCGCGAGATCTTCGAGCTCCAGGACGTGCGTACCAACGTGGTCAACAACCGCCTGGTGGCCATCGTCCGCGACAAGGCCATGCCACTGTTCTTCCTCGAGCGCTGGCTCAGCCAGGCGGGCGAGCCGGTGTTGACCACCAAACGCGAGATGGCCAACGGTGAGGAGTCCGAGGACGAGCGCCAGGTCATCACGGTGATCGTCGGCAATCAGGCGGTGGGCTTCGTCGTCGATGAGGTCATCGGTCTCGAGGAGGTGGTCATCAAGCCCCTCGGTGCGCTGCTCCACGGCCTGCCCGGGTTGGCTGGGTCCACGATTACCGGCGACGGGCAGATCGCCCTGATCGTCGACATTCCGAGCCTGATCAAGGCGTACGGCAAGCGGCTGTAGGCCTCCCGGGCGCGGGGCGCGCGTCGCTGGTCGAGGAGGACTGGGTGAGCATTCGGGTTCTGGTGGTCGACGATTCCGGTTTCTTCCGCCGGCGCATCCGCGCCATGGTCGAGCAGGACCCGCGTCTCGAGGTCTGCGGCGAGGCTGCCGACGGCCGACAGGCCGTGTCGCTGGCCCAGCGGCTGTGCCCGGACGTGATCACCATGGACATCGAGATGCCCGAACTCGACGGCATCTCGGCGGTCCGCGAGATCATGCAGCGCCGACCCACCCCGGTGCTGATGTTCTCCTCGCTCACCCACGAGGGGGCTCGGGCGACCATCGAGGCGCTTGAAGCCGGCGCCGCCGATTTCATCCCCAAGCGGTTCGCCGACATCTCCGGCGACATGGAGGCGGTCCAGCGTCAGCTCTGCGGGCGGCTGGTCGAGCTCGGCGGCGGCCGGCGCGGGGGTGGCCCCCGGGGCGGGCAGGCTGCGGTTTCCCAGGCCCGGGCGCCGGCGGCTGCGCCTCCGGCTACCGGCGAGGCCCCGACGCCCAGCCGCACCCCGCCGGCGGCTCGCTCACGCCCGGAAGGCGAAGCCGCGGCGCGGGCGCCGGCCCCTGCAGCGCAGCCGGCCCCGGCCACTGGGGCGCGGCGCGCCGGCCGCGGCGGTCCGCGCCTGGCCGATCTGCAGGCGGTGGTCATCGGGTGCTCCACCGGCGGGCCGGTGGCGCTGCAGCGGGTGCTGACCCGGCTACCGGCGAGCTTCCCGGTGCCCGTGCTGGTGATCCAGCATATGCCGGCCTCCTTCACCCCGGCCTTCGCCGAGCGCCTCAATGAGCTCTGCCAGGTGCAGGTCCGCGAGGCGGATGACGACGACCTGCTGCGCCCTGGCGAGGTGCTCCTCGCCCCCGGCGGCCGGCACCTGGGGGTACGCGGGCGCAGCGGCGCGCTCAGTGTCTACACCTATGAGGGGCAGAGCGACCACCACTACAAGCCGAGCGTCGATATTGCCTTCAGCGAGCTGGCCCGGCTGGCCCCGGCAGGGGTGCTGGGGATCGTGCTCACTGGTATGGGCTCGGACGGGGCCAAGGGGGCCAAGCTGCTCAAGGACAACGGTTGCTGGGTGTGGAGCCAGGACGAGGCGAGCAGCGTCATCTACGGCATGCCAGCGGCGGTGGCCAAGGCCGGGCTCAGTGATCAGGTGCTGCCCCTCGAGCGGATCGGAGACGAACTCGCCCGCCTTCGCTAGCGGGCAGGATCGGCAGGCCTATGCGCATCTGGACAGTGGCCAATCAGAAGGGCGGCGTCGGTAAGACCACGGTCGTCACCAGCCTCGCCGGGCTGCTTGCCCAGCGGGGGCGTTCGGTTCTGGTGGTTGACCTCGATCCCCACGGGTCGCTGACCAGCTACTTCGGCTACGATCCGGAGGTGGTGGAGCCGAACCTCTACGAGCTCTTCCGCCACCAGGGCCGGGGCATCGATCCCGAGGCGATGAGCGTGCCCACCGCCGTGGAGGGCCTGCACCTGCTGCCGGCCTCCACCTCGCTGGCGACTCTGGACCGACAGTTGGGCAGCCGCAAGGGCATGGGGCTGGTGATCCGCCGGGGGCTGAGCACCATGGCCCACCGCTTCGACTACACCCTGCTCGACTGCCCACCGATGCTCGGGGTGCTGATGGTCAACGCCCTGGCCGCCTGCGATCAGCTGATCGTGCCGGTGCAGACCGAGTTCCTCGCCCTCAAGGGGCTGGAGCGGATGGTGCACACCCTGGAGATGATTGAGCGCTCGCGGCCCCGCGCGCTGCCTTACACCATCGTCCCGACGCTGTACGACCGGCGGACCCGGGCCGCCACCCGGGCCCTGGAGGATCTGCAGCAGCGCCACGGCGAGCGGGTCTGGCCCGGCGCCATCCCGGTGGACACGCAGTTCCGTGAGGCCAGCCGGGACGGCCTGCCGCTGACCGTGATGCAGCCCTGGTGCCGGGGCAGCCTCGCCTTTCGCAAGCTGCTCGAACACCTGACCCGGGCCGAGCGCGAACGTGATAACGAGGTGGCCGGCCATGTCTGAAGAGGACCCGGGGAAGGGGCTGCCCGATCACCAGCACGCCCTGGGGGAGTATCTTCAGGCGCTGCTCGACGAGGTTGAGGACTTTGTGCCGGAGGCGGAGGCGTCTCCGGGCGGGGAACAGCCGCCCCCGGAGCCGGAGGCGGCTGCCGCAGAGGCGGCGTCGTCCCCGGGTGAATCCGCGGAGCGCGAGATACCAGCGGCCCCGGAAGCAGCTCGAGCGCCCGCCCCTCAGGCGCCCGCGGCGCAGAGCCGCATGGCCGAGCGGCCGCGCCTGCCCCAGGCGCCGCTGCCGACCGTGGCACCGCCGGAGACGGCCTCCGAGCCGCAGCCCGAGCCCGATCCCCCGCCTGCCAAGACCGCTGCCCCGGCGCCACCGCGCACCCAGGCGGGTGCCGGTGCCGGTGGCAAGGAGCCCCCGGCCGATCCGACGCCGGCCTGGGCCCGGCCTTTCTTTCAGGCGCTGACCCTGCATGTGGGGGCCCTGCGCCTGGCGGTGCCGCTGGTCAAGCTCCACCGGGTGGTGCCGTGGGAGGATCCGGACGAGGTTGAGCCCACGGTCGGGCAGCCGGCGTGGATGCATGGGCTGCTCGACCACCGTGGGCGCTACGTGCAGGTGGTCGATACCGCCGAGGTGGTCCTCCCCGAGGACCGCCGGCCACCGCTCGAGGAGCGCCGCGCCGGGCGGATCATCATCGTCGGCGACGGCCATTGGGGACTGGCGTGCCGGGAGGTGGGGGCGGTGCTCAAGCTAACCCCGGAGCAGGTACAGTGGCGCTCGGCCGAGGGGCGACGGCGTTGGCTGGCGGGCACGGTGCGGGAACACCTCTGTGCGCTGGTGGATACGGACGCCTTCGCCGATATGCTCGAGCGGGAGGGCGGGGTTGGCGGCACCCTGGCATCCCCAGCCTCCCGCGGGCAGAATAACCCCGCCGGTTCCGGTTAACCCGTAGCGAGGGGAATACATGGCTTACGAACAGGCACAGTACGAAGACGATGCCGAACTCGCTGAGGGGCCGACCTCCCAGTGGGTGACGTTCAAGCTCGGCAACGAGCACTACGGCATCAACGTGATGCAGGTCCAGGAGGTCCTGCCGCTGTCGGAGATCGCGCCGGTGCCGGGGGCCCCGGAGTTCGTCCTGGGGATCATCAATCTGCGTGGCAAAGTGGTGACGGTGATCGACACGCGGCTGCGCTTTGGCATGAAGCCTCGGGAGGCGGACAAGCAGAGTCGGATCATTGTCATGGAGGTGGCGGAGAACGTCGCCGGTATCCTGGTCGACAGCGTCGATGAGGTGGCCAGCGTTCGCGAGGCGCAGATCGATACGGCGCCGAACGTCGGCAATGAGGAATCGTCGCGCTACATCTATGGGGTGGTCAGTCGCGAGGACGGGCTGCTGATCCTGGTTGATGCCAACAAGCTCCTGACCGAGGACGAGTGGCAGGAGGTGGCCGCCCTCTGATCACCACGGCCAGCCGCCCGCCGAGAGGCACCCCGCCGCCATCCGGCGCAGGCAACAAAGCCCGCCGGCGCGCCGTGGGTGGGGGCCCTGCCACCCCGCCATTGGGCGCGCCGAGCAGCGCAGCCCCGGCGGGGGATCAGCGAGGTTTTGTCCGAGCGGCGCGTAGCGCCGCGAGTTAAGCGAGCGGCCCCGCCGGGGTGAGCCGCGCAGGGGACCCCGCCGTCAGGCGGGGCGCGACCGTCAGGCGGGGTGGCAGGGCCCCCACCCACGGCAGCGTCCGGGCACCAACCGCGGGGCAGCGCCGGATGGCGGCGGGGTGCCTCTCGGCGGGCGGCTGCGGCTGCATCACCCCGGCCGCTGGACGGACGGGGGGCGCTCCGGCTGGATCTCCGCGGTCTTCACCCGATTGCCCTGGGTCTGCACGATGGTCACCGGATAGCCGTCGATGAGCAGGCTCGTGCCCGCCTCGGGGATGGTTTCCAGCCGCTCCAGGATCAGCCCGTTGAGGGTCTTCGGTCCGCTGGTCTCCAACTCCCAGCCCAGGACCCGATTCAGCTCCCGGACCGTCGCGCTGCCCTCGACCAGATAGGTCCCGTCATCCTGCCGGTTGATCGAACGGGTCAGGGTGCCCGGGTCCGTCGTGAACTCGCCGACGATCTCCTCCAGGATGTCGTCCAGAGCGGCCAGGCCCAGGATCTCGCCGTACTCGTCCACCACCAGGCCGACCCGCTCACGCTGGCGCTGGAACTTCAGCAGCTGGGTGTGCAGCCCGGTCCCTTCCGGGATGAAGAACGGCTCCTTCAACCGCGCCTGGAGATCCTCCGGGGTGAAGTTGCCGCGGACCAGGTCACCCACGATCCGCCGTACATGCACGAACCCCATGACGTGGTCCACCGTCCCCCGGTAGACCGGCATGCGGGTGTACTGACTGTTGGTCAGCCGCTCCAGTGTCTCTGACCACGGGTCGTCGAGGTCGATGCCGACGATCTCCGTGCGCGGGATCATGATGTCCTCCACCGTCGCCTCCTCCAGATCGAGGATGCTCACCAGCATGTGCCGGTGGCGACGGGGGATCATGTCGCCGGCCTCATTGACCACTGTGCGTAGCTCGTCCTGGCTGAGTTCTGCGGCGCTGACGTCTTCCACCCGCACCCGGATGATGCTCAGCAGGGCGTTGGCCGCCGTATTCACCAGCCAGACCAGCGGATAGAGCAAGCGCAGGAGCAGCCACAGGACGTAGCTGGCCGGGAACGCGACGCGCTCCGGATGGACCGCGGCCAGGGTCTTGGGGGCCACCTCGGCGAAGATCAGGATCACCAGTGTCAGCAGCCCGGCGGCTACGGCGATCGCACTCTCGCCGTAGAGGCGCAGGGCGATCAGCGTCGCCAGGGACGAGGCGGCGATGTTGACGAAGTTGTTGCCGAGCAGGATCACCCCGAGCACCCGGTCCGGACGCTGCAGCAGCCGCTCGGCGATGCGCGCCCCGCGGTGCCCCTGTTTGGCCAGGTGGCGCATGCGGTAGCGGTTGAGCGACATCAGCGCCGTCTCCGAGCCGGAGAAGCAGCCGGAGAGGATGATCAGACCGCCGAGGGTGGCGAAGAGTAGGCTGACGGGGATCGCTTCCAAGGGGTGCTCTGGGCCTCGGTGGCTTCAGGTACGGATGCGCCGGGCGACGGCCGGGTCGGCACAGAGGCGCGCCAGATCGTCGGCGTCCGGGCGCTGTGGCCGATCGCGGTCGCTGTCGACGATGCACAGGAATCCCAGCGGCTCGTTGGCCCCGGTGGCGTGGATCTGGTGCCAGGCGTGGGGGGCGATGTAGACACAGTCCAGCGGCGTCAGGGGCTCGACCCGGTCGTCCAGGACCACCTCGGCGTGGCCCCGGACCACGATGACCACGTGGGTGTGCTCATGGCGCTCCAGGGTGGTGTAGCCCCCGGGTTCCACTTCGAAGTAGCGGGTTTCGAAGGCCGGCGCCTCCTGCCCGGCCGGGCGGCCGACCAGGGTCTGGCGGCGGGCACCGCTGAAGTGGGTGCCCTCCGCCTTGTAGGCCTCTTCCTCGGTGCCTTCCCAGCGGTAATCCCGCTCACGCAGGACGCGGGAGGCCTCGTGCTCGCCGCTGCTCATGCCGTTACTGACCCTCTACCACATCCTGCAGACGGCGTGCGGCGGCGGCCCGATCGCCCTGGGCGTAGAGGCTGCCACCGATCAGCAGTACCACGTCGGGCCCGTAGCGCTCGGCCCAATACGGCGCGCGTGCGGCGTCCACACCGCCGCCCGGCGTGGGCAGAGCCGGGCGGATGTCGCCCAGGGGGCGGCGCAGCCGGTCGTTGATGCGGTCGCACAGCGCCTGATCGTAAGTGGGGAAGCGCCCCTCGGCGTTGGTGTAGACCACCATATCCGCACCGAACAGGCGGGTGATCTCGCCGAGCAGCAGGGCGGGGTCGATGCCGTGCTCGGCGCCGGCCACCGCGCCGGCGAAGGCCGGGTGGGCCATCAGGGCCATGTCGTAGCGTTCGCGGGCCCAGATCAGCGCATCGAGACCGGTGAGGAAGGGGCAGATGAGGACCGCCTTGCAGCCGGCCTCCTGCGCGGCGTCGAGGCGCTTGTCCAGCTCCCAGCGGGGGCCGGTGACATTGGGTAGGTAGAGCGAGCGGCCGCCGGTCTCGGCATTGACCTCGTTGACCGCCCGCTGGCAGGCCTGCACGCGATCGACGAAGCGGGAGGTGTCCTGGTCGCAGAGCCCGTGGTCGTCTTTGATCAGGTCGATGCCGCCGCGGGCAAAGTCGGCGCAGAAGCCCGCCAGCGTGGCGGTGTCCAGGCCCAGGGGTTTGAGCGCCGTGGAGCTGATCGGCCGCTCGCCGATGCCGAGCATCTCGCGTACGCCGGCGGTCCCGTAGCGCGGCCCGCCCAGGGCGCGCAGGAGGTTGGGCGTCCACTCCACGTCGGCCAGGCGGATCCCGCTCTTGAGCGAGATATTGCCGAACAGGTTGTTGATCAGCTGGGTCGGTTCGAGGCCGGTGATCGCCTCCGGGAAGTCGAGAACCAGGCGGTGGCGGCCGTCCTCCAGCGCTGTTAGCTCCTGGATCGTCGGCACCACGTCGTCGTAGACGTGCTCCGGGATGCAGCGCGAGGGCAGCTCGGCGCTCTGCTCGAGCGCGATGCCCTTGGCCTTGTCGTGGGGATCTTCGCCGGGGCGGCAGGTCAGGTAGTAGGTCACGCGCAGGGTTTCGGCAGACAAGGTGGCTCCTTTCTCGATTCGGTCAGATCTGGTTGGGATTGGGGGGCGAGACGAGCTCAGCGATGCGCAGCACGTCGCCGCCTTCGTCGCGGGCCCGGGTGACCGCGCTCTCGGCGGCATCGAGCAACAGGTCCCGGTTGCTGCTGTGATCCGGATAGGCGGCGACGCCGGCGGAGACCGTCACCGGCCCGAGGGGGCGACCGCGCTGATGGATGCGCAGCTCGGCGAGTTCCTCGCGCACCGCCTCGGCGCGCATGGCGCCGTTATCCAGGCTGGCATCGGGGAGCAGGATACCGAAGCCGTCATCACCGGCCCGGCAGCAGACGTCCGAGCCGCGGAAGGCGTGGTGGACGGCGTCGGCCATGGCCTGCATCAGCCGGTCCGCGGTTTCGCTGCCGTGTTCGGCGGCGAAGGCATCCAGGGTGTCGACCTCCAGGCGGATCAGCACCAGCCCGGCGTTCACCCGGCGGGCGCGGTGGAGTTCGCGCTCGAGGGTGTCCTCGAGGTAGCGCCGGTTGAACAGGCCGGTGAGCGGATCCCGGACATTGCGGTGGCGGACCCGGCGCTGCAGCAGGTGACCGGAAAGGCTGATGGCCGCGGCGGTGCTCAGGGTCTGCAGCAGCTGCTGCTCCTGCTCCGACTCAAGGCCCTCATAGGGGGCCCGGACCTCGCCGACGGTCAGGCCGTGGGCCTGCAGGGGCAGGCGCAGTTCGTCGGTGGGGCCCCGGGGCAGCGTCGCCCGCAGGGTGTACCCCTGCGGTGGCAGGACGGTGCCGGTCTGCCAGCCCCCGCCGTGGTACCAGCCCTCGCGATCGAGCGAGAGCTGCCAGAGCTCGCCACAGCTGCGCGGCAGCGTCTGGGTGGCGATCTCGCACAGGGCCTGTGCGACCTCGTCCTGGCCGTGGCTCTCGGCCAGGGTGGTGAGATACGCTCCCAGGGCGGTGATGGTGTCGGCTTGCGCGTGCGCGGCGTGCTGTGCGCTCATGGCCTTTGGTACCCAGTCGGCGTTCAGACGGTTACCTTAAACCAACACCCTGCACACCAGCCAGTTGGAGTACGACAGGAGGCGCCATGGCGCTGCTCACCACCGATCTTTGTGATGCCTACGCCGACGAGCCGGGGGCGCAGCTGCGCGCGATGAACCCGATGCTGATCGGCTACGGCGGGCGTGCGCGCTTCGGCGGCCCGGTGACCACGCTCAAGCTGTTCGAGGATAACGTCCGCGTGCGCGAGCTGCTCAGCGCACCCGGGGACGGCGGCGTGCTGGTGGTCGACGGCGGCGGGTCCATGCGCTGCGCCCTGCTCGGCGACCGACTGGCCGAGCTGGGGCGGGAGAACGGCTGGTCCGGCGCCATCATCTACGGCTGTGTGCGCGACAGTGCCGAGCTGGCGCAGATCGACTTCGGCGTCCAGGCGCTCAATACGCACCCGCTCAAGAGTCAGAAGAAGGGGCTCGGGGAGCGCGACGTCTCGGTGACCTTCGCCGGGGTCACCATCCAGTCCGGTGACTGGCTCTACGCGGACGAAGACGGCGTGGTGGTGGCGAGCCGCGAGCTGACGCTCTAGGGGGGCGGCAGCGCGACCACGGAGCCGTACGGCAGAGGGGCATTGGCATGAGTGATGGTTCGGCATCGGTGCGCCTGGATCGGTGGTTGTGGGCGGCGCGGTTCTTCAAGACCCGCCGTCTGGCCGTCGAGGCGGTGCAGGGCGGCAAGGTCGACGTCGGCGGCGGCAAGGCCAAGCCGAGCCGGGCGGTGCGCCCTGGGGATCGGCTGACCATTACCAAGGCGCAGCAGCGCTTCGAGGTGATCGTCCGCGATGTGGCCGAGGAGCGTGGCCCTGCCAAGGTGGCCGAGACCCTCTACGAGGAGACCGAAGCCAGCCGCCAGCGGCGTCAGCAGCAGGCCGAGCAGCGCCGTGCGGCCGCCGCGTCCATGCCGCGGCCCAGCCATCGCCCCGACCGGCGTGAGCGGCGCCGCCTGTCGGCCTTCAAGAAGGGCGGTTAGCCGAAGTCGCGGGAGCGGACGTCCAGTTCGCCGATCAGTCCCGACAGATCCTCCAGCCGGCCGGCGATCAGGTGCCCGACGCCGTGCCGGTACTGCCAGGTGCCGGCCACCCCCAGAAGCCGGGCCTCGAGCAAGGGGCGGGACTGGGCCTCGGCGGTGGCGCGGCGCACCACCAGATTGATCCGACCGGTCTCATCCTCCAGCGTAACGAAGGTGATCCCCCCGGCCGAGCCGGGGCGCTGGCGGTTGATCACCAGCCCGGCAGCCCGTATCGAACGGCCGTCCTCTGCGGTGGCGAGCTCGGCGGCACTGCGGTAGCGCCGAGCCCGGAGCTGCCGGCGCAGGAACGCGAGCGGATGGCGGCGCAGGGTGAAGCCGGTGCTGGCGTAGTCGGCCAGGACTGCCTGGGACTCGCGGGCGGGGGCGAGGCTCGGTCGGCCGGCCTCGGCCGGCGGGGGAGGGATCAGGGCGGTCCCCTCGTCGGCGCCCAGGGCTGCCCAGCTGGCCGCCCGGCGGTGCCCGGCGATGCCGCGCAGCGCGTCGGCGCGGGCCAGGGCGTGAATATCGGCCCGGGACAGGTGCGCGCGGCGCTTGAGGTCGTTGACCCCGGTGAAGGGCGCCCGGGAGCGGGCGGCGGCGATCCGCTCGGCGCCGGCGGTGGACAGGCCGCGGATCTGGTTCAGCCCCAGGCGGAGGGCCGGTTGCGAGCCGGCGCCTGATGGGCTGTCCGGCGGCTGCGGGGGTTCGAGCGTGCACGCCGGCTCGCTGAAGCGCACGTCCACCGGGCGCACCGCCACGTCGTGCTCCCGGGTGTCGCGGATGATCTGCGCCGGGGCGTAGAAGCCCATCGGCTGGCTGTTGAGCAGGGCGGCGGCGAAGGCCGCCGGCTCATGGCACTTGAGCCAGGCCGAGGCGTAGACGAGCAGCGCGAAGCTGGCGGCGTGGGACTCCGGGAAGCCGTACTCGCCGAAGCCCTCGATCTGCCGGTAGAGGCGTTCGGCGTAGGCGCTGGAGTAGCCGCGCTCGCGCATCCCCTCGATGAGCCGCTCACGCAGCGGTGCCAGTCCGCCCTTCTTGCGCCAGGCGGCCATGGAGCGACGCAGCCGGTCGGCCTCGTCCGGGGTGAAGCCGGCGGCCACGACGGCCAACTCCATGGCCTGCTCCTGGAAGATCGGTACCCCGAGGGTGCGCTCCAGAACTCCACGGACCTCCTCGGATGGGTAGTCCACCGGCTCGCTGCCCTCGCGCCGGCGCAGGTAGGGGTGGACCATATCGCCCTGGATGGGGCCGGGGCGGACGATGGAGATCTCGATGACCAGGTCGTAGAAGCAGCGCGGGCGCATCCGCGGCAGCATGGCCATCTGCGCCCGCGACTCGATCTGGAAGACCCCCAGGGTGTCAGCGCGCTGGATCATGGCGTAGGTGGCCGGATCGGCCGGCGGCAGAGTGGCCAGGGTCCAGGCATGGCCGCGCCAGTGGTGGATGAGCTCGAAGGCGCGGCGGATGACGCTGAGCATGCCCAGGGCCAGGACATCCACCTTGAGCAGTCCGAGCGCCTCCAGGTCGTCCTTGTCCCACTGGATCACCGTGCGCCCGTCCATGGCGGCTGGTTCCACCGGTACCAGCTCGGTGATTGGGCAGCGGGCGATGACAAACCCGCCGACGTGCTGCGAGAGGTGGCGCGGGAAACCGAGGAGCTCCCCGGCCAGTATCCGCAGTCGGCGCGCAATGGGGCCGTCGGGGTTGAGCCCGGCCTGGCGGAGCTGCTCGTCGTTGGCGGCGGAGTGGTCCCAGGGCTGCAGCCCCTTGGCCAGGCGCTCGACGCTCTCGCGCTCCAGGCCCAGGGCCTTGGCCACGTCCCGCACGGCCGAGCGGGGCCGGTAGGCGATGACCGTGGCCGCCAGAGCGGCCCGGTGGCGGCCGTAGCGCTGGTAGATGTACTGGATGACCTCTTCGCGCCGGTGGTGCTCGAAGTCCACGTCGATATCCGGCGGCTCGCCACGTTCGCGGGAGACGAAGCGCTCGAAGAGCACCGACTGGTGCGCCGGATCCACTTCGGTGATCCCCAGGCAGAAGCAGACGACGGAGTTGGCCGCCGAGCCGCGCCCCTGGCAGAGGATGCCCCGCCCGCGGGCGAAGGCGACGAGATCGTGGACGGTCAGGAAGTAGTGCTCGTAGCCGAGCTCGGCAATGATCGCCAGTTCGCGTTCGTAGCCGGCCTGCACGGCTGCCGGCACCCCGTCGGGATAGCGCCGGCGGGCCCCGGTCTCGACCAGCTGGCGCAGGTGTGCCGTCGGTGTCGTGCCCTCGGGAACGACTTCCTCGGGGTACTCGTAGCGCAACTCGTCCAGCGAGAAGGTGCAGCGGTCGGCGATGGCGGTGCTCTGTGCGAGCAGGTGGTGGGGGTAGCGTTCGGCCAGGGCCGGACGCCGGCGCAGGTGGTGCTCGCCGTTACTGGCCAGGTGGGCGGTGACCTCGGCGACCGGGCGGCCGTGGCGGATGGCGGTCAGGGTGTCGTGCAGGGCCCGGCGGCCCCGGGTGTGCATCTCGGCGCCGGTGGCCGCGACCGCCGGCAGGCCCGCGGCGGCGGCACGGGCCTCAAGCATCCGGCAGCGGGCGGCATCGTCGGGGCCGCCGAGTAGTTCCACCGCCAGGTAACCGCGTCCGGCAAAGCGGCGGGCGAACCAGCGGGTCTGGGCCTCGGTCTCGGTCCCTTCCTGGTGGGGGGCGTCCGGGATGAGCAGCCCCAGGCAGTCCGGTGCGCCGCTGTCCAGGTCCTCCCGGGTGAGGTGGTAGCCGCCCTTGGCCGCGCGGCCGCGGGCCAGGCTGATCAGGGCGCAGAGCTGTCCGTAGGCCTGACGGGTGGGGGCGAGGAGGACGACCCGCGGGCCATCGGCCGGGCGCAGTTCGGTGCCGACGATCAAGTGCAGGCCGTGGCTCCGTGCCGCCTGCCAGGCGCGTACGGCCCCGGCCACCGAGCACTCGTCGGTGATGGCCAGGGCGTGGTAGTCCAGTTGTGCGGCCCGGGCGACCAGCTCCTCGGGCTGCGAGGCGCCGCGGCGGAAGGTGAAGGCGCTCAGGCAGTGGAGTTCGGCGTACGCCGGAGATGTGGTTGTTTGTACAGTGGTCATGGCAACAGTAGATTGCCGCCTTGCCCGCCGGAAGGCAAGGGGGAGACTCAGCGCCAGACGATGGGGAAGCGGCCGCTGGTGGCGTGGCGGAAGGCGTCGCTGCTGCGCTGTATGGCCACCACGGTGACCGCCGGGCAGAGGACGATCAGCAGCACGCCGAGTAATCCCGCCGGTGGGTAGAGCAGGGAGACGGCCAGCACCGGGATCAGCATCAAGACCAGGAACCACTCCAGGCTGGCGATGCGCTGAAGCATCCGCCGGGCGATGGGACGCCCCTCGCGGATGCGCCCGTCGCTGCGCAGCAGGACCACCGGCGGCCACAGCCAGGTGGCCGAGATGGTGAGCATGGCCGTGTGCAGCACCAGTCCGGTCGCGATCTCCAGTGCTGGCGCCGTGGTCCACGGGGCGGCGGCGCGCAGGTCAGCGTACTCGGCCACCGGTGCGCGCACGGCATCACCGAGCAGCGCGGCCACGGCGGCGATGAGCAACGCCGCCGGGATGAGCCACACGGCCTGCACGATCCACAGCCGCACCAGCCGCCAGAAGCCGGCCAAGTAGTGGGTGCGGGGCAAGCCGCTCTGGGCCGCGGTCAGTAGCGTGCCCAGGGCGATGACCCCAGCGACGGCCACGCCGGCCACCCAGGCGCTTAGCGCCAGGCGCAGCGGGAAGGCGAGCTCCGCGAGCTCGGCGTAGACGGCACCGGTGCCCTGGAGGGCGAGCAGGATCAGGGCGATCAGGGGCAGGGTGACGACGAGCAGGCCGCGCAGGAGCAGGGAGGTGGCGTCGCGCAGCGTGGCGAGGATCAGAGCGATCATCGAAGTACCGACTTCATAGGACGCTTTAGTCTAACATCCCGTCCCGACGCATCGGTTTTTGGCGACAGGAGTCCTCGATGGGGGGCATGCAGGTCTTCACGTTCCTGGGCGGTATCGGCCTGTTTCTGCTGGGTATGCGGCTGATGAGCGACGGCCTGCGTGCTGCTGCCGGGGGCGCGCTGCGCGATATCCTTGCCGCCTCGACGCGCTCGCGGTTGCGGGGGCTGTTCTCCGGGGTGTTGATTACCGCCGCGGTGCAGTCGTCGAGCGCGGTGATCTTCGCCACCGTCGGCTTCGTCAACGCCGGGCTGCTGACCCTGACCCAGGCCATCGGGGTGATCTACGGCGCCAGCCTGGGGACCACCCTGACCAGCTGGATCGTGGCCCTGATCGGCTTCAACGTCGACCTCCAGGCGCTGGCGCTGCCCGCCGTCGGCATCGGCATGGGGCTGCGGGTGGTTGCTGGCTCCCGGCGTCGGCAGGCGCTCGGGGATGCCATCGCCGGGCTCGGGCTGTTCTTCCTGGGGCTGGATATCCTGCGCGGGACGTTTGCCGACCTCGGTGACCCGGGCATGCTCGCCGTCCTGGCCGGCTACGGGGTGCTGAGCCTGCTGCTGTTCGTCGCCATCGGCATGGTGCTGACCACGCTCACCCAGTCTTCCTCGGCGGCGCTGGCCATCACCCTGACCGCTGCTGCCGGCGGGCTGGTCCCCGAGCAGGCGGCGGCGGCCACGGTGATCGGAGCAGCGGTGGGGACTACCTCGACGGCGGTCTTCGCCACGTTGGGGGCCACCGCCAATGCCCAGCGCACCGCCTCGGCCCAGGTGATCTTCAACACGGTGGCCGGGATGGCGGCGTTGGCGGCCCTGGTCCCGCTGCTGGAACTGGCCCACCACATCGTCGGCTGGCTGGGTCTGGCGGCGCACAAGGCGGTGGTGCTGGCCGTTTTTCACACGCTGATGATGCTCCTCGGCCTGGCCCTGATGTGGCCGGCCACACCCCGCCTGGTGGCGTGGCTGGAGCGGCGCTTTCGCCGGGGCGATGACGGCCACAGCCGGCCGCGCTACCTGGATGACAACGTCCTCGCCACCCCGGCCCTGGCCCTGGATGCCGCGCGCCTGGAGGCCGAGCGCACCGGGGCCATAGCGCGCGGTATGGTCACCGCGGCGATCAGTGGCGGCGGGCCGGCCCAGCGCGAGTGGCTCGAGGGCGAGTACCGGGTCCTGGAGCAGTTGACCCTGACCATTAACGAGTTCGCCAACCGCATCGAGCGCAGCCAGAGTGATCCGGCCTTCGCCAACAGCCTGGCCCACCTGCTGCGGGTGACGCAGTACCAGCAGGACATGGCCGAGCGGGCTGTGGCCCTGGCGAAGCTGGACGCGGGGGGTGAGACGCGCATCGACGATCCGGAGTTGGCCGCCGCAGTGGACCGCCTGCTCGCCGAGGCAGTTCGCGGCATCGAGGCCACCGGTGAGGACCTCTCCGCCTGGGATCGGCAGGCAGTGAAGGCCGTGCGGAAGGGCTTCGACCGCCAGTATCAGCCGATCAAGGAGCGCCTGCTGCGTGCCGGCGCCGAGGGGCGCCTGCCGGTCCGGCGGATGGTGGCGGTGCTCGATCGCCTCTCGGCGGTGCGCCGGGCGCTGGATCAGGCCACCAAGTCCGCCCGTTATCTGCGCAAGTTCCAGAACGCCGAACGCGAACTGGTCGACAGCGGGGGTGCGGACGAGGTGGGACTCCCCTGAATGCTACACTGCAACATTCTGGGATAACCTCAAGGCGGGAGGTGGTATGCGCGAGGGTGCAGGGCAGGCTGAGCAGCGGCAAGCGGACTGGCACGCGATACACTCCGAGGAGGTGGTTAGCCGCCTTGAGGCGCAGCCGGGCAGCGGGCTGAGCAGCGAGCAGGCCGAGCAGCGGCTCGAGCATTACGGCCCCAATCGGCTCCGCCCGCCGGAGCGCGAGGGTCCGATCAAGCGCTTCCTCAAGCAGTTCCACAACGTCCTCATCTACATCCTCATCGTTGCCGGCGTGGTCACCGCGCTGCTCGGTCACACCCTGGACAGCGCGGTCATCTTCGGCGTGGTGCTGATCAACGCCATCATCGGTCATGTCCAGGAGGGCAAGGCCGAGAAGGCCCTGGACGCGATCCGTGGCATGCTTTCGCCACGGGCGGTGGTCCTGCGGGATGGCGAGCGCATGACCGTCAACGCCGAGCATCTGGTGCCCGGCGATATCGTCCTGCTCGAGGCTGGGGACCGAGTACCCGCCGATGTGCGCATCCTCGAGGCGCGCAACCTGCGCCTCGACGAGGCTGCGCTGACCGGGGAGTCGGTGCCGGTGGAGAAGGCCGACGAACCGGTGGCCGTCGATGCCGAGCTCGGCGATCGCAAGTCGCTGGCCTTCTCCGGAACCCTGGTTGCCTACGGCCGCGGCCAGGGCGTGGTGGTGGGCACCGGCGAGGCCACTGAGATCGGCAAGGTCAGCAGCCTGATTGCCGGGGTCGAGTCGATCACTACACCGCTGCTGCGCCAGGTGGCCGAGTTCGGGCGCTGGCTGTCGGTGGCCATCGTCCTGCTCGCCGCGGCGACCTTCCTGATCGGCTACTATCTGCAGGCGTATACCGCCATCGAGACCTTCCTCGCCGCCGTGGCCCTGGCCGTTGCCGCCATCCCCGAAGGCCTGCCGGCGATCATGACCATCACCCTGGCCATCGGTGTGCAGCGCATGGCCGGGCGCAACGCCATCATCCGGCGCCTGCCGGCGGTAGAGACTCTCGGTTCGGTGACCACCATCTGCTCGGACAAGACCGGGACGCTGACGCGCAACGAGATGACCGTGCGCAGTGTGGTGACCGCCGAGCAGGCCTACGAGGTCAGCGGCGTGGGCTACGTCCCCGATGGGGCGTTCCACCGCAACGGGGGCGAAACGGTCAGCGCCGGCGAGGAGCCGGTGCTGGCGCAGATGCTGCGTGGCGTGGCGCTGTGCAACGAGGCTGCGCTCTACCATCGCGACGGCAATTGGCGCCTGGAGGGGGATCCCACCGAGGGTGCGCTGATGGTGGCGGCGGTCAAGGGCGGCTTTGAGCGCCGCGAGCTCGATCGCTCCTTCCCGCGGGTCGATGTGATCCCGTTCGAGTCGTCCTACAAGTTCATGGTGACCCTCCACCGCGAGCGCGAGGACGGCGGGCTGCTGATCATGAAGGGTGCCCCGGAGCGGGTGCTGGCTGCCTGTACCCGGGAGCGGACCGCCGACGGCGATCGCCCCCTGGACCGCGATCATTGGCAGGAGGTGCTCGACGGCATCGCCTCCCGGGGGCAGCGGCTGCTGGCGGTGGCGGTCAAGGAGACCGACCCCGATCACCGCGAGCTGCTCTTCTCCGATGTCGAGGAGGGTATGGTGTTCCTCGGGGTCATGGGGATCATCGATCCGCCGCGGGAGGAGGCGATCGAGGCCGTGGCCGAGTGCCACCGGGCCGGCATCGGCGTGAAGATGATCACCGGCGACCACGCCCTGACCGCCGGCGCCATCGGTGAGCAACTGGGTATCCGCGGCAAGCCGCTGGTCGGTCACGAGATCGAGGCCATGGACGACGAGGAGCTCGGTCGCCGCTGCCTGGAGACCGACGTCTTCGCCCGCACCACGCCCATCCACAAGCTGCGCCTGGTCCAGGCGCTGCAGGGGCACGGCCAGGTGGTGGCCATGACCGGGGACGGGGTCAACGATGCCCCGGCGCTCAAGCGCGCCGATGTCGGCATCGCCATGGGCAACAAGGGCACCGAGGCGGCCAAGGAGGCCTCGGAGATGGTCCTCGCCGACGACAACTTCGCCTCCATCGCCTACGCGGTGGAGGAGGGGCGCACGGTCTACGACAACCTCAAGAAGGCGATCCTCTACCTGCTGCCCACCAACGGCGGGCAGGCGTTCACCATCGTCATCGCCATCATGTTTGGGCTGACTCTCCCGGTGACGCCGGTCCAGGCGCTGTGGATCAACATGGTCACCGCCGTGACCCTGGCCCTGGCGCTGGCCTTCGAGCCGCCGGAGCCGGGGCTGATGGAGCGCCGACCGCGGGATCCGGCCAAGCCGATCCTCTCCGGGTTCCTGATCTGGCGGGTCCTGTTCGTCTCGGTGCTGTTGGTCATGGGCACCTTTGGCCACTACGTCTACATGGAGGCGCAGGGGGTCTCTGACGAGTTGGCCCGCTCGGTGGCCATCAATACCCTGGTTATGGGTCAGGTCTTCTACCTGTTCAACGCCCGCTACATCCTGGAACCGGTGACCAGTGTCGCCGGCCTGCTCGGCAGCCGGGCGGTGTTGATCGCCATCGGCGTGCTCATCGTTCTCCAGGGGCTGTTCACCTACGCCCCGCCGGTGCAGGCGCTGTTCGGCACCGCCGGACTGGGTCCCGAGGAGTGGCTGCGGGTGCTGGTCTTCGGTGTCCTGCTGTTCGGCGTCGTCGAGCTGGAGAAGGCGGTCCTGCGGCGACGGATCTCGCCGGAGGATTGACTGGCGCAAGTGCGGTGCCCGGCGGTCCGGGTTCGGGCAGCGCCGGGTGCCGCGTGGTTGGCGCTGCGCCGCCCGGCCGCCGGGCGGTCGGACCGCCCCACTGCCTTGAAGTAGCGTTGCTCCCCTTGCCTGTCAAGACTTGAAATCACAACCGGTTGGGGTAAGCTGACCCGGTAACTACTACATATGGTGTTTCCCGCGAGCATCCTGAAAACCGGGCCAGCGCGCGCCGCGCCGGCCCACGGGCTGCTTTATGCTCGCGATTCACGCAACACAGGCAGGCCAAGGGAGACGATCCATGACCAAGCGCGCCGAGAGCAAGGTCCAGGCGATGCGCCAGTCGGCCGGCGATGTGCCGATCCAGAGCGCCTCCCTCGACATTTGGGACAAGAAGTACCGGCTCAAGACCAAGACCGAGGAGGCGGTCGACAGCAGCATCGATGAGACCTATCAGCGCGTTGCCCGGGCGCTGGCCGAGGTCGAGGAGACTGAGGCCAAGCAGGAGCACTGGTTCGAGCGCTTCCTCTGGGCGCTGCGTCACGGTGCCGTGCCGGCGGGGCGGATCATCTCCAACGCCGGGGCCTGGGACCACAAGCCGGCCACCTCGACGATCAACTGCACCGTCTCCGGGACCATCCACGACTCCATGGACGGCATCCTCAAGCGCGTCCACGAGGCCGGTCTGACCCTCAAGAGCGGTGCCGGCATCGGCTACGAGTTCAGCACCCTTCGCCCGCGCGGGGCGTACGTCTCCGGCGCCGGGGCGTACACCTCCGGGCCGCTGTCGTTCATGGACATCTACGACAAGATGTGCTTCACCGTCTCCTCCGCCGGCGGGCGGCGCGGCGCGCAGATGGCCACCTTCGATGTCGGCCACCCGGACGTGACCGACTTCATCCGCGCCAAGCGCGAGGACGGTCGGCTGCGCCAGTTCAACCTGTCGCTGCTGATCACCGACGCCTTCATGCAGGCCATGGAGGCCGACGAAGAGTGGCCGCTGGCCTTTCCGCTGACCGACGACGAGGTCGCCGCCGAGGGGATCGACCTACAGGATCCGGAGCAGGTGCTCTGGCGCGAGTGGCCGACCCGCGAGGGGTATGTGACCGACGGCGAGGGCCGGGTCGCCTGCCGCATCTACCGTCGGGTGAAGGCGCGCCACCTGTGGAACCTGATCATGACCTCCACGTACGACTACGCGGAGCCCGGGTTCATCCTGATCGATCAGTACAACGAACTGAACAACAACTGGTTCTGCGAGGAGATTCGGGCCACAAACCCGTGTGGTGAGCAAGGTCTTCCCCCCTACGGCGCCTGCCTGCTCGGGTCGATCAACCTGACCATGTTTGTCCGCGACCCGTTCACGCCGCAGGCGCGCTTCGATTGGGAGGAGTTCCGCGAGGCGGTGGCGGTGTTTACGCGGATGCTCGACAACACCGTCGAGATCAACGGTCTGCCCCTGGAGCAGCAGCGCGCCGAGATCCAGCGCAAGCGCCGCCACGGCATGGGCTTTCTGGGGCTGGGCTCCACCGTGACCATGCTGCGCATGAAGTACGGCGATGCCGCCTCGGTGGCCTTCACCGAAGAGGTGGCCAAGCAGATGGCGCTGACCGGCTGGCGCACCGGGCTCGAGCTGGCCAAGGAGAAAGGGCCGGCGCCGATCATGGAGGAGATCTACGAGATCACCCCGGAGCTGATGCGCAAGCGACCCGAGTTGCGCGAGGACGGCTACGAGGTCGGCGAGCAGATCCCGGGCCGCGTGCTGTGGGGCCGGTACTCGCGCTACATGCAGCGCATCGCCGACGAAGAGCCGGAACTGGTGGACGAGCTCGCCCAGATCGGGGCGCGCTTTACCCACCACAGTTCCATCGCGCCCACGGGCACGATCTCGCTGTCGCTGGCCAACAACGCCAGTAATGGCATCGAGCCGTCGTTCGCCCACCACTACGTGCGCAACGTCATCCGCGAAGGGCGCAAGACCAAGGAGCCGGTGGACGTCTTCTCCTTCGAGCTGCTGGCGTACCGCCACTTCATCGACGGTGACGCCCTGCCGGAAGGCGGTGAAGAGGGGCAGGGCAAGCTGCCGGATTACTTCATCAGCGCCGATCAGGTGACCCCGAAGCAGCACGTGGATATCCAGGCGGCGGCGCAGAAGTGGGTGGACTCGTCCATCTCCAAGACGGCCAACGTGCCGACGGACTACCCCTACGAGGACTTCAAGGACATCTACCGCTACGCCTATCAGCAGGGCCTGAAGGGGTGCACCACCTTCCGCTTCAACCCGGAGGTCTTCCAGGGCGTGCTGGTCAAGGAGAAGGATCTCTCCGAGACCACCTACCGCTTCCATCTGGAGGACGGCACGGTCCTTGAGGCGCAGGGGGATGAGGAGATCGAGTACGACGGCGAGACCCACAGCGCTGCCAACCTCTACGAGGCGCTGAAGGAGGGGTATTACGGTAAGTTCTGACCCGTCGGCGCTCCGCGTCCGTGGGCGCGGAGTGAACCGCGGTCACCCAAGGATTGCCCCATTCCCTGAACCCGAATCGGAACCCCACCGGGGGGAGCGAGTACATGGCCAAGAAGATCGAGAAGAGCATCGTCGACTACGAGGTGGTCCGCAACGAGGCCGAAGCGCCGGAGCCGAGCCAGGATGCGGCGGGCCAGCCGGAGTCCGACATCCAGCATATGCACGAGCACATCGAGCGCCCCGAGGCGCTCCACGGCTCGACCTACAAGATCAAGACGCCGCTCTCGGAGCACGCCCTGTACGTCACCATCAACGACGTCATCCTCAACCCGGGGACCGAGCACGAGATCCGCCGCCCCTTCGAGATCTTCATCAACTCGAAGAACATGGACCACTTCCAGTGGATCGTGGCCCTGACGCGCATTATCTCGGCGGTCTTCCGCAAGGGGGGCGACTGCACCTTCCTCGCCGAGGAGCTGCGCTCCGTCTTTGATCCGCGGGGTGGCTACTTCAAGCGCGGGGGCCGCTTCATGCCCTCGCTGGTGGCGGAGATCGGCGATGTCATCGAGACCCACCTGCGCGAGATCGGCATGATGGAGCCGGAGGGGCTCGATGAGCACCAGAAGCGTTTCATCGAGCAAAAGCGCGCCGAGGTCGAGGGTGGCGGACCGGCAGCCAACACCGGGGATGGTGAGCCCGGCGCCTTCCCGGAGGGATCGCAGCTCTGCAACAAGTGTCACACCAAGGCGATGGTGCAGATGGAAGGCTGCCTGACGTGCCTCAATTGCGGGGAGTCGAAGTGCGGCTGAGGAGTTCGCCGGGGGTATGGCTCCGGGCGGTCCGCCGCCAGCCCTGCAGCCGTGGGCCGCGGCGTTCCGGGGTCGAATGGCCCGGCTTGCGCTTCCCGCCGCTGCAGCTGTGGAATGCGCCGCCGAGCCCCGCCATGCTGCGTGAGTTGGCAAGGGAGCGTTAGCGAAGAACGGCATGGTGAATGAGCAGAAGGCGAAACCGCGGGTGGCCCTGGCGCTGGGCAGCGGCTCGGCGCGGGGTTGGGCCCATATCGGTATCATCCGCGCCCTGGAGCGGGCCGGAGTGCGCCCGCAAGTGGTGGTGGGGACCTCCATCGGGGCCCTGGTGGGGGCTTTCTACGCCGCCGGCAAGATCGATGTGCTCGAGCCGTGGGTGCGTAAGCTGACCCGTCGCGACGTGTTGGGCATGCTCGACCCGAGCCTGCGCTCCACCGGTGGGCTGATCGAGGGGCGCCGGCTCTACGACTTCTACCAGGAGCACCTCTCCGGAGCGGCTATCGAAGGGCTGGCCATGCCCTACGCCGCTGTGGCCACCACGCTCGGTCGGGGCACCGAGGTGTGGTTGCGCGAGGGTGATCTGGCGGACGCCGTGCGCGCCTCGAGCGCGCTGCCCGGGGTGTTCAGCCCGGTGCGCCGGGGGGGTGACTGGCTGGTCGACGGCGGACTGGTCAACCCGGTGCCGGTGAGCGTCTGCCGCGCCCTCGACGCCGACGTGGTCATCGCGGTGAATCTCAATGGCGATCTGGTGGGGCGCCACCTGCGAGAGAGCGCCCATCACGCCGGTACCGGGGTCGACCCGGAGCGCTGGCTGCAACAGCTGCCCGCCGGCGTGCGTAGCCACGCCAAGACGCTGGTCGGGCTCTGGGGCGATTGGACCGGGGCGCGGGACGCCGAGCGCAGCGAGGCGCCGGGCGTCTTTGAGGTGCTGGCCGGATCGCTGAACATCATGCAGGACCGCATCACCCGCAGTCGGATGGCTGGCGATCCCCCCGAGCTGATGCTCGCGCCGCGCCTGGCCCACATCGGGCTGCTGGAGTTCCACCGTGCCGAAGAGGCGATCGGCATCGGCGAGGCGATGGTCGAGCGGATGTTGCCCTCCATCCAGGATCTGATCCAAGGAAGCACGGGCGATCAGGTAGGATAACGCGACGCTGGCGTTCGCCGGCGGTAGCGATCGAGGCGAAAAACGATGAGAGCAGGAGCAGTCGTGCTGATGCTGGGTGGGATTGCCACCTTGGGCCTGAGCGGGTGCGCCCCCGGCACGCAGACGGTGAAACTGGCACCCGATACCGAGCAGATCGAGGAGCGGGAGCGGGCGGAGCCCGGCGAACTGGCGCTGCGGGTGGTCGATCGGCGTCCGCGGGAGATCTTCGGTTACCGGGACGAGGGCGGTGGTGTGACCCTCTCCGGTGACCGCGATCTGTCCGAGGCCGTCGGCGACGGCCTGGCGGAGGCCTTCGAGCGCCAGGGGATCGCCGTGACCGAGTGGGACGGCGAGGCCGAGCGGCGTCTGGAGGTGGAGATCTTCACCTTCCACTATCAGCGCGCCGGCGGGTTTCTCAATCGCCGGGCGAGCCTGAGCAGCGAGTGGGTGGTCAGCGGCCACATCGACGGTGAGCGCTACAGCTCCGAAGCTCGAGTCCGTACCGAGACCCGCGCGCTGTTCGGGCCGAGTGAGGCCAAGAACGAGGAGCTGGTCAACCAGGTGCTCTCCCGGGGGGTGCGTCAGGTGGCGACCCAGAAGGATCTGCTTCGATTGCTGGAGGATGAGACGTGAACGACAAGCGCAGTCCGGCGAGCAACTCCCGGGATCCGCAGCAAATCCGTGAGCGCCTGGTCTGGCGCGCTGCGGTGGTGATGCTCCTGGCGATCACTGGCTGGCTGAGCTATGTGGCCTTCGACGCCCAGGAGCGGGCCGAGGAACTGGAGGCCGAGATCGCGGCCCACGACGACCGTGAGGCGTTGCTCACCCAGTTCGGCCTGAGTACCGAGGCGGTGCGGCGGTTCGAGGTGGCCGGTATCGACGCCGATCCCGAGCGCTATCTGATCGAGGATCTGAAGCAGCGCCGGGAGTGGCTGGCCGATCAGGCAGCCCGCCTGAAGGAGCCGCTGGAGGTCGATGCGGAGCGGAGCGCGGTGCTCTCCGACCGCTGGGTCTGGGCCACCATCGACACCGAGACCGGCGGTGGATCGGCGCTGCTGGCCTACGAGCTCAGCGAGTCCGGCGAGCTGACCTGGGAGCTGCTGGCCTACGCCTCCGAATATAAATAGACGGTGGCCTGCCGAGGCGGCCGCCCGGGTCGCCTTTTTCGCCATTGAAAACGATTCGCAATAGCATTACTTTATGACGGTCATCGACCGCAACCCCCCGAGTGATCGCCCATGAGTGAGACCGATACAGCTGGCCCTTTTGCCGACGGTAGCGTGGTCGAGCGGCTGATGACCCTGCTCGACGACGGCGGGCCCGTCCTGACGCTGCTGGCCATTCTCTCGGTGTTCACCCTGGCCCTGATCCTGATCAAGCTCTGGCAGTTTGCAGCAGCGCGTCTCTACGACCGGCGCACTCTCAACGACGCCCTGGCCGCCTGGCGGGCCGGGCAGGCCCAGGAGGCGCTGCAGCGGCTGGAGGCCAGCAAGCACCTGGGTGCCGAGCCGCTGGCGGTGGCCATGCGTGGACGTCTGGAGTCGCCCGACGACCAGGATCGGGTCCGGGAAGAGGTGACCCGGCTGGCCAGCGGGCGGCTGGAACAGCTACGCGCCTACCTACGCGGCCTCGAGGCCATCGGGGTGCTCAGCCCGCTGCTCGGCCTCCTCGGTACGGTCCTCGGCATGATCGAGGCGTTCCGCCAGCTCGAGGCAGCCGGCAGTCAGGTGGACCCGTCCATGCTCTCCGGCGGCATCTGGGAGGCGCTGTTGACCACGGCCGCCGGACTGGCCCTGGCGATCCCCGCGGTGGCCGCGCTCACCTGGCTTGAGCGCATTGTCGAGCGCTTCCGCCACCGCGTCGAGGATTCGGTCACTCAGGTCTTTACCACGGCGCCGCCGCCGCTGCGCCATGCGGATTGAAGAGACCCCCCGTCGCCGACGGCTGGTGAGTCTGACCCCGCTGATCGACGTCGTCTTCATCCTGCTGATCTTCTTCATGCTCGCTTCGACCTTCGTCGAGTGGCAGGCCTTCGGGGTCGATGCCCCCGCCGAGGGGGCCGCGGACGCGGAGCAGGACGAGGAGCCGCTGCGGTTGCACGTGACCACCGACGGCTACCGGATCGGGGACGAATCGGTCGCTGCGGACGACCTGCGGAGCCGGTTCGAGGAGGCCTATGAGGCCGACGCCGATCGCCGCCTGCTGGTCATTCCGGCCGCCGGTGCGCCGGTGCGGGCCGTCATCCGGGCTCTCGACAGCGCCGCGTTGGCGGGGCTGGAGGACGTCGCTGTGCTGCGCGAGGAGGAAGAGGGATGAAACTGCCCGAACCGCCGCGCCGCGAGCCGGAAGAGAACGTCATACCGATGATCAACATCGTCTTCCTGTTGTTGATCTTCTTCATGGTGGCGGGAACCCTCGAGCCCGACTCGCCGCTGTCCGTCGATCCGGCGGACAGCGAGCAGGGGGCGGAGCTGGTGGATGAGCCCCTGCGGGTGCTGATCGACGCCGAGGGACAGCTGGCCGTAGATCAGGACGTGGTCGACAACCGTGAGCAGCTTCTGGAGCGGCTCAAGACGGCGCTGAAGGAGGCGCCGGAGCGCCCGGTAGAGGTCAAGGCCGACGCCGATGCCGATTCGGCCCGGCTGCTCGACGTGATGGACGACCTGCGCGAGGCCGGCGCCGAGCGCATGCAGCTGATCACCCGGCGGGAGCACTGAGATGGAGCCGCGCTGGATCCACTGGTTGGTTGCGGGCACCGTCGCCGTCGGCGCCCACGCCGCGATCCTGGCCTGGGTGCCCCGGGATGCCGAGGAGGAGGTCGAGGAACGGCACGCCCCGGAGGGGGTGGAGGTGCAGCTCTCCGCCGTTCCGCCGCAACCGGAGGAGGAGGCGGTGGACGAGCCGGAAGAGGATGAACCGGAGCCGGAACCCGAACCCGAACCCGAACCCGAACCGGAGCCGGAGCCTGAACCTGAACCTGAACCTGAACCTGAACCTGAACCTGAACCTGAACCCGAGCCGGAGCCGGAGCCGGAGCCCGAGCCCGAACCGGAACCGGAGGAAGAGGTCGACCCCGAGCCGGAAGAGGACGAGGTCGAGGAGGAGGACGACGAGCCGGACGAGGGGCCGCCGCAGGAGGCAGAGGTGGGGACCGAGTCTGACGTCTCCGACTCCTTCCTGGCGGATGTGCACCGGACCCTGCAGGCCGAGCAGCGTTATCCGCGTTCCGCCGAGCGCCGGCGCCTGGAGGGATCGGTGGGGCTGACCTTTGTCCTCGACGCCGAGGGCAACGTGCTCGAGTGGGAGATCGCCGAGCGGTCGGAGCACGAGCTCTTCGATGAAGAGGTCGAGCGCATGATCGAGTCCGTGCAGATGCCCGAGATCCCCGAGGACGAGTCCTTCGAGCGCCTCGAGCTCAGCGTCACCATCGAGTTCCGGCTGCGCTGAGTGGGGGCTAACCGAAGGCGAGGTCGCGCAGGAACAGGGCGATCTCCGGGAAGAAGATCACCAGCAGCGTGGCCAGGATCATGATGGCGATGAACGGCGGCGTCCCGCGGATCACCTCGAGGTACGGCCGCCGGAAGACGGCGATCGCCGTAAACAGGTCGACCCCAAAGGGCGGCGTCGCCGAGCCGATGGCCGCCTGCAGCACCACCAGCGTTCCCACCAGGACCGGGTCGAGCTGAGCGGCCTCGACCAGCGGTGCCAGGATCGGCGTGAAGACCAGGATCACCACGATCGGGTCGACGAACATGCAGCCGATGAAGTAGATCAGCGCGATGGCCAGCAGGGCCAGGGTCGGGTCGTGGGCGACGGCGTCGATCAGCGGCCCGACCAGCTCCTGCGGGATCTGCGCGAAGGAGAGGCTGTAGGCGAAGGCCTGCCCAGCGCCGACCAGGATGAAGACCACCGCGGTGATCAGCCCGGTGGAGCGGGCCACCTCCAGCAGATCCCGCCACCCCAGGCTGCGGTACGCCCCGAACTCCAGGATGGCGGCGTAGAGCACCGAGATGGCCGCCGCCTCGGTGGGCGTGAAGAAGCCGCTATAGATGCCACCGACGATGATCACCGGGAACCCCAGCGCCGGCAGCGCGCGCAGCAGCGCCTGGCCGCGTGCGCCCCAGCCGGCCCGTTCGGAGCCCTCGATGCCCTGCCAGCGGGTGTAGATGTAGCACCACAGGCTGATCAGCAGCAGGATCAAGAGCCCGGGGCCGATCCCGGCGATGAACAGCTGTGCCGGCGAGGTCTGGGCCACCACGCCGTAGATGATCATGCCGATGCTCGGCGGGATCAGCAGCGCCACATCGCTGGCGTTGACGATCAGCGCCAGGTTGAAGCTGTCCTTGTAGCCCGCCTGCTGCAAGCGCGGGCGCAACGGTGTGCCCATGGCCACCACGGTGGCCTGGGTCGAGCCGGAGACGGCGCCGAACAGCGCGCAGCTCACGGCCGTGGTGATCGGCAGGCCACCACGGATGTGGCCGATGGCGGTTGCCACCAGATCGAGCAGGGTGTTGGCCGTGCGCCCGCGGGTCATGATGTCGGCGGCGAGGATGAACAGCGGCACCGCCGAGAGCACGACCGGCTGGATGCCGGTGATCATCTGCCGGACAAGGGCGTCGGCCCCGATGAACGGCAGCTCGACGATGAGGATCAGCAGGGCCCCGGCGAGCAGCGGCACCATCAGTGGGAAGCCGAGCAGCAGCAGGATGAGCATGACGGTGATGACCAGCGTCGTCATAGCCGGGCGTCCCCCGCCGGGTCTTCGCCATGCTCGTACGTCTCAAGCTCGCTGTAGGAGCGGTAGAGGGCGCGGTGGGTGAGGTTCTTCCAGGCGCTGAGGGTGTACTGCACGCCACCGGCGAACAGCCCGATGGGCACGATCAGGTAGGCCAGCCCCATGGGAATGCCCAGCGCCGTGCTGGTGCGCCCGCTCTCGTGGACCTCCCAGACGTAGTGCCCGGCGTGCCACGCCATGTAGAACAGCAGTCCGGCGGTGCCCACGTGGGTGAAGATCAACAACCCCTTGCGCGCCAACCCGCGGAGCTGATCGTAGACCGCGTTCATACAGATGTGCCGGGCCCGGCGCACACCGTAGGCGAGCCCGCCGAAGGTGATCCAGACCATGAGGATCTCGGTGAGCTCGAAGGTTCCTGGGACGGTGTTGCCGGTGAGGTTGCGCGAGAGCGTGTTGGCGATGGAAAGACCGGCCAACAGCAGCACGCCGCCGCCGAGGATGAACGCCTCGACTCGGGCGATGCCGCCGTCGAGCCGTTCGAGCCAGGTCCGCTTCCGTGTGCCCATGCAGGGGTCCCAACTGGATCGATGGCGTGAACATATCGAATCCCCGGGGGATACGTACAGTCCAGCCGCTTATGCTAGGGTTCAAAACGATCACCATGCTGACGGGAGATCATCCCCATGCACCGTTATGCCATCGCTACCGTGCTGCTTGGCAGCGTCGCCTTCGCCGGAGCCGCCCACGCCGATCAGTGGCGGATCGCCCTGGAGGAGGTGGAAGGCAGCATCCAGTACCAGTACGCCGAGCGCTTTGCCGAGGAGGTGGAGGCCCGCACCGACGGCGAGGTACAAGTCGATCTCTTTCCCTACGGCACCATCGGCGAGATGGGAGATATCTACGAGCAGCTGCAAGGCAATGTGGTGCAGTTCGCTTTCGGCTCCGGGGCGCTGGGCGCGACCGTACCGGAGAGTCAGCTGTTCAGCGTCAATTTCGTTCTCAGTGATGACGAATACGTCAATACCCGGGCGTTGAACGATCCCCACTTCCTGCACAGCGAACCGGTCCAGCAGGCCTTCGGTGAGCGCGGGATGGAGCTGGTCTCGGTCCTGCCCGAGGGCTGGCAGGTGTGGAGCGCCAATGAGCCGATCCGCACCCCCGAGGACTTCGACGGCGTGCAGATCCGCACCATGGACAACCGGCTGCTGCGCGAGACGTACCGTCAGTACGGCGCGGATCCGACCCCCATGGCCTACGGCGAGGTCTACGGCGGGCTCGAGCAGGGCGTCATCGACGGCAACGTCCAGCCGTACTTCGCCCACCAGGAGATGGGCTTCTACGAGGTCCAGGACTACTTCATCGAGGCGCGCCAGGCGCAGTTCATCGCCGGTTTCATGGCCAGCTCCATGTTCTTCGACGCGCTCCCCGACGAAAAACAGGAGATGATCCGCGAGATCACCGCCGACATGGTCGACTGGGCCCACGACATGCAGCAGGAGGTCAACGAGCAGCGGCTGGCCGACATGAAGGCCAACTCGGATATCGAGGTCATCGCCCTCGATGAGGACGAGCGGGACGCCTTCCGCGAGCGGGCCCTGCCGACCCGCGATACCTACATCGACGAGGTCGGCGTCCGCGGCGAGCAGGCCCTGGATCGACTGCTCGAGGCCGTCGATCAGGCCGAGGACGAGCACGGCGCCTCGTGACGGCGGCGGGGGTCGGGGCATGCGCCGCCTGCTGATGGCCATCGTCGCCGCCGCCGGCGTGGGCGTCGGTTGTGGCGAGGATCCCCCAGAGCAATGGCGCATCGCCCTGGAGGAGAAGGCGGGTGGCGTGCAGTACGAGTACGCCACCCGCTTCGCCGAAGAGGTCGAGGAGCGGACCGACGGCGCGGTGGAGGTAAGCATCTACCCCTACGGCGCCATCGGCGACACCGAGGCCGTTCACCAGCAAGTGCGTCGGAACGCGGTGCACTTCGCCTTCGGGTCCGGCGACCTCGCCGGCGCTGTCCCCGAGAGTCAGGTCTTCGGCCTGCACTTCATCTACTCCGACGACGCCTACGTCAACGCCCGGGCCCTGAACGACCCGGAGCTGCTCCAGAGTAAGGCCCTGCAGGGCGCCTACCAGGACGCGCGGCTGCGGCCGCTGGCCCTGGTGCCCGCCGGCTGGCAGGTGTGGGCGGCGCAAGGGCCGCTGGATGAGCCGGCGGACTTCCGCGATTTGCGCCTGGGGGTGGCGGACAGCCCGGTGCTGCGCGAGAGCTATCGCGCCTACGGCGCGCGGGCTGAGCACGTCGAGTACGGGGAGCTCCACCAGGCCCTGGTCGAAGGGCGGGTGGACGCCACCGCGCAGCCGATCTACATCCACGAGGCGCTCGGGGTCTACGAGCACGCCCGGTACTGGACCCTGCCCCGGGCGGCGCCGCACGTCTCCGCCTTTCTGGTCAGCGAGATCTTCTACCAGCGCCTGCCGCGCGGGCGGCGGGAGATGCTGCGCGAGATCGGCGAGGACCTGGTGGACTGGGCCCACGACATGCAGCAGGCGCTCAACGACGAGCGGCTTGAACAGATCCAGCAGTCAGAGGATATTGCCCTGGAGGAGCTCGACGCAGCGCAGCGCGAGGCCTTCGCCGATCCGGCCCGCCCCCTCCGTGCGGTCTACACGGCCCGCGGCGGACCGGACGCCGAGCGGATTCTCGCTCGGCTGCTCGATGCCCTGGAGCGCGCCGAGGACGAGCACGGTGGCGGCTGATCGCCCCCCGCGCTCAAGGTCGGCGGCGCGCCGATGATCCATCACCGACGCAGTACGCCAGGAGGAGAACCAGGATGGTACGCACCGAATCCACCATGCTGCCCATCGGCACCCCGGCCCCGGATTTCACCCTCACGGATACCGACGGTCGGCCGGTTTCCCTGCGCGAGGATCTGGCTGGCGGGGAAGGGGTGCTGATCGCCTTCATCTGCAACCACTGTCCCTTCGTCAAGCACCTGCGCGATCACCTAGCTCACTTCGGCCGGGAGTGCCAGGAGCGCGGGATTGCGGTGGCCGCGATCAGCGCCAACAACCCCGAAACCCACCCGGACGATGGTCCGGAGCGCATGGCCGAGGAGAAGGAGGCCGCCGGCTACACGTTCCCGTACCTCTTCGATCCGGACCAGTCCGTGGCCAAGGCGTACCGCGCCGCGTGCACGCCGGATTTCTACCTCTTCGACGCCGGACTGAAGCTCTACTACCGAGGGCGGTTCGACGACAGCACGCCGCGCAACGATCGGCCGATCACCGGCGCCGACCTGCGCGGGGCGGTGGATGCACTGCTCGAGGGGGCCGTGCCACCCCATCCGCAGTACCCGAGCATCGGCTGCAACATCAAGTGGCGCGAGGGCAACGAGCCCGACTACTTCACTGCTGGAGGATAAGCTCCAGCACGAACTTGCTGCCGAAGTAGCCGAGCATCAGGGCGAGGAAACCGATGACGGTCCACCGGATCGCCGTCTGTCCTCGCCAGCCCCACACCGCGTGGCCGATCAGCAGGGTGGCGAAGGCCAGCCATGAGGCCATGGACAGGGAGGTCTTGTGGATCATCATCCCCTCAAGGAGGCGATCCATGAAGAACAGGAAGCCAGAGCCCAGGGCCACGGTCAGGGCCACGAAGCCGACGGTGATCAGCCAGAAGAGCTGCTTTTCCATGGTGCGCAGGGCCGGCAGCTGTCGCACGAAACCGGTGGCCCGCCGGTGGCGCAGCCGGTAGTCCAGGGCACCCAGGATGAGCGCCTGGAGGACCGCGGCCAGCAGGGTGGCGTAGGCGGTCATGGAGATCACGATATGGATCTGCACCGCCATCTCGCGATCCAGGGTGGCCTCCGGGGGCGCGAACAGCGTCAGAGCCACCGCCATGGCCGACAGCGGCCAGAGCAGGATGCCCAGGTGCTCGACCCGCTGGCGCAGACTGACGATCACCAGCCCGGTGCTGGTGATCCAGGAAACCAGTGATAGCGCGCTGAAGATGCTCAGGTTGAGCCCGTCATCCACCCAGGTGGTATCGCCGACCACCACCACGTGCGTACCGACCGCCGCGGCGGCCAGCGCCAGCGCCGTCGAGCGGGCCGGGCTGCGCTCCTCGTGCAGCAGCAGACGGGCGCCCAGGGCGGCCGTGGCAGCCAGGTAGAGGAGGGTGGTGACAACGGTGAGGGCAGAGATAACCATAGTGCCTCGGATGATGGCATAAACCGTGCCACCCGGGAACCACCCTGCGACAAGCCGCAACGGCACACTGGATTCGCACGCCGGCGCAGCGGACCCGTATAATGCGGCCTGTTTCAGGTTTCCGAACGGATAGGCCGGACCATGTTTGAGAATCTCACCGGACGCTTCGACTCCGTCACGCAGCGCATGAGCGGGCGGGGCCGGATCACCGATGAAAATATCCAGGAGACGGTCCGTGAGGTGCGCAAGGCGCTGCTCGAGGCCGACGTGGCGCTGCCGGTGGTGCGCAGCTTCACGGAAGAGGTCAAGAAGCGCGCCGAGGGCGCCGAGGTGGCCAAGAGCCTGACGCCGGGGCAGGCCTTCATCAAGATCGTCCAGGACGAGCTCGTCCGCGTCATGGGCGCGGAGGCCGAACCGCTCAACCTCAACGTCCAGCCCCCGGCGGTGGTGCTGGTCGCCGGCCTGCAGGGGTCGGGCAAAACCACCTCCATCGGCAAGCTCGCCCGCTACCTGCGCGAGCGCGAGAAGAAAAAGGTCCTGGTAGTCAGCTGCGACGTCTACCGCCCGGCGGCGATCGACCAGCTCGAGACCCTCGCCGGCCAGGTGGAGGTCGACTTCTTCCCCTCCAAATCCGGCGACAAGCCCGAGCGCATCGCCAAGGACGCGGTCGACCACGCCAAGCGCCATTACTACGACGTCCTCCTCGTCGACACCGCCGGCCGGCTGACCATCGACGAGGCGATGATGGACGAGGTCAAGCGCCTGCATAAGACGGTGACCCCGGCCGAGACCCTGTTCGTGGTCGACGCCATGACGGGTCAGGATGCGGCCAAGACGGCCCAGGCTTTTGGTGAGGCCCTGCCGCTGACCGGCGTGGTGCTGACCAAGACCGACGGCGATGCCCGCGGCGGTGCGGCCCTGTCGGTCCGTCATGTGACCGGCGCGCCGATCAAGTTCCTCGGCATCGGCGAGAAGACCGACGCGCTAGAGCCTTTCCACCCCGAGCGGGTCGCCTCGCGGATCCTCGGCAAGGGCGATGTCGTCAGTCTGGTCGAGGAGGTCGAGCGCAGCGTCGATCAGGAGAAGGCGAAAAAGCTTGAGAAGAAGCTCAAGAAGGGCGGTAAGGGGTTCGACCTCAACGACTTCAAAGAGCAGATGCAGCAGATCGACAAGCTCGGCGGCCTGGGCGGGGTGATGGACAAGATGCCGGGCATGGGCAAGCAGTTCGATAAGGTCAAGGATCAGCTCGACGACCGTATCGTCCGCCGCCAGCTGGCCATGATCAACTCCATGACCCCGGCCGAACGCGCCAAGCCGGATATGATCAATGGCTCGCGGAAGAAGCGCATCGCCGCCGGCTCTGGGGTTCAGGTCCAGGACCTGAACCGCCTGCTCAAGCAGTTCAAGCAGATGCAGAAGATGATGAAGCAGGTCAAGAAGAAGGGCGGCCCGCAGCGCATGTTCCAGCAGCTGATGGGCGGCGGCGGTCCCGGTGGGCCGGGTGGTCCCGGTGGCCCCGGGGGGCTGCCCCCGGGGATGGGGCGCTAGGGCGCAAGCGCGGCGCGTGGCCCTATAAGGTGTGTTAGATTCGCGCCGATAACCGGGTCAGGGCCTGCGCCTTTCGGCCGGCTGCAACGGGAGACCACAATGAAGCTGCTGCGCCGCGTCCACGACATCCGCATCTGGATCCGCCTGCTCGTCGGCATCTGGCTGATGCTGGTCCTCGCTTGGACGAGCATGATCGCCTACGCGGCTTGGGAGCAGCGCAATGTGGCGGTGGATCAGGCCATCGAGTTCACCGATACGATGAACCAGATGACCATGGCCGGCCTCACCGCCATGATGTGGACCAATACCATGGACCAGCGCCACGAGTTCCTGGATCAGATCCAGGAACTGCCCAACGTATCCGGGCTGCGGGTGCTGCGCGCCGAGCTGACCGAGGAGTGGTACGGGCCCGGCGAGGAAGGGCAACAGCCGCAGGACGAGGTCGAGGCCCAGGTGCTGGAGACCGGTGAGCCCTACATCGCGCAGATCGACGGCGGGCAAGCCCTGCGGGCGGTCATCCCCAACTTCAACGAGACGGACTTCCTCGGCAAGTCCTGCGTCGAGTGCCATGGCCCGGGCAACGAGGGCGAGGTCCTCGGCGCGGTCACCATGGAGATCTCCCTTGAGGACGTGAACCAGGCGGTGATCGGCTTCGGCACCACGATCTTCGGGATCGCCGTGCTGCTCAGCCTGCCGTTCCTGCTGGTGGTCTACCTCTTCATTCAGCGCTCGGTCACGCGGCCGATCAACACCATGACCGACAGCCTCAACGCCATTGCCAGCGGCGGCGGTGATCTCACCCGGCGGCTGGATGTGCACAGCGGCGATGAGATCGGTCAGGCGGCCAGCGCCTTCAACCGCTCCATGGCCGTCTTCCACGACCTCATCGGCCGGGTGGTCGAGATGGCCGAACGCCTGGATCGTTCCGCCCAGCAGGTTTCCGAGGTCACCGACCGGAGCAACGACCGCATCGACCGCCAGCGCTCGGAAATCGAGCAGGTGGCCACGGCGATGAACGAGATGACCTCCACCGCCCACGAGGTGGCCCGCAACGCCCAGCACGCCGCCGAGGCGACGCAGAGCGGCGAGGATGCGGCCCAGCGCGGCAAGCAGGTGGTGCAGCAGACGGTCAGCGGCATCAACCAGTTGGCCGATGATGTCTCCCGCGCCGCCGGAGCGATCCAGAAGCTGGCCGACGACAGCGAGCAGATCGGTACGGTGATCGACCTGATCCGCGAGATCGCCGAGCAGACCAACCTGCTTGCCCTCAACGCCGCCATTGAGGCGGCCCGGGCCGGCGAACAGGGCCGGGGCTTTGCCGTGGTTGCCGACGAGGTGCGCAAGCTGGCGACGCGCACCCACGAGTCCACGCAGCAGATCCAGGACATGATCAGCGCGCTGCAGGAGGAGACCAAGAGCGCCCAGGCGGCCATGGAGCAAGGCCACGCCCAGACCCAGGAGACGGTGAACCAGGCCTCCGAGGCCGACGGCGTGCTCGGCGACATCCAGCAATCGGTGACCACCATCAGTGAGGTGAACACCCAGATCGCCAGTGCCGCCGAGGAACAAAGCCAGGTGGTCGAGGAGATCAACCGCAACGTCACCTCCATCAACGACGCGGCCGAGACGACGGCCCGGGAGAGCCACGAGACGAAGCAGGCCGGCGACGAGCTCGAAGTGCTCGCCCGCGACCTGCGCAAGCTGGTCGAGCAGTTCAAGGTGTGAGTACGAGCACGAACCCGAGCGCTGCGCGCAGACGCTGGATTGGCCTGATCGGCGGCCCCCTGGCCGCCGCGGCCATGCTGCTCGCCGGGCCGCCGGCCGGACTGGAGCCGGAGGCCTGGTATGTGGCGGCGCTCACCGTGCTCATGGCCACCTGGTGGGTGAGCGAGGCCTTGCCCATCGCGGCCACCGCGCTGCTGCCGGCCGTCGCCCTGCCGTTGCTCGGCGTCGCCAGCCCCGAGCAGGCGATGGCCTCCTACGCCAATCCGATGATCTTCCTGTTCCTCGGCGGGTTCCTGATCGCCATGGCGATCCAGCGCTGGGGGCTGCACCGACGGATCGCGCTGCTCATCCTCTCGGCCACCGGCGGGCGTGACGATCTCCTGGTGGCCGGGTTCATGGGCGCCACCGCCATGCTCTCCATGTGGGTGAGCAATACCGCCACGGCGGCGATGATGCTGCCCATCGGCCTGTCGGTCATCAGCCTGGTGGAGACCAGCAGCGGCAAAACGGATCGCCACTTCACCCTGGCACTGCTGCTAGGCATTGCCTTCGGCGCCAACATCGGCGGTCTCGGAACCCTGATCGGCACCCCGCCGAACGCTTTCCTGGCCGGCTACATGGGCGATCGCTTCGATATCCAGATCGGCTTTGCGCAGTGGATGGTCGTCGGCGTGCCGGTCTCCGCCATCATGCTGGTTCTGGCCTGGTGGGTGCTGACGCGCTGGGTGTTTCCCCTGCCCGGCCAGGCGATCGAAGGCGTTGGCGAGCTGATCGAGCAGGAGCGCCGGCAGATCGGGCCCATGCAGCGCACCGAGCGCCGGGTGGCGGTGGTCTTCGTGTTGACTGCGCTGGCTTGGGTGATGCGCCCCTGGTTGGAGAGCGTCCTGCCTGGCTCGGTGGCGATCAGCGACGCCGGCATTGCGCTGCTCGGGGCCCTGGCCCTGTTCCTGGTGCCGGCCGATGTGCGCCGCCTGAAGTTCCTCCTCGACTGGGAAGACACCCGCGGTCTGCCCTGGGGGGTGCTGGTGCTGGTCGGTGGTGGCCTGGCCCTGGGCGTGGCCATCGACGAGAGCGGCCTGGCTGGTGCCATTGCGGCACTGCTCAGTGGCATGGGGAGTTGGCCGGCGCCGCTGCTGGTGCTCTCGGTGGCGATACTGGCGGCCCTGATGAGCCACGTGACCAGCAATACCGCAACGGCCGCCACGCTGCTGCCGCTGGTTACCTCCCTGGCGCTGGCCATCGATATCCACCCGCTATTACTCGGTGTACCGGTGGCCCTGGCCGCCTCGGCGGCGTTCATGCTGCCGGTGGCGACGCCGCCCAACGCCATCGTCTTCGGCAGCGATCGCATCACCGTACCGGACATGGTGCGTGCCGGGGCGCTGCTGACCTTCGCCGGTGCGGGTATCGCCACGCTGGCTGCCTTCCTCCTGGCCCCTTGGGTGCTTGGTTTCTAACAGACGGGTATTCTGAATCGGGTATTTTTCTGCGGCGAAACCCATCCGTGGGGATCCGTTTCTCGCCTGGGTGATCCCCCTCCGTTTACAATTCCATCGTTTTTCGCTAATTTCCCGCCGTGGAGCGATATTCCAAAGCGGAGGAAGCGGAGAATGACAACCACTGACGAAGCCCTTGAAACGATCCGCCAGGCGGCGGAAGAACTCGACTTCGTGGACCTGCAAAAGGCCTCGCGGATGATCGAGAAGGAGCAGAAGCGCCGCGAGAAAGAGGCCCGCAAGCAGGCCCAGCAGGAAATGAAACAGGTGGCCCAGAAATACGGGCTCGATCTCGACGAGATCGTCTCAGGGGTGAGCAAGGGCGCCGGCGCCAAGGCCACCAAGGGCAACAAGGTCCCGCCGAAGTTCCGCCACCCTGAGGATCCGGATCGCACCTGGACCGGGCGCGGCCGCAAGCCGAAATGGGTCGTCCACTGGGAAGAGGAACTGGGCCGGGATATCGAAGAGCTGCGCATTCCGGACGCCTGAGCGTCCGGTTTCCGTCGGTTTTCGAAACCATTACACGGATGAATACCCTGGACGATACAGCGGTCTGTGATCGAGCTCGGTGAGTGGGTTCTGGCAACCCTGGTGCTGATTGCAGGCACGGTCGTTCAGGGTTCAATTGGTTTCGGGGTGGCCCTCTTGGGTGCGCCCGTTCTCTACTGGATCGATCCGGTGCTGGTGCCCGGGCCGATGCTCGTCGTCGGCATGGTGACACCGCTGATGATCCTCATCCGGGAACGCCGCGCCCTGGATGTTGGCGGGATCCGCTGGGCCATCCCGGGGCAACTCTCCGGCGCCGCACTCGCCGGTGTCGTCCTTGCCCGCGCGGATGAATCCCACCTGTCGCTGATCTTCGGAATCCTGGTTCTGCTCGCCGTGGCGTTGAGCCTGGTGGCGGGGTCTCCGCGCCCCACCGGCGGGCGCCTGCTGGCCGGGGGGACCCTGTCCGGCTTCATGGCCACGGCCACCTCCATCGGTGGCCCGCCCCTGGCCCTGGCCTACCAAGGGGTGAGCGGCGCACGGCTGCGTGCATCGCTGTCGGCGGTGTTCGTGGTGGGGGCGTTCGGCTCCCTGGGGGCGCTGGCCTGGATCGGCCGCTTCGGCCTTACCGAGCTGCTCCTCGGCCTGAGTCTGCTGCCCGGCATCGCGATCGGCTTCTGGCTGTCCGGCTATACCGCCCGAGCACTGGATCGGCGCTGGTTGCGCGGGGCGGTGCTGGGCGTGTCCGCAGTGGCCGGGTTGGGGGCTGTGGTGCAGGCTGTGTTGTAAGACGCTGCAGGCGTCAGTGGGTGGAGTTGGGGAGTCTCCATGGACCTCACGCCTGCTCGTCGATGTTCAGCCCCTTGCGCTCGAGGGCCTCAAGCTGTTCCGGCTCGATGGCGCCACTGTCATTGACCTGCTCCAGCGCCTTCTCGACGGCGCGCAGGGCGTCGGCGTACTCATGCTTTTTCTCGTGGGCCACCTCGAGCTGCTCGCGCAGGAGGTTGGTCTGATCCTCACGCGTCTCCTGGGCGCGCTGCTGCGCCTGGTACCCCTGGTAGGCGCCGAACAGACCGGCTACCGTGCCGACACCACTGACAATGCTCATTGATCGACCCTGACTGGGAGCGAAAGTGAAACCAGGCTCACTGACCCTCAGCAGAGGTGTCGGCACTTCGTCTGATTTCTTGAGTCATCAGCGTGGATTTTCCGTGGCGCGGTTGCTCGGGGGTCTGCTGGTGGTGATCGTGTTGGCGGCGTTCGTCGGGCCCGTGTGGGCGGACAACCCGACGGAGCGCTTCAATCAGGGCGTGACCGAGTATCAGGCCGGCGAGTACCGGGTGGCCGAGCGGGCTTTTGCAGCCGTCCTCGGCGATCCGGAGTTGGGCGCGCTGGCCGCCTTCAACCTGGGGCGCGCTGCGGGGCAGCGGGGGGACTGGGCGGCGGCTGAGTACTGGTGGCGGCGGGCTCAGCAGCAGGCCCGCGCTGAACGCCTGCAGCGCTTAGTGGCGTCTCGGCTGGAGGAGCTGGAACACGCCCGCCCGGCGGTCACTGGCTACATGCAGATCGGCGCGGGCTACGACTCGGACCTGACCCTGGACAATGCGCGCGCCTTCGCCGGCGACGGCGATCCCTTCCTCGACCTGTTCGGCCATGCGGCCTGGCAGGCCCGGGGGACCCGGCGCGACGGTGTGGTCGCGCAAGGCAGTGTCTACCACCGCAGCCACGGCAGCGAGGGCGATTACGACTTCACGGACGCAGCCGTGGATGTCCTGCGCGAGCGGCCCGTGGGGCGGGTGGAGCTTGGCTACGGCGTCGGCGCCGGGGCCATGAATCGCGGGATCGGTGGTGTCGATCGGCGCGTCGAGGGCCAGGTTCAGGGGCGCTGGAACAGCCCCGGGCGTGGCTGGCTCGTGGCGCGCTATCGGCTGCGCGCCCACCGCGGAGGCAATGACCGGGGCTATCTCGATGGCCTGGAGCACCGGCTGCGACTGGGGGTGGAGGATCGGGTTGGCGCCCTGCGCTGGTTGGCTTACTACCAAGTGGAGCACCACGACCGCGAGGATTGGTCCGGCAATGGGGCGTTCGTCAGCTATTCCCCGGTACGCCAGCGCCTTGGTGCCCGGCTGGCCTGGCAGGCTGCGCCGGCGTGGTCGTTGACTGCGCGTCCGGAATGGGTCCATGCCGATTACCGGGACCGACACGACTACGGTGACGATCGTCGGCGCCGTACCGATACTCGCTACCGGCTGGATCTGATGGCGATCCATCAGCCCGCCGGACGCGCCTGGCGGCTCGGGGCGCAGCTGCGCCTTGAGCACATCGACGATCTGCGGACCTACGGGACCGTGGAGGAGGGTGGTCTGGAGACCTATACCGCCCAGCGCGCCGAGGTGAGCCTGTTCATCGACCGAAGCTTCTAAAGGGAACCGCCGGGGTGTCTCCTGCGTGGGGGTGAGTATGGCCACGCTATTGAACCTGTGGAGACGCCGCGGCGAGCAGACCGCCTTCGAGACCGTCATCGGTCGCCACCTGGGCAGCCTCTACGGCTTCGCGCGCCGGCTTTGCGGCGACGATGCCGAGGCCGAGGAGCTTATCCAGGAGCTGCTCAGTCGACTTTACCCGCGCAGTCATGAGCTGTTGGCCCTCGATCAACCCTACCCGTGGCTCGCCCGGTCGCTCCATAACCTCTGGGTGGATCGCTACCGACGCCGTCGGGCGCGTCCGCCCTGGGAGGATCAATCCCAGGACGATCCCCATGCCCCCTATACCGTGGCTGAGCCGGGTGACGGTCCGGCGGAGCTGGTCGAGCAGGCGCTGACCCGCGAGCGGTTGCAGCGCGCCCTGGACGCGCTGCCCGAGGCGCAACGCAGCGTGGTTATTCTCCATTACGTCGAGGGCTTCTCGCTGGATGAGGTGGCCGAGATCTCGGCGGTGAGCAAGGGCACCCTGAAATCGCGGCTGGCACGGGCGCGAGATCGCCTGCGCCGACGCCTGCTGGACGGAACCGAGTCCGGAGCCGGCGCGTGTTGGGACGGGGAGGGCACGCAGTGATGACGGAGCGGACCATGGATTGCCGGGAGTGTCGCGCAAGCCTGTTGGAGCTGGAGGCGGGGGAGCTGGACAGCGCCCGGGCGGAGCGCTGCCACGCGCACCTGGCAGCCTGCCCGGCGTGCCGGGCCTGGCACCACGATGGTCTCCGCCTCCGTCGGCACCTGGCCAGCCTGGATCGCCGGGATGCGGTCTCGCCCGGCTGGGTGGCGGCGCAACTGCGTCGGGCGCGAGTCGAGCACACCACCGGGTCCACGGTCCGGCAGCGCCTGGTGGCCGGCGTGGCGGCGGTGGCGATCCTCGCCGGAGGCGGGTTGGCCCTCTACGACCGGCAGCCTACGCATCCAGAGCCACCGCTGGCTGAAACGGGAGAGGGCGAGGTCCAGGAGGTCCGGTTGGCCATTGACGCCGAGCGGCGTATGGAGGGGGTCCGGTTCCACGTCGAGGTCCCCGACGGCTTCGAGTTGGCGGGCCAACCCTCCCGGCGGCTGATCAGCTGGGAGGGTGATCTGGAGCCGGGCGCCAACCGGTTGACCCTCCCGGTGCGCGGCGTGCCAGGGGCAGGGATCGAGGAGGGGGAATTGGTGACCCGCATCGAGCACGAGGGCCGTTCCCGGGAACTGCGGTTGCCGGTCACCCTCGCGCAGCGCCGCGAAAGTGAGTCTTGAGCGCGTTGATCCGTCAACGAGCGATGTTTCCCAGAGGAGGACGCCACGATGATGATCAAGCTGAACAGTACCAGCCGCACCCTGCGCTACGGGCTGTTGCCGGCGGGGCTGTTGATGGTCTCGCTGGCCGTGCCGGTGGCCGCGGAGGAGTCGGAGGACGACGCCCTGGACGCGACCATGCGTCTGCTCGATGAAGAAACCACCGAGGAGGAGGTGGCACAGGAGATCGAGCTGCCGGAGGAGGCCGCGGATCAGGCCCAGGAGCGCGCCGCAGAGGGCTTGGAGACGGCCAACGAGGCGCGTGAGGACGGTCGGGGATTCGGTCAGGAACGTGCGGAAGAAGCCCGTGGCCAGGGCGAGGAACGTGCGTCGCAAGCGCGGGAAGCCGGTCAGGAACGCGGCGAAGAGGCCCGCGAAGCGGCTCGTGAGCAAGCGGAAGAGGCGCGGGAGCAGGCCCGCGAATCGGCCCGGGAGCAGGCAGATGAGGCCCGGGAACAAGGTCGGTCGGCGCAGGACGACGCGCGCCAGGAGGCTGAGCAGCGGGCCGATGAGGCGCGGGGTAATGCTCCGGAGAACCCGGGCAACCAGTAACACTCGGGCCTGACGTCGGCGACCCCCGACGAAAAAGGCCGCGGAACGATCCCGTTCCGCGGCCTTTTGGTGTTTGGTCGGGGCGGCAGGATTTGAACCTGCGACCCCCTGCACCCCATGCAGGTGCGCTACCAGACTGCGCCACGCCCCGACTCAGGTCGCAGAGTATACGGATCGCGTCCTGGGGAGACAAGGGATCAGCGCTTGAGGATGTTGAGCACACCCTCGAGTTCGATGCGCATCTGCCGGATGATCTGCTGGCTCTGGGCGACGTCCTCGCGCTCTTCGCCACCTTCCAGCTTCTGGCGGGCGCCGCCGATGGTAAAGCCCTCCTCGTAGAGCAGGGCGCGGATACGGCGGATCAGGATGACATCGTGGCGCTGGTAGTAGCGCCGGTTACCGCGGCGCTTGACGGGTCTCAGCTGCGGGAATTCCTGTTCCCAGTAGCGCAGTACGTGAGGTTTGACGGCACACAGCTGGCTGACCTCGCCGATGGTGAAGTACCGCTTCGACGGGATCGGCGGGAGGTCGCCCTCACTGCTCTTCTCGGGTTCCGGCATAGCTCTCGACGCGGCTCTTGAGCTTCTGGCCGGGGCGGAAGGTCACCACGCGCCGGGCGGAAATGGGGATCTCTTCCCCGGTCTTCGGGTTGCGGCCGGGCCGTTCGTTCTTGTCGCGCAGCTCAAAGTTGCCGAAGCTGGAGAGCTTGACCGGTTCCCCGTTCTCGAGGGCGGTACGGATCTCCTCGAAGAAGAGTTCGACCAGCTCCTTGGCCTCGCGCTTGTTCAAGCCGACTTCCTCGAAGAGCCGCTCGGCCATGTCCGCCTTGGTCAGCGACATCCTACTCCCCTCTCAAGCTCGCTCCGAACTGTTGCTGCAGGCGGGAGACCACGCCCGCCATGACGTCGTCCACGTCGCGATCCGTAAGCGTGCGGGAATAATCCTGCAAAATCAAGCCCATGGCGATGCTTTTCTGGCCATCCGGGACGCCCTTGCCGCGGTAGACGTCGAACAGCCGGCCGCCGACGGCGCAATCGCCGGCTGCCTCGCGGGCGGTGCGCAGCAACTCGCCCGCGGGAACGTGGTCGTCCACCAGCACCGCCAGATCCCGGCGGATGGACGGATACCGCGAGATGGGCTGGAAGCGCGGCAGCTCCGCCCTGCTCAGCGCCTCCAGGGTGATCTCGAAGAGCACCGGGGCGCCGTGGAGCTCCAGGGCGTCGGCGTGCTCGGGGTGCAGGGTGCCGAGCCAGCCGACCGAGACCCCGTCGCGCAGGATCCGGGCGCTCTGGCCCGGGTGCAGGGCCGGGTGCTGTGCCGGCTCGAAGGTGAACGCGGAGGCGTTGCCGGTCTGGGCGATCAGGGCTTCGAGGTCGGCCTTGACGTCGAAGAAGTCCACGCTCCGGCGTGGCGCATCCCACTGCTCGGCGTAGCGGGGCCCGGCGGCCAGGCCGGCGAGCATGGGGGTCTGGGCCAGATCGTCGAGGTGGCCGCGGAAGGTGCGCCCGCACTCGAACAGTCGCACGCGCTCATGCTGGCGGTGCTGATTGCGCTGTGCCGCCATCAGCAGGCCGGGCCACAGGGAGGTGCGCATCACCGCCAACTCCGCCGAGAGCGGGTTGGCCAGCGGCAGGGCCTCGGATTCCGGGTCCAGGCGCTGTTGGAGTTGCGGATCGACGAAGGCGTAATTGATCGCCTCGAAGTAGCCGCGTTCGACCAGCGTAGTGCGCAGCGGACGGTCGTCGAGTTGTTGCTCCGGGGCCGTGGCCACGTGCAGCGGGGCGCGCAGGGGCCGCTCCGGCACATTGTCGAAGCCGTAGAGGCGGGCCACCTCCTCGATCAGGTCGACCTCGCGCTCCATGTCGAAGCGCCAGCTCGGCGGCTGAACCCGCCACCCATCGGCGCTGGGTTCAGGTTCCGTGCCCAGGCGCCGGAGCATGCCGGTGACCTGTTCCGGCTCGATGGACCAGCCGAGCAGTCCCTCCAGCCGTTCTCGGCGCAGTTCGATGGGTGCGCGTTGCGGCAGTGCCTGATGGGCCACGGCCTCGTTGATCGGCCCGGGCCGGCCACCGCAGATTTCGATAACCAGCTGCGTGGCGCGCTCGCTGGCCGCGCGCGGCGCCTCGAAGTCCACCCCTCGCTCGAAACGGTGGGAGGAATCGGTGTGCAGGCCGTAGCGCCGGGCGCGTCCGGCGATGGTGGTGGGGTGGAAGTGCGCCGCCTCCAGGAAGATGCTCGTGGTCTCGTCACTCACGGCCGTCGTCTCGCCGCCCATGACGCCGGCGAATGCCACCGGCCCGTTAGCATCGGCGATGACCAGCACCCCGTCATCGAGTTCCACCTGCTCCCCGCCGAGCAGGGTGAGGGTCTCGCCGGAGTGCGCCCGCCGTGCCGTGACGGGCGGTGCCAGGCGGTCCAGGTCGAAGGCGTGCAGCGGCTGACCGGACTCGAGCATCACGTAGTTGGTGATATCGACCAGGGCCGAAACGCTGCGGATCCCGGCACGGCGCAGGCGTTCACGCATCCAGATGGGGGTGGGCGCCTGCGGGTTCACGTCGTGGATCACCCGGCCGGTGTAGCGCGGGCAGTCCGCCTCGGCCTGGAGCGAGATCTCCAGCTGCGCATCGCAGGCCGCCGGCACCGGCAGCGGCTCGGTGGACTGCATCTCGGCACCCGTGCGCGCCGCCACATCCCGGGCAATCCCGGTCATGCCCAGGCAGTCGGCGCGGTTTGGCGTGAGGTCGATCTCAAGGATCGTGTCATCCAGTGCCAGGGCCTGGCGCAGATCGTTGCCGAGCGCGAGGGTCTCGGGCAGCTCCAGCAGGCCGCCGGCCTCGTCGGCCAGGCCGAGCTCGCTGGCCGAGCAGAGCATCCCGGCCGAGGCCACACCGCGCACCTCGGTGGCCTGGACCTGAAGCCCGCCCGGGAGCTCGGCACCCGCACGCGCCAGGGGGGCGTGCAGCCCGGGGCGGGCGTTGGGGGCCCCGCAGACGATCTCCAGCCGCTCGCCTCCCGCGTCCACCGTGCAGACCTGGAGGCGGTCGGCCTCGGGATGGGGTCGGCAGTCGGTGATCGCGCCGACCACTACCCCGCTGAAGGGCGGGGCGGCGGGTTCGACGGCGTCGACCTCGAGGCCCGCCATGGTCAGGGCTTCCGCCAGCGCCTGGGTCGAGAGCGACGGGTTCACCCACTCGCGCAGCCACTGCTCACTTACACGCATGGTTCACCGGAATTGGCCGAGGAAGCGCAGGTCGTTGTCGAAGAACAGCCGCAGGTCGTCCACGCCGTAGCGGAGCATGGCCAGGCGCTCGACGCCCATGCCGAAGGCGTATCCCGTCCACTGCTCGGCGTCGATGCCGGCATGCTCGAAGACCGCGGGATGGACCATGCCGCAGCCGAGCACCTCGAGCCAGCCGGAGTGCTTACACACCCGGCACCCCTCACCGCCGCAGATCACGCACTCGACGTCGACCTCGGCGGAGGGCTCGGTGAACGGGAAGTACGAAGGCCGAAAGCGCACGGCCACCGGGCGCTCGAAGAAGGCGTTGAGGAACTCGTGGAGTACGCCCTTGAGATCGGCCAGGCTGACGTCGCGATCAACCAGCAACCCCTCCACCTGGTGGAACATCGGGGTGTGGGTGAGATCGGAGTCGCAGCGGTAGACGCGGCCCGGGGCCACGACGCGGATGGGAACCCCATCGCGCTCCATCACGCGGATCTGCACCGGCGAGGTATGCGTGCGCAGTAGCCGCGTGGCGTCGAAGTAGAAGGTATCGTGCATCGCCCGCGCCGGGTGGTGGGCGGGGATGTTCAGCGCCTCGAAGTTGTGGCGGTCGTCTTCGACCTCGGGGCCATCCGCGGCGTGAAAGCCGGCCCCGGCGAAGATCGCCTCGATGCGCTCCAGGGTACGGGTCACCGGATGGAAACCGCCGCGTTCGGTGCCGCGGCCGGGGAGGGTGACATCGATCCGTTCGGCCGCCAGGCGCTGCTCGAGCGCAGCCCGCTCCAGCTCGCTCCGACGCGCCTCGATGCGCTGGCTGACCCGCTCCTTGGCGGCATTGATGGCCGCGCCGGCCTGGGGGCGCTGGTCGGCGGGCAGTTGCCCCAACCCCTTGAGCAGGGCGGTCAACTTGCCTTTCTTGCCGAGGTAGGCGACCCGGACCTGATCGAGACCCGCCAGGTCAGAGGCGCCGTCCACGGCGTCCTCTGCCTCTCGGGTCAGCGCGCTGAGTTCATCCTGGTAGTCGGCACCCATGCCCTGGCGAGTCGCCCTCAGTTGCTGAGGGCGCCCTGGGCACGCTCGGCCAGCGCCGCAAAGGACTGCGGCTCGTGGACGGCCAGGTCAGCCAGCTGCTTGCGATCGACCTCGATGCCGGCCTGCTGCAGGCCGTTCATCAGGCGGCTGTAGGACAGCCCGTGCTGACGCGCCGCCGCGTTGATGCGCTGGATCCACAGGCTGCGGAACTCGCGCTTGCGCAGACGGCGGTGGGCGTACGCATACTGCCCGGACTTGATCACCTGCTGGCGGGCGATGCGGAAGGCGCTGCCCCGCATGCCGTAGTAGCCCTTGGCAGCCTTGAGGACCTTCTTGTGCTTGGCGCGGTTGGTGACGCCCCGCTTGACTCGTGACATGGAAGAACGCTCCCGTATTTACTTGGCGACCATGCGCCGGACCATCGGCGCATCGCTCGCGTGGACCTCGGTCAGCTCGCGCAGACGGCGCTTCCGCTTCGGGTCCTTCTTGGTCAGGATGTGGCTGTGGTTGGAGCGCGCGCGGGAGATCCGGCCGGAGGCCTTCACCTTGAAGCGCTTCGCTGCGCCACGATTGGTCTTGAGCTTGGGCATTGCTGCCTCCCCCTCATCACAAAAAGAAGCGAGCGCGCCGCCTGACTAGCGGAACGCGCCCGCAGCGTGGTTCGACACCCTACTTGCCCTTGCGCGGGCTCATCATCATGACCATCAGCCGCCCTTCCATTCGCGGCCGCTGGTCCACGGTACCGACATCGCCGAGCTCTTCCTCGAGCCGATCGAGCAGGCGCTTACCGAGCTCTTGGTGCGCCATTTCCCGGCCGCGGAAGCGGATCGTGACCTTCGCCTTGTCGCCTTCCTCGAGGAACCGACGCAGGTTGCGAAGCTTGACCTGGAAGTCGCCTTCGTCCGTGCCCGGACGGAATTTGACCTCCTTGACCTGGATCTGCTTTTGCTTCTTGCGCGCCGCCTGCTGCTTTTTGCTCTGCTCGAACTTGAACTTGCCGTAGTCCATGGCTCGGCAGACCGGCGGGTCCGCGTTGCCATCGATTTCCACAAGATCGAGCCCTTCGTTCTCGGCCTGCGCAAGGGCGTCTTCAGTGGCCAGTACGCCGACCTGTTCGCCGTCCGAGCCGATCAGCCGCACCTGCGGTACCGTGATCTGCTCGTTGAGACGGCGATTGTCGCCGCTACTGCCGCCACGCCCGCGTTTCGGTCTCGTTGCGATCCTCTAATCCTCCTGTTCGCGCTCGTGACCCGCGATATCGTTGCTAAGCCGCGCTACGAGCTCTTCCAGTTCCATGGAGCCGAGGTCGGTGCCGTCGCGGTGGCGGACGGCCACCGTACCACTTTCCAGCTCCCGGTCCCCGAGCACCAGCATGTAGGGGACCTTCTGCAACGTATGCTCGCGGATTTTATAGCCGATCTTCTCGTTCCTCAAGTCGGCCTCGGCGCGGAAGCCGGATTCCAGCAGCTGTTGTTCCACCGAGCGGGCGTAGTCGGCCTGGCGGTCGGTGATGTTGAGCACCACCGCCTGGACCGGAGCGAGCCAGGTGGGCAGGGCGCCGCCGTAGTGCTCGATCAGGATGCCGATAAAGCGCTCCAGGGACCCGAGAATAGCCCGGTGGAGCATCACCGGCGTACGCCGCTCGCCGTCGTCATCGACGAACTGCGCCCCCAGCCGGCCCGGCATGGAGAAGTCCACCTGAATGGTGCCCAGCTGCCAGACGCGCTCCAGGCAGTCGCGCAGGGAGAACTCGATCTTCGGCCCGTAGAAGGCTCCCTCACCGGGCTGCAGGGTGTAGTCGAGCCCGTGCGTCTCCAGCGCGGTGGCCAGGGCCGACTCGGCCTTGTCCCAGAGGGCGTCGTCGCCCACCCGCTCGTCCGGGCGGGTGGAGAGGGCGATGAGTACGTCCTCGAAACCGAAGTCGCGGTAGGCGCGGTAGACCAGGTCGATGAAGGTGCGCACCTCCTCCTGGATCTGGTTTTCGGTGCAGAAGATATGCGCGTCGTCCTGCACGAAGCCGCGCACCCGCATCAGCCCGTGGAGCGTGCCGGAGGGCTCGTTGCGGTGGCAGGAGCCGAACTCCGCCAGGCGCAGGGGCAGGTCGCGATAGCTCTTCAACCCCTGCTTGAAAACCTCGACGTGGCATGGGCAGTTCATCGGCTTGACCGCGTAGTCGCGGGACTCCGACTCGGTGACGAACATGTTCTCGGCGAACATCGCCCAGTGCCCGGAGCGCTCCCACAGGCTGCGATCTACCAGCATCGGCGTGTGGATCTCCTGGTAGCCGTTGTCGCGCATCAGCCGGCGGATGTAGTCCTGTACCTCCAGGTAGAGCCGCCAGCCGCGCGGGTGCCAGAAGACCATCCCCGGCGACTCCTCCTGGACGTGGAAGAGATCCTGGGTCCGGCCGAGGCGCCGGTGGTCGCGCCGCTCGGCCTCGGCGAGGCGGTCCAGGTAGGCCTTGAGCTGCTTGCGGTCCGGCCAGGCGGTGCCGTAGACGCGTTGGAGCATCTCGTTGTTCTGATCACCGCGCCAGTAAGCGCCCGCCACCTTAGTCAGCTTGAACGCCTTGAGCTTGCCGGTGCTCGGCACGTGGGGGCCGCGGCACAGATCGGCAAAGTCGCCCTGGCGGTAGACCGTGATGGTCTCGCTCTCGGGCAGGTCGTCGATGATCTGCGCCTTGTAGGTCTCGCCTTGCTCCAGGAAGAACTGCCGCGCTGCCTCACGGTCCCAGACCTCGCGCTCGACGGGGTGATCCGCCTCGGCCAGCTCGCTCATGCGCTGCTCGATGGTCTCGAGCTCGTCCTCCGAGAGGGAGCGCTCGCCGGCGAAGTCGTAATAGAAGCCGTTATCCACCGTCGGGCCGATGGTGACCTGCATCTCCGGGTGGAGCTGCTTGACCGCCTGGGCCATCAGGTGCGCCGTCGAGTGGCGGATCACCTCAAGCCCGTCCGGGTCGTTGCTGGTGACGATCTCGACGTAGGCGTCGTGCTCGATGGGGCGATCCAGGTCGATCAGCTCACCGTCCACGCGCCCGACAATGGCGTCCTTGGCCAGCTTGCGGCCGATGGACTCGGCGATCTCGCGGGTGGTGACCGGGTGGTCGAACGCTTTGACGGAACCGTCAGGGAGGGTAATGGCGGGCATGGCTGAACCTCCACAGTGGTGACCGATACGAGGGGCCACGTGCATGAAAAGCTGCGCCCGGCGCGATGGGGCCCTGAGAGCAGGGGTCGCGACCGGGCGCAGTACGGCGTATCTGGTAGGCGCGAGTGGACTCGAACCACCGACCTCCACCATGTCAAGGTGGCGCTCTAACCAGCTGAGCTACGCGCCTGTCGATGTGCTGGGCATTCTAACGGCGTGCAGTGAGGAGTCAACCCCTGGGGCCGCGCTGAGGTGGACCTGGCCCTGGGCCGATTGGCCCGGCGTTACGGCGTAACGAAGCGGGCGATGGTCGAACGCCTGATCGTTGAAGCCGACGAGGCGGAGCTCCGGCGCATGGATCCGGACGCCCCGGAGTGGGCCGCCTACTTCGGGTCTCAGCACGACTAAGGCGTCCTCCTTGTGGGCCAGGAATTGACAACGCTGATCGGTCGCACCTGCAAGGATCCGAATTCTGCACAGGCCCCGAGCTTGACGGCGCTAACTGCCTGACTCGCGGTGGCCCGTTTGCAACCTGCTGATTTCTCTGGCGTTAGGGTCTGGCTACTCTTTGTCCAATAGACCGCAAGGCCGCTCGGCTGGCCCCGTCGCGTGGCTCTCTCCACAAGGTTTTCCACAGGTTCTGTGGAAAGGGGGGTCGAAAGAGGTAACCTCGATCGGCGGCGGATGCGCGACAAGGGGGGGGCGACCCATGAGAGATGCGCTGTGGCTCGATGGGGGGGGTGGGTCGGACGGGTGTGATCGCCTGCAGACTGCTCGTTGAGCGAGGCGTGGCACCTGAACAGGCGCTGCGTCAGGTCCGAGCGGCGCGGCGCGGCGCTGTGGAGACTCGGCAGCAGGAGGTTTACGTGCGCGGTCTCAGCCCACCCGTTTAGTCGGATTCCGGCGCCGGTCGTGCGACATGGCCTGTCGCGGCCATGTTCCAGCCTACGCACAGAACCAGTCGGTCTGGAGGAAGCATGGCCAGCGCACAACAGGCATCGTCGAGGCATCCGATCGAGCGTGCACCGGGGCGCGATCACGGTGGAGGTGCGGCACTCGCCGGTGAGTCGTCGTCGGCGGTGTGCATTTCCCGGCGCCGTGCCGAAGAGCAGGCGGACTTGCGTCGGCAGGCGATGCGCGTGGCGTTGTCGCCGGCTGGCGGTGGGACGTTCAAGGAATCCGGTTTAAATGGTTAGGTCCTGCAGTCCCCCGACGGTTAGTCCGTCACGAAGGCGCCTCGGCTACGTACCGAATGGCTTCAATGTGCCACGCCGGCAGCCCGTGCTCGATCGCGCCGTTGAGTACGTAGCGGTAATACGTCGCTGTCGGCTGGAGTCCGTCCATCACCGCGTCGGGCTTGGCCCGGTAGGTGAAGGCCTCCATGGGCGTGTCGTCGTCGTTTTGGACCGTGACGTCGATGCGGTCATAGCGCGGTCCTTCGGCGTCGTCGAGTGCCGGCAAATGCGCGGCATCCATGCGAAAGACGACGCCCGGTAGCCAGTGTTCCGGCTGACCGGTCCAGAAGGCGTCGCACTTGGCCGAGCCGTCGGCGCCTCGTTTGTGAAAGGCGAGTTGGTGGCCCTGTAAAAATGCCCGAGTCACAGGGGTTGCCGAGGGCACCCGTGCCTGGAGTCTGCTGGTGAGCATGTTGGAGCCAAACGCGAAGTAGAGCATCATCCCTCCTGGTAAAACCGCTGCACCAGGGCCCACTGTTCGTGCCCGAGGCGCGTCTGCACGAGTTCCACCGCCCAATCCGGCACGCCGAATCGAGCTTCGGCAACACCACCGGCGATGCACGCGAGGGTGTCGGTATCGGCATCGAGGGTTAGGCAGGTCGACATACACGCTTCGAAAGAGGCACTTTGGCAGGCGACCTGAATGGCCGGGGGCACCGTGCCCTGACAGGTCTCGTTGTAGCGACTGCTTGCCCGCAGGGCGTCCAGGGAGGGCGTCGTCTCGTAGCCGTAGCGCTCGCATACCGCAGCCAGAATCGCGTCGCCGGTCCTGCCGTCGCGGGCCTGTTGAATCGCATCGACCGTCGCCTGCGCCCCTTTGATACCTTCCGGGTGGTCGTGAGTTACGGCCGCGGAGGCGGCGGCAGCTTCGAGGGCCTGCTGACGGTCTTGGAACCACAGCGCGATGGGGCTGACCCGCATCGCCGAGCCGTTGCCGAAGCTGTTGTAGGGAGCGGCGCCCGGTTCCCGGGCCCACTGCTGAAAACGCGCGCCCCAGGACTGGTTCGGCTCGGCCTCCCATGCCCGACGGTAGACGCTGGCGTAGTCAGCGCCCTCCAGTAATGCCTCCATGGTGGCGAGGGTCAGCAGCGTGTCGTCGGTGTAGTGGGAGCGTGGATCCACCAGCGGCGTCCCTGGCGGGGCCGGTGGGCCGAACTCGTGGATCGAGCCGATGATGTCGCCGGCGATGGCTCCGAGCATGATTCGTCCTTGTCCATGGCGGATGGGTCCCGGTGGCGTCCTTGCCAAGGATATACCCCGTTCGTCGATGGGTGTATCCCGCCCGGGACCAGGCCATTCCAACCGATTGCGGCGACAGCTGATGTCGCGGGGTCCCCGCGGCTTCATATAGAAGCTTGGCGTCTCAGGTACGCAGCAGCCGATCAGTCCGGCAAACCGTGGCCCGATGGGTGGTAGGGTGTTTGGCATGAGCCAGAGCGCGAATGCGTTCGAACCAGGGACGGCGGAGCGGGGTGCGTCATGGCGCATGTTCACCCTTCCAACATCGACACCCTTCGGCTGGCCGGTGCGCCGGAGCGCGAGCTTAGGACGCTGGAGTGGCTGGGCGACTCGCTGCCGCAGAGCTACACCGTCTACCACGGCGTGCACTGGAGTGCCGGGTCCGGGCGGGGCGCCGTGTTCGGTGAGGTGGATTTTGTCGTCGTTAACGCCGCCGGCGAGGTCCTGCTGATTGAGCAGAAGAACGGGGCTTTGGCTGAGAGCGACGGCCTGCTCGGCAAGGACTACGGGCATGAGCGCGGCCCCAAGGACGTGGTCCGGCAGCTGCACCGCAGCCGCGAAGGGTTGCTCGGAGCCCTCGAGCGCGGTCTCGGTGGCCGCAAGCCGCCGGGTATGAGCCTGCTGCTGTACTGCCCGGCGCACCGGCTGCAGGGGGACGCACCGGCTGGGCTCTCTCGCGAGCAGATCGTCGATGCTTCAAGAGTCCAAGAACTCCCCGCATCCGTCGAGGCGCAGCTCGGGCCGGGGCAGGACGCGCCGGATACAGCCCGGACGGTTCGGCGCGTGCTCGCGCAGGAGCTGGATTTGGCACCGGATCTCGGCGACGAGGTCACGCTTCAGGAGCAGACCTTCCAGCGTCTCGCTGGTGGCATCACCGAGCTGGTCCAGGGGCTGGAGATGAGCCCATGGCGCCTTCGGGTTATCGGTGCTGCGGGTAGCGGGAAGACGATTGCCGCGATCGAGTTTTTCGAGGCTGCGCAAGCCCGGGGAGAACGACCGGCGCTGGTCTGTTTCAACCGCGTCCTGGGCGACCGGCTGCGCGCACGACTGGAGGGCAACGCTGACGTCGGCAATTTCCACCGCCTTTGTCATGCCTGGCTTGAGGCCGTTGGTGAGAGCTTCGATGCGCAGCGGGCGCGGCGGGAGCCCCAGGAGTATTGGAGCGAGGTGGCGGACCGGCTCATCGAGCATTCCGAGCGATTGCCCTGTTTCGACCGATTGATCGTCGATGAAGGGCAGGACTTCTCCGAAGAGTGGTGGGAGCTCCTGCGCATCTGTCTCGTCGACGATGATGCACCGGTCTTGTGGCTGGAAGACCCCCAGCAGGATCTCTACGGGCGCAACGACCAGCAACAGTCCGCGTTCGTCACCTACCGAACGGGCAAGGCTTTTCGGACGCCACGCCGGATTGCGCAGTTCGTCCGTCGCCTGCTCGAGGTCGATATCGACTGGCGTAATCCGCTCGACGGCCATAAGCCGCGGGTTACCCGGTACGCAACGGCCGATGAGCAGCGCGAGGCCCTTCTTCAGGCTGTGGAACACCTCGAGAGCGAGGGCTTTCGCAAGGATCAGATGGTGTTGCTGAGCCTGCACGGTCACGGCCGTGATCCACTGGCGGAGACGGCCCGGCTGGGTCGTTACCGCCTCAAGCGGTTTACGGGGGATTTCACCGAAGACGGCCAGCCGGTGTACTCGAAGGGCGATTTACGCGTCGAGACGGTCTATCGCTTCAAGGGCGAGCAGCGCCCCGCCGTGATCCTGATGGACGTCGATTTCGACGGTAGCCGGCCCGAGCGTGAGCAGCGTCTGCTCTACTGTGCGCTCACCCGGGCCTCGGTGGCCTGCGAGGTGCTGGTCGCTGAGGGTTCCGCGTGGCGGAAACGGCTGGAGAACGCGGCATCGTGATGGGAGGCGGGCCGACGGAGTCGGGTGGCGTTTGTCGGATAGGGGGGAGCAGGGAACTGGCTCCGGCGGTGTCACAGCTCTCCGGCGGCACGCAGTAACGCCTCGCGCAGTCGCACCATGGCCAGCGTGTCGGTGAAGCAATATTCGCGGAGGGCTTGGGCGAGCCGATCGCGTTCCTCGTCGCAATCCGTGTCGAGCATCTGGATCCAGGCCTGCGCGGCGGCCTGGCCATCGGCCACTTCCAGGGCGGTGTAGTCGAGGTCTTGAACCAGTACGGGCAGGACCCGCTTGATGGAGTAGGAGCCCTTGAAAGCCGGGTGGTAGTAGTGGTTCCGCAGGACCCGTAGCAGATCCCACAGCCGCTCCTGAAGGGCGGCTAAGGGCTCAGCGAGATCCGGCAGCGCATCGGCGAGTTCGCCGAGGACCCGCCGCTCAAAGCTGGAGTAAACGACGATCGATCCGCGGTCACCGAGTGCGTTGAGCAGTGCCTCGGCAAGTGGGCGGCGGGGGTCGGTATCGGCGGTGGCCAGAAAGTCCGTGTGCTCCGGGGCGACCCCGGGGGCTCGTTGGATATGGCAGGAAAACTGGAACGGCAAGGCCTGAAACGGGGAGGTTCCGGGGTAACGGGGTAAGGCCGGCTGTGCGGTCTCGAAATCCAGGAAGAAGAGAGGCCACTCCACACCCTGAACGGCTTCACCCAGGTCGGGATCGGTCCAGGGATGCCCCTTGGCAACGGCGTCTCGGATCCGCTTCTGAGCGACGGTAAGCGGGTAATCGTCGGGGATGGCGTCGATGGTTGTGACACCCCGCTCGAGGAGGCCCTGGTAACGCTCGCCGGCCAGATACGGTAGCTCCTCGATCGGGTGCTCGGGCCACTCCCTGTCAGCAGAGCAGTGGTTGTAGAACGGGCAGGGGTAAGGGCTGAAGCACTGCTGCCCGATTTCGATCTGGGGTGGTGTTGTACGGGCGGCAACCTCCTGGAAGGAGACGGCCTGCGCCTCGATCCACTCAAGCCAGTGCTCGCAGGTTCTGGTCAGCGGTTCGAACCGGAAGAACTCCTGCGGGTCGTGCGCGCCGCCCGGATAGACGTAGTCACGGTCGATCAACAGCAGCCCGGCATCGCGTACCGGGATGCCGGCACCGGTGAGGATCCAATACTGGATCGCCACGTCGAGCTGGAAAACCTCCTTGGCACGCGTGGCGCCCTTGACCTCGACCAGGTCCCACCCGTCCCCGTTTCGAACGAGCGCGTCCACTCGGGTCAGGACCTGGTCGTGCTCCAGAGCGGCTTCAAAGATCGCCGGCACGCCCGGGTCGGCCATCAGCACCTGCGTTTGCTCGAGGGCCTGGCGCGTGTGTCGGTAATCCGCTTCGACGAGCACCCCGGATGGATAGCGCTGCTGAGCCAATTGCCCGAGTCGGTGGCCCTGGTCGAAGATCGCTTGCAACTGGGGATCAGGCGGCGTGGCTCGCCAGGGCTCGTGGACCGTGTACCAGAGCCGAAGCGGGCACTGCCAGCCGGCTATGAAGCGGGATTTGGACAGGCGGGGCATGGCAAGGGAGCTCTTCTAGGCCAGGTCGGTATTAGCGTGATGCGTCGAGGTAATCTGGATTTTGGGTCGCCTTAACGAACTCCTCGATGGGAAACCAATTGCGGTTGGGGGGCACATCATCAGTACTCACCTCGTACATTTGAGCTTGCCAGGTCGTGGGAGAAGCGATGTCGCGCTTCAGATCGGCTCCAGTAAAGCCACCGTTGCGACCCATCACGCGAAAGGGGAAGCTCTCCGGTTCCTCAAGGAATCGCCGGACGATCTCACCCCCTGGCAGTTTGGCCTGAGCATTGGTGCCCGACTCTGTGCCTTGTGAGACGAGGTCATCGAAATGGTGCAGCGCGACCCCGAGCGCTTCGGCGAAGAGGTGGCTCGGGGTTTCTCGGCCCTCAATGCATTTGTACCAGTATTCGAGGACTCTGTCCCAGAGCAAGAGGTCCTCTGGGGCGATGGCCTCAGGCGTGTCTTCCGCCTCCTCTAGCAGGCTGCTGAAAAACTCGGCTGCGCGGTATCATAGAGGGTGTCGTTGACGGCGGAACAGGAGGTCTCCGGATGCGCGGTGAGGATGTCGAGCAACAGCACATGTTCAGCTACGTCAGCCTCGAAGATCGCATCCCCAAGAATCACCCTCTTCGCGAGATCCGTGTCCTCGTTGATCGGCTGCTCGACTCGATCTCGGACGAGCTGGACGCGGTGTACTCGGGCACCGGTCGGCCGTCGATCCCGCCGGAGCGACTGATCCGGGCGCTTTTGCTTCAGGCCCTGTACTCGATCCGCTCGGGGCGGCTGCTCATGGAGCAGCTCGACTGCAACCTCCTGTTCCGCTGGTTCGTCGGGCTCCAGGTCGATGACCCCGTCTGGCACCCGACCACCTTCACCAAGAGCCGGGACCGCCTGATCGAGGCGGAGGTTGCGCAGCGCCTGCTGCGCTCGTTCACGGAACTCGAGGAGGTTCGGCCCCTGCTCTCCGACGAGCACTTCTCGGTCGATGGCACGCTCATCGAGGCCTGGGCCTCGATGAAGAGCTTCAAGCCGATCAGCCAGGACGGCGACAGCTCGGGTGATGATGACTTGCAGAGCGGCGGGCGCAATCCGACGGTCAACTTCCGGGGTCAGCAGCGGCGCAACGATACCCACGCCTCGAGCACGGACCCGAATGCTCGGCTCTACCGCAAGGGCCAGGGGCAGCCTGCGCGGCTTTGCTATATCGGCCATGCCCTGATGGAGAACCGTCATGGGCTCATCGTCGATACCCGCCTAACCCAGGCCTGTGGCACCGCCGAGCGGGAGGCGGCCCTGGAGATGATCCGCGAGATCCCTGCAGAGCGAGGCCGGCTGACGCTTGCTGGCGACGCCGGCTACAACACCCGAGATTTCGTCCAGGCCCTGCGCGAGTACGAGGTTACGCCCCATGTTGCCGAGAAGCGCCGGTTCAATGCTGTGGATGGTCGGACGACGCGCCACCCCGGCTATGCGGTCAGCCAGCGCATCCGCAAGCGCGTCGAGGAGTTCTTCGGCTGGTCCAAGACCGTCGGTGGCCTTCGCAAGACCCGCTTCATCGGACCAGACAGGGTGGGGTGGGACTTCGGGTTCCATGCCCTGGCCTACAACCTGGTCCGCACACCCAAACTGCTCGGGGCTGGCTGAGATGGGGGCGGAGTGCCTCCATCCCCTGCTGCCCGGCCCCTTCCGGGCGCAGGCGGGTTGGGGCACCGCCGGGTTGGCGGGTATCACCCCCCGCTTGGAACGCCACCCGGCCATCGTAGATCACCTTCGACACCCCTCGGTGGCCACGCAGAAGACCGTTTCTCAGCACCCTGCTAGTCAAAGGAGGGCCCGGCTCGGAGCGTGGTTTGTTGATCTCTTCCGCCGCCCGAGGCTTCCAGATCCATGGTCACGTCCCCGGCTTTGGCCCGGGGCTGGTGGAGCTGCTCATTGCGCGTATCCTGCGCGCTGCCGCCCCTGAGTCCGGCCTCGCCTGCGGCGAGAAAGGCCCCCCACCACTGGCAGATTCTAGCCGCGGTGGCCACTCACCTCCCTGAGGCCCACGTCCTCCGGTGTTCCCCTCTATGCCTTGCGCACTCCGGGGCCCCCGCTCAAAACAACTTGACAAGATAGTCGCAATGATACGAATCTAACTCGGACCATGTGATCTGGACGGCCCTATGCTCGACACTCCATTTTTCAAGAAGCTTTCCCATAATGACACGGGAAAAGCACGCGGCCACCAAGCGGGCTTCTTAATACCCAAGGCTATTTCGCGTTTCTTCCCCCCCCCTCCGGGGTGTGGCCACCCGCGAGGAACCTACGTTGAGCTTGAACCTCGTCGCGGATCTGTTTGTAAATGGCCAGAGGGTTGGTACTGCCAAAGCACGCTACCAGTATCAGACTTGGGGAGGCAAAAGGTCGCCTGAAAGGCGACTTACTGATAACCTCGGGCCCCTCCGGAACAAAGCCAAAAAGGATGATATTCTTCTCTTCACGAAAGACCTTGATGACGATGGATATATCCAGCTTCATCTGATTGAACGGGGAACCCCCGAATATGACGCAATCAACACCAAGATTGGCAGTTCCAGGTGTGGGTGCTTAGACCTGGATAACCCGCCGGTCGAGAGTGACGAGATCGAGGAGGCTGAAAAATATCTCGACAGGCAGGTCGCTGAAACTCCCTTCGCTTTCGATGAAAACCGAGAGATCATCGAGGCCAAAACAGTTCGGAAGGCACGCGATAGGGCGTTCCGAGGAAAAGTTCTTTCACTGTATGATAATAGGTGCGCTTTCACTGGGCGAAAGTTCATATCACCGGTTGGGGACAACGTTCTGGGTTTGGACGCTGCACATGTGATCCCTGTAAGCAGAGCAGGGTCGGATCATCCTGCAAATGGGCTTCCGCTGACCAAAGACCTGCATTGGGCATTTGATCGTGGATTGATTGGCGTGGCGCCTGACCGAAAGATATTGGTCCCCGAGTCGGTCCGTGATCTACCGGGTAATGAGTTCTTGGTCGGCCTCCATACCCGACCCGTCACGGAACCGAGTGATTGCAACATGCGGGTAATGGATGAAGCGTTAGAATGGCACCGGGAAAACCGGTTGGTTGAATAGTTGCTTTCGCACTTGGCGCGTAAAACATGATCCGGGATCCGACAGCATTGGAACACAGGTGGGTCTTCACGTATCCCATCACGCGAATGCGTGAGGTTGAGTCAGAGAGGCGGGTGTATCGTGCCCCGTTTGCTGGACACCCGGTAAGCTGATCACGCCGCCATCGGCGTGGCTGCAGGGTAGCCGGCCCGGACCGGCGCCCCCGAGTTCCACAGCCGCGCGCATAACTTATTGATGCGCCGGATGGGCGCCTCTGGGTTGGCACAACTCAAGCGACGTCGGATTGCCTCGGCGGCTTCACCTCCAGTTCCTGAAAGAGCTGTCGTTGCTCTGGGGAGATCGACACCCCGGTGTGGGCTTCCCCGTTGATCTCGACCGCGTGCCTTTGCACGGTCTCCAGCGCTTCTAACGCGCGCTCGACGCTGAAGGCGGAGTCCCTGGATTTCAGGCGCATGCGCAGCACCCGGTAGAGCACCAGGGCGAGGAAGCAGATCAGCGCATGGGCGCGGATGCGCTCGGGCAGCCGGTGGTAGACCGGGGCGATGTCCAGGGTGCTCTTCAGTGCCCGGAATCCGCGCTCGATATCGGCCAGGGAACGGTAGCGGGCGACGATCGCCTGCGCTTCCCAGCCGTCCAGGCTCGTGACCAGCAGCAGCTTACCGTCGAGACGTTCGGCAGCTGTCCAGGCCTCGTCATCAATGTCGTAACGAAACTGCTCGCCCGACTTCCGCAGCAGAGCTCTGGCACATCCCCGGTGTGCGGGGGATAACCTGCTGATCTTCCAATTTTGTCTCTACATGAAGCGCGGACCAGCTGTTGTCACACGCATCAATCGATAGAGCCCGTGAAAGCAGGCCGTAGGATTTATAGGGTCGTGTCATGTACGTACGCATCGTCCGATCGGGTCCTCGCCGCTACGTTCGCCTCGTCGAGGGCGACCGCGACGACAACGGACGGGTGAAGCAATGCACCGTCGCGAACCTCGGGCGGGCCGACCAACTCAGCGATGACGAGGTCGACGGCCTCATCAAGGGCCTGCAACGCGCTGTTGGGCGGTCTGAGCGCCGGAGCGCGGAACCGGAGTTCCAGCGTGCTCGCGCCTCTGGGGACCTTTGGGCGCTGCACCAGCCCTGGCAGGAACTCGGCCTGGATGAGGCCCTCCGCAAGGCGCTGCGTTCGTCACGGCGCGAGTTCGACGCGGAGGCGTTGATCCGCGCCATGGTCTTCAGCCGGCTGGCTGCACCGCGGAGCAAGCGCGGCGTGCTCGACTGGCTTCAGGAGGATGTCAGCCTCCCTGGCGTGGATGTCGAGCAACTGCACCACGGGCAGCTGCTTCGTGAGGGTGCGGAAGAACCGCTCGATGACCCCAGTACTCTCCAGGGCGTGGACGAACGCCGGCGAGAACTCGAAGCCCGGGAAGCCGAGCTCGCGCTGGAAGATGTCGCTGATGTGTGGCTTCCATGGTCGTGACGCAGGGCTACCCCGGTGGCGATACCCTGCTGGAAGAGCCCGAAGATCGCCGGACCGCCTGGCGCAGCAGCTCCAGCGCCTCGGAACGGTCCCGCGGGCGGGCCGCGTGGATCCCCAGCCTCTCGGCGTTATAGTGGTCCACGACGGCGAAGACCGACACCTGCCCATTGTCCGCTAAGAAGGTCGTGGTCGCAGCCCTGGTCCTGCCCTGTCCGGCGCCTCGGTGATGATGGTTCCGTCGTGCAAGTCGGGCCCGAGATTGCGCCGAGCCCGGCACGGGGCGAGCAGCCCGTGGTCGCGCATCACCCGAAGCAGGCGCGGACCTCCGTCTCAACCCGCGCGGGAGCAGCCCAAGGGGGGGCGCCTTGGGTATAGCCCCCCCCCCCCCCGGAGGAGGTTGTCCGAGCCACACGGGGGCGGGCGGAGGACTGGTCGGTGCCGCGGCCGCGACCGGCTTTTTCGATGCCGTAGCGCTTCCCGCGTACCGTGATCGCATACGGAGTCCGCCAATGGCCTCTTCGCGAAACGGTATGCACAGTGTGCTTCGGCTTCAAGGGAAGGTTGATGGGTTCCTGGGGCCGCGACACCATCCTGCTTGCTATCCGCCCCCGGCACTGTAAGCATAGCAATCCAGTCCCGCAGATGAAGCCGCGCCCTATAGGTGGCGTGGGCGAACTTCGATATCCTCCAGCTTCGATATCAGGATGGTGGCTTCACATCCCAGAACATCCAGGATGGCGAACAGGGTCCGCCATGAGGTTACATGTGGCCCGATACGCTCGATCTTGCTCAGGGTCGATTGGTCTATGCCCGCATCCATGGCCAGCTGCTCTTGGCTGAGGCCGTTCTCTTGACGGATCTCGCGGATGGAAGCGCCCGCCGCAGCCAAAAGGCTCTCTTGTTGCCGGTTTCTATCAGGCATTTTAGGTATCGGGACTGTTTAAGCGGGTACCCCCCTGTGTATTTCAATGATGGATGATCCAGCCCTGCCGTGACAAGCGGGCCAGCCCGGGATCCGTCGTATGGCCGCCAGGCTGTGAGAAAGGGGGGGTCGGGCAAGCGCGGTGCGAAGGAGCCATCGTGCTGGACAGGCGGGAATCAATCCGGGCACAATGTCCGGAACGAATCCCAGAGGATCTGCCATGCACTCTTCCAATGCTGCGACCGCACTGCTTTACTCGGCCTTGGAGCTGGCCACGAGGGCGGATGTGGCCCGTGAACTCGGGGTGGACGAACGTACGGTCCGGCGGTGGGCGAAAGGCGAGATCCCGATGCCCAATCGTTGGGAGCCGGCGCTGAGCCAGCTCCTGCTCCGGCGGGCTCCCCTGCGGTCTGACGTTGACGGGCAGTTCTCCTTCATTGACCTGTTCGCCGGAGTGGGGGGTATCCGACAGGGGTTTGAAAGCGTCGGTGGCCACTGCGTCTTTTCCTCCGAATGGGACCGTTTCGCCCTCCAGACCTACCGTGCAAACTTTGGGAACGAGGGCGAAGAGATCCAGACGGACATCCGTCAGATTACGGCGGTCTCAGATGACGCGGATGAGAACAGCCGCTCTATCGACGAACGCATTCCTCAGCACGACGTCCTGTTGGCCGGATTCCCGTGTCAGCCCTTTTCGCTGGCCGGCGTTTCCAAGAAGAACAGCCTGGGACGCGAGCATGGGTTCCTGTGCGAGGCGCAGGGAACCCTGTTCTTTGACGTTGCGCGGATCATCGAGGTAAAGCGTCCACGGGCATTCCTCCTCGAGAACGTGAAAAACCTGCGAAGTCATGATGGCGGACGTACCTACGAAGTGATCCGCCGCGTGCTGGAAGAGCTCGGTTATCGCGTGCATGATCGGGTCATCGACGGCAAGGGGTTCGTGCCCCAGCACCGCGAGCGGATCTACATGGTTGGCTTCCGTAAGGATACGCCCTTCACCTGGAACCAACTGGACTTCCCCGCACCGGACGCCCGCACCCTCCGGGAGGTCCTGCACCCGGAGGACGGATCGGAAGCCGCGGAACCCCCTTATACCGAGGGTGACTTGGCCACCGTAGGCGACAAGTACGTCCTGAGCGAGAAACTCTGGAAATACCTGCAGGACTATCGGGCCAAGCATGAGCACGCGGGCAACGGCTTCGGCTACAGTAAGGTCGGCCCGGAAGACACCGCACGGACACTGTCCGCCCGGTACCACAAGGACGGCTCCGAGATCCTGGTTGACCGGGGAGCTGGCGAGCGGCCGCGTCGGCTTACGCCACGCGAGTGCGCCCGACTGATGGGCTTCGATGACAGTTTCCGGATCCCGGTGAGTGACACGCAGGCTTATCGCCAGTTTGGTAACTCCGTTGTCGTTCCGGTCATCCGTGAGATCGCGTCTGCGATGGCGCCACACGTCCTCGCGGACATCCGCTCCGACCAGGATGGCCATCAGCTGGCGCTGCCGATGGAGTTCAGGGAGACGGCGTGAGCGACAGGCTCTCTCCGGAACATCGCAGCCGGGTAATGAGCCGGGTGCGCGGGCACGACACGAAGCCCGAGCTCGTCCTGCGCCGCGCGCTCCATGCGCGGGGCTTCCGATACAGACTCCATGTACGCGACCTCCCCGGATGCCCCGATCTCGTTTTCCCTCGGTATTCGGCGGTGGTGTTCGTTCACGGATGTTTCTGGCATGGGCATGACTGCCACCTTTTCCGCATGCCCTCAACCCGCGAGGAGTTCTGGGAAAAAAAGATCGGACGCAATCGGGAACGCGACCGGAAAAATCGGGCCGAACTGCTTGATCGCGGGTGGCGCGTCTTGGAAGTTTGGGAATGCGCGATGAGAGGGAAGGATCGTCTTCCATCCGGTGAAATGCTTGAAAGGGTGGAGACATGGCTGACCGGCCGTACAGTTACCCATGAGATCCGCGGTCTTGGGGGGCGGCACCCGGGGGCGAACGACGACAGTATTTATGGGGAGCAGGCGTAGTGATCGACTCGATTTCGGAACTTTTCGAAGGGGCGGCGGCGAAATGGCTCAGCGCCGTAGACGCCGAACCGGACAGATCGAACCAGCATGAGATCGGAGGCCTGCCAAGCGCCGGATTCAGGAGCCATCTCGGCGAACCCTCGAAGAACGATGTCGCCCGGTTTCCAGCCACAATGGCTTACCTTGGGGACCATGAGCCTCCGGAAATCGTCCGCGATACCGTGTCTTGGTACGACTGCCGGTGGAAACAGGCGCACCGCTCCCCAGAGTACCGGCTCTATTACCGCAGCAATTCGGTAACGCTGCGGCTCAGTGCCGGTGATCTGATGGTGATCGCGAAGGCCCGTGACGGTAGTCTGCTCATCGTTTTCGCGCCGGCGGAGTCGGATGTCGAGGCCCAGGTACGCCAAGTGTTCGGGTTCGGCGAGATGGGGCAGCGCTTCCAGGCCGCCAGAATGCCTCCATCCTCTCTTACGCTGCCACTGAAACTGCTGCTGGAAGACGTCGGCGTAGAAGCCTTCGAACCGGACGATGCGGCGGACGATCTCGAACTTGTCCTGAACCGTTTCCCAGAGCGTTTTCCCTCGACCGCAGAATTCTCCGCGCTTGCGCGTGAGGTCACTCAGGGCGATCCCGTAGGCGAGCCGGATCGGACACTCTTGGCATGGATGGAACGGGAGGAAGCGCTCTTCCGGGCCTATGAGCGCGAGATCGTTCAGGAACGCCTCGAACGGGGGTTCGCCGGCGATGTCGACGAATTCATAAGGTTCTCACTAAGCGTCCACAATCGGCGGAAATCCCGGGTCGGTCATGCCTTCGAGAACCATCTGACTGAACTGTTTGAGCGGCACGGCCTGCGTTTCGAAAAAGGGGGGGTGAACCGGGTCACGGAGAACAAATCAAAACCTGACTTCCTGTTTCCCGGCTTCACCGAGTATCACGATCCGCAGTTTCCGAATTCCCGCCTGTTCCTCCTTGGTGCAAAGACCACCTGCAAGGAACGATGGCGGCAGGTCCTCGCCGAGGGCGAACGACTCAAACGGAAACACCTCGCGACGCTCGAGCCTGGGATAAGTCGTACCCACACCGACGAAATGTCGGCGCACGGCCTCCAGCTTGTGGTGCCACTACCCATCCATGCGACATATTCGGAAACACAGCGTATGAAAATCATGGGAATCCAGGATTTTATCAGCCATGTCAGGCCCAAGGTATTCAAGACTCGGCCAGGCTGACCGCTCTTGCGGGGGGGGCGTGGGACCCCCGACTGGACGATTGGTCTTACCCAGCGAACTTGGACACGGTGTTGGCTACTAAGTCGGCGTTATCCAAATCTGTGTGGGTGACGCCCCATCACCTCAGACCGCGGCAGCCCTCGATGTTGGGCCGTAGGGTGAGGCTGGCAGATGGGTGAGCTTGCCGCAGACCAGGTAGCTGACGGTGATCAGGCTGCGCGTCGTGCGAAAGCTCCCCCGACTTCCACAGTAGAGCTCTGGCACATCCCCGGTGTGCGGGGGATAACCTGCTGATCTTCCAATTTTGTCTCTACATGAAGCGCGGACCCGATGTTGTGACACGCATCGATCGAAGGGGCCCGTGCAAGCAGGCTGCAGGATTTATAGTGTCGTGTCATGTACGTATGCATCGTCCGATCGGGTCCCCGCCGCTACGTCCGCCTCGTCGAGGGCTACCGCGACGACAACGGACGGGTGAAGCAACGCACCGTCGCGAACCTCGGGCGGGCCGACCAACTCAGCGATGACGAGGTCGACGGCCTCATCAAGGGCCTGCAACGCGCTGTCGGGCGGTCTGAGCGCCGGAGCGCGGAACCGGAGTTCCAGCGTGCTCGCGCCTTTGGAGACCTTTGGGCGCTGCACCAACTCTGGCAGGAGCTCGGCCTGGATGAGGCCCTCCGCAAGGCGCTGCGTTCGTCACGGCGCGAGTTCGACGCGGAGGCGCTGATCCGCGCCATGGTCTTCAACCGGCTGGCTGCACCGCGGAGCAAGCGCGGCGTGCTCGACTGGCTTCAGGAGGATGTCAGCCTCCCTGGCGTGGATGTCGAGCAGCTGCACCACGAGCAGCTGCTGCGCGCCATGGACGCGCTGATGAACCACCCCGAGCGGGTCGAGCAGGCCATTGCCGGGCAGCTCAAGCCCCTGCTCGATCAGGAGCTCAGCGTCGTCATCCACGGTGTGGAGGAGGTCGCGGGACGATCTGCGCCAGCGCGGCAAGAGCAAGGACACAGGCGGCGTTGCCCGCCAATTCGCCCTCGGGGTCGTGCAGACCTCCGATGGCCTGCCGATCGCCCACGAGGTCTTCGAGGGCAATGTCGCGGAGACGCGCACCCTGGCACCCATGCTCCAGCGCCTGCTCAGCCGCTACCCGATCAGGCGTGTGGTCGTGGTCGCGGATCGGGGGCTGCTCAGCCTCGACAATGTCGACACGCTGGAGGCGCTCAGCGCGCAGCACGACCTGGCTATCGATTACATCCTGGCGGTGCCCGGACGCCGGTATGCGGAGTTCACCGGCTTGATGAGCGAGCTGCAGCCGCAGCTCGAGAAGCAGGCGGCAGAGCATGAGGGCGAAGCCGTCACCGAGACCACCTGGCAGGGGCGCCGGCTGATTGTGGCGCACAACCCGCAACGGGCTGCCGAGAAGCAGGCCTCGCGCCGGCACAAGATCCACCGGCTGGAGCAGATCGGCGAGGCCCTGGCCCAGCGACTCGACAACCAGGATGCGGGAAAGCCCGGCCGCGGGCGGCGCTCGACTGATCGCAGCGCCCATCGGCGCTTCCATCAGCACGTCCTGCGCAGCAGCCTCTCGAGCATCGTCAAGGCCGACCTCAGTGCCGAGCAATTCCGCTATGACATCGACGAAGAGGCGTGGGCGGCCGCCGAGCGGCTCGACGGCAAGCTGCTGCTGGTCACGAGCCTCAACGAGTACTCGCCGAGCGAGATCGCCGACCGCTATCGGGCCCTTGCGGACATTGAGCGCGGTTTCCGCGTGCTCAAGAGCGACATCCAGATCGCGCCGGTCTACCACCGGCTGCCGGAGCGCGTCCGTGCCCACGCGCTCATATGCTTCCTGGCCCTGGTTCTGCATCGCATCCTGCGCCGGCGTCTCAAGGCGGCTGGTAGCGGTTACTCACCGGAGAACGCGTTACGGGCGCTGCGCCGTATACAGCGCCACAAAGTTCACCTCGCCGGGCAGGACTACGAGGGGGTGACCAAGCCGACACCGGAGCAACTCCAGCTCTTCGAGGAACTGGGTGTGGAGGTGCCTCAGCACCTGGCTTGAAGGCCTGTTGTGACATTTTCGGGGGTCGCGCTGTTGGCGACTCAACAACTTAAGCGCATAGCTGTGGAACTCGGGGGGGATGTAGCCGTCTACGAAGCTTCTCAGGAGGTTGGCCCGATCCCGGGGCGGTATTCCGCGATGGTTTCCGTCGCCGTATAGGAGGTGCCAGGTTGTTTTCGCTCGGCCGTGCTCGTTCCGAGGTGCTCGGCTCGGCCCGCCGCTGCTGCTGCAGGTCGGTGAGACGTTGGAGTAGATCCTGCGGCAGCATGGTCTCAAGCGGCAGGATGCGTTGAGCGTTGCCACTTCTGCTGGAGGGCTGCCCGCGGGAGGACGACCAGGCGGGCGTGGGCGCCGTCGGCGCGGTCCTTCTCCTGGAGGGCGAGATTCTGCACAAGCCCGACGGTTGACACCGCTAACTGCCTGACTTCTCGTGAGGCGCGCGTAACCCGCTGATTTATCGCGCAGCCTGGGGCGGGTAATCTCTATCCAATCGACCGCAACGTCGCTGGATGCGCCCGTCAGCGCGAGTTTCTTCACAGGGTTTTCCACAGCTTTTGTGGAAAGGGGCAGCCGAGCAGCCACCAGCGCAGTCAATCCGCTTCGGTGCGGAGCCGGTGTAGGGGGCTATATGGAGGTGAGCCAGCGATACATGATCAGCGCGTCGACGTCGCCGTGACGCGGATGGCGGAAGGCGCCGGGCAGGCGGCCGATCACCGTCATGCCGTTTCGCTGCCAGGTGCGGATGGCCGATTCGTTGGTGGCGACGACCAGGTTGTACTGCATAGCTCGGAACCCGAACTGCAGTGCCACGCGCTGGGAGTGGCGGCACAGCGCTCCACCGATGCCGCGTCCGCGGGCGGACCCGGCGACGATGTAGCCGCAGTTGCAGACGTGGTCGCCGAGGCGCGGTTGATTCGGCTTGAGGTAGTAGCATCCGACCAGGCCCTGGCGCTCGTCTTCGGCGACCCATGTGGCGGTGGGAGTTTGCACCCACAGCTGGTAGGCCTCGTCCTCCTCCAGTTCCGGGGAGAAGGGGAAGGTTTCCCCGGCCCGCAGGACGGGCTCGATGATGGCCCAGACCCGGGGCCAGTCGTCATCGGCAAACGGTCGGATGGTGAGTTCGCCGGCTGGTGCGGTCACGGGTATCGGTGCTAGGCACTAGATTGTCGGCGAAGACGTCTTCGACGCGATCAGCATCCAGGATCCGGTCGAGTTTGCTCGAGAGCATGGCGGACGTCATCCTCTTCGATGCTGCCATACACCCTGGCAATATACACCAGCAGCGGCTTCTCCAGCGGGTGCCCGGGTGGGAGGTCCCGGAGAATGCGGACGAGGTCTACAGCTGGATGACCGCTGCGGGCGAGTAATCTGAGGCTGTCGGCCCTCGGCGTCGATGGGTCGGCAAGGCCCCAGGCCTGGGGTCCCGGCGCACCCTGGGGTCTGCTAGTGTCCGAAGAAGGTCTTCCCGAAGTTGTATCGGGTTGAGGGTGCGCCGAGCAGCGTGGGTGCAGTACGAGCCGTCGCGGCGTGACGGGACAACGAACGAGGAGCATTCAATGGGCAGTGGCCACTCATCTTCCAACGACGATCGTCCCTCGCCCATCGATGCGATCCGCTCGGAGATTGAGCGTGCCCTCGGCGATCAGCCGTTCTCCTCCGAGCAGGAGCTGCGGGATGCTGTAGCGGAGAAGGTGGCCGAACTCAATCAGTCGCCGGTGGCCGATTTTCAGGGGCTCTCCCGAGAGCAGATGCACTGGCTTCTCTATGCGCCGTTCGACGCCCCGGATCTGGTGCGCTTCGCCGAGGGCATCGAGGCGCGCCCCGCTGCGGCGGCGTTCCGGCTCCTGGAGGTCATCGTCGAGGCGGCCGGCGAGGGCGGGATCAAGCTGACGGCCAAGGGGAACCTGCCGCGTGCTGTGGTCCTCGAGGCCAAGCAGGCGCTGGAGGCGGAAGGGCTCAAGCGGGAGTGGCTGCCGGGTGTGATCCGCAACGAGGACGACTTCCTCGAGCTCCACCTCATCAAGGTCACGGCTGGCCTGGCCCGGTTCACGCGCAAGGAGCGCGGGCGGCTCAAGGCGACCCGTGCGACGCAGAAGCGCTTTCGCAAGGGCGAGTGGGCGGCGATCTACGATGCGCTGCTCCAGGCCTATTGCCGTCAGTTCAACTGGGCGTATGCCGATGGCTGGCCCGATCTGCGGATCGTGCAGGACTCGTTCGGCTTTTTCCTGTATCTCCTCCATCGCTTCGGCGACGAGCCGCGGCCGGTCCCGTTCTACCAGCAGTGCTTCGTGCAGGCCTTCCCGGCGGCCCTTCAGGAGGTCGGTGACGGGGGGCTGTTGCCGGGCGAGCGCGCCGAGCGGGTTGTGGAGAGCTGCTGGTCGGTCCGCACCGTGCTGCGCTTCGCGATGCCTTTCGGGCTCGTCGAGGAGGCTGGAGGTGAAGGCGACGTCCCTTGGCTCGCGGGAGACCCGAATAGCCTGGTCATCCGCAAGAGTGCGCTCTACGACCGGGCGGTCTCCTGGAAGCTCACCTGAGCCGGAAGGGCACGGGGGTGGCGGAAGGCGCCGGGCAGGGGGCCGACCCCCCGTCATGCCGTTGCGCTGCTAGGTGCGGATGGCCGAGGCGTTGATGGCGACAACCCGGTTGTACTGCATGGCCCGGAACCCGAACTGAGGTGCCACGCGCTGTCAGTGGCGGCACGCTGCCGCTCCACCGATGCCACGACCGCGGGCGGACTCGGCGACCATCTACCGGTAATGAAAGCGGCAGGCGAGCACGCGGATGGACGTCTCGCTCACCTCATAGACCAGCCGGTGCTCGAGGTTGATCCGCCGGGACCAGCAGCCCGAAAGCTCGAACTTGGGGGCTTCGGGCTTGCCCCGTCCCTCGAAAGGGTTACGAGCCGCTTCCTCGATCAAGTCCAGAATCTTGCGGGCGGTGCGGTGATCATGCCGGAGCCACCACTGGAGGTCTTCCAGGGCAGCTGGGTCCAGAAGGACCTGCCTCACCGCGCGAGCCTCTCCTTGGCGTCCTCCAGCGACACCGCATCCTCTTCCCCGCGGGCCCGGGCCTGGCGCAGACGCTCGGCGTTGGCGGGGTTGCCTAGCAGGTACAGGGTCTCCTGCAGCCCGGTGTAGTCCTCTTCGGCCATGATGACGGCTGCGCTACCCCCGCGGCGCTCGATCCGCACGGGGGTGTGGTCTGTCCCGACCCGGTCGATGAGCTCCTTCAGGTGGTTCCGGGCATCCGTATAGCTGATGGTTTCCATAGCTTCTCCTGAGGTGACAGGTTTTCTGTCAGTTTAATAGGGGCAGCGCGCGGAGAGCAAGGCTTCGAGCAGGGGCACGCTCCTCGGGGGCCGCCATGCGAGTACGGTTCGTTGCGCTCACCTGCGGTCCGGTGAGCTCGCCGCTGCCCCAATGCCCTGGGCTTCCGGGCATTGACAGTTGCGATGACCGATCCCCCAGCGGATGTGGATTCTGCACAAGCCCGCCGGTTGACAGCGCTAACTGCCTGACTCTTCGCGGACGGCGTGTAACTAACTGAAAATGCGGCATATTGGTGGCGGATAATATCTGTCCAATCGACCCCAAGCCCCCTGAGTGCGCCTATCGGCGCGACTTTTTTCACAGGGTTTTCCACAGGTTTTGTGGAAAGGCTCATCACGCCCTCCTCCGCGGTCAGGTAAGGCCCGACGCGGTCGTTCGAGCATCACCCGCGCTCGACCATTCGGCAGCGGGTCGTCGCAGTGCCCCGTGGCGGGCAGGCATGCCTGCTGATAAGACCATACACTCAGTCAGGGCGACGGCCACCACCTGAAGCCGCTGGCTTTGGAGGGGGTCGGTAGCACCACTCCGGAATCTGCTGATCCTGCTTGAGCCGGATGCGGCGCAGATTCAGGGCGGAAAAAATGTTGTCCAGGTCATCCGACTGGGCATCCCGCAGGCCGGGGAGCGTCGCGGTGGCTTCGCGCCGGAAACGCTCTGCAAGCGTTGGGTGTTGTGCGCATTGCCAGGCGCGCTCCCACCAGCTTTTGAGACGGTCTTCCGCATCCTGAAGGGTTGCTGCGTCGGGCAGCTTTGCTCCTTTGTTGCCGTTGACTTGGGGGTTGGCTGGCACCAGGTTCCAGAGGTCATCGCAGGGCCATGCCGCCCAGGGAATGCAGTGGTCGACCTCGAAGGCGGCCTGCCTGAGGAGGCGGCCGCTCCAGACACAGTAAATCGGTTCGCCGGCCTCGCGCAGCGCCTCAATGCGTTCGCGGGCAAGACGGACATCGCGCTGCGGCTCACGCCAGTCGAGGGCGTGCTCCATCATGGCCGGTGCCGTCATCCGGCAGCCGGATGGCGACCTCGGCCCAGGAGACCTCCGGCCGGCCCAGGGCATCGGGGCTCTCGCTGACGTGATCGACATAGGCCCCGTGCTCGGCGGCCAGCTGCCGGAGTTCGGCTACCGAGACTGCCCGCAGGCCCCGCTCCGGGTCCTCGGGGCCCAGGCGGAGCGTAAAGGCGAGCAGGCCGCCCGGTTTGAGCAGGGTGATGAGCTTGCGGAAGGCGCGGGCGCGTTGGCTCTCCGGTACGTGCATCCAGATCGCGCTGAGCAGGATGGCATCGAAGCACAGGCCCAGGCGGTGGACGTGCTCAAGCCCGGGTAGCTGGTCGTCGAGCCACCGGATGCGCGGGTGGGGGTGGCGACGGGCGGCCTCGCGGCGCAGGGCCGCTGCTGGTTCGACGGCGACCACCTCGTGGCCACGCTCGGCGAGCCAGGCGGCATCACGCCCCGAGCCAGCACCGACGTCCAGGACAGTGCTTTCGCCAACGGGTGGCAGACGGTAGATGAGCCAGTTGTGGACGTCCGGGAACGAGAGCGACTCGTAGTCCTCTGCAACACGCTCGGCGCGCTCGTGGTACCAGCGGATCGCCGGATCCTGCTTGCTGTCCTGCATGCCGGGGGTGGCTCCTCAAGGCCGGTTCGGCTCTCTGTCATCCAATGTGCCATGAGTCGCCGCATCTCGTCCCGGCGTGACGGGACAACGAACGAGGAGCATTCTGGATCCCGAGATCAGTGATCGGAAGTCCGTGAAAGCGGCAACCCGCGGCCTGGATATGGCGCAGCTGGTCGCGCATCCGGTCAGCTCGCGGGTGAACACACCCAGGTCCGGAGAACTCGTTGTCAACCCAATGCCCTGGGCTTCCGGGCATTGACAAGTGCGATGAGCGACCACCCCGAGGATGTGGATTCTGCACAAGCCCCCCGGTTGACAGCGCTAACTGCCTGACTTTTCGTGCGTGGTTTGTAAGTCTCTGAAAATGGTGCGGATTGCTGGCGGGCAATATCTATCCAATCGACCTCAAGCCCCCTGAGTGCGCCTATCGGCGCGACGTTCTCCACACGGTTTTCCACAGATTGTGTGGAATGTGGCCGCCGCTGGCTTGAGGCACCACACCGCCCTCGTCGGTTGGGGGTAAGAGCGGCAGGACTGCTAGCCTGAGTCAGGGAGCGGCATGGGCATCCGCCCTCCGCTGGAAGTCCGTCATAATGGGGGTCGTCCTCCTGCTCGAGGTGCATCATGAAGGTCGTTTATTGGGGGTTGGGTATTGCGGTCGTTCTGGTGGTGGGCGCCATCGTCGCCTGGTGGGTCGTGGTCCGCGGTGTCGAGACGCCGGACTACACCGTGGTTCTGCAGGACGGTGACCGCGAGCTGAGGGATTACCCGGCGCTTCGGGTGGCCGAGGTCGAGCGCAGCGGCAGTCGAGGCGAAGCGGTGAGCGCGGGGTTCCGGCCGCTGGCGGGTTACATCTTTGCGCGTGAGCGCGAGGGCGATTCCATTGCCATGACGGCCCCGGTGACCCAGACGCCGGAAGGTGAGGGGCGCTGGCTGGTGCGTTTCATCATGCCGGAGCAGTACACGCTTGAGGATCTGCCCCGGCCGACAGGCGAGGAGATCGCCCTGCGCGAGCTCGATGCGCAGCGTATGGCGGCCATTCGCTTCTCGGGCCGTGCCAGCGATTCGACGGTCGAGGAGCACGAACGCGGGCTCCGGGCGTGGATGGCGGAACAGGGCCTGGAGGCCGCGGGCGAGCCGGTGTACGCCTACTACGATGATCCGATGACGCCGGGGTTCCTGCGCCGGAACGAGGTCCTCATCCCGGTCGAGAGTGCCCCGGGGGCGGAGGCGCCCTGAGCGCCGATCAGCGCATCCAGCACCGTCTCTTCCGATAGCTCCGACCTGATTCGCGGAAAGGGCGGACCCCTCTGGATTGCTGGCCGTGGCGCTGTATCATGACGCTCCTTTGGCACGGACATGAAGGGAGCCGATGCGCACCCAGCGTTTAGATTTCCCCGGTGCCGAGGGCCACACGCTCTCGGCCCGGCTCGACGAGCCCGATGGAGCGCCGCTGGCCTACGCGCTGTTCGCCCACTGCTTTACCTGCGGCAAGGACATTAAAGCGGCTTCGCGGCTGGCGGCGGCCCTCGCGGAGGAGGGGATCGCCACCCTCCGCTTCGACTTCACTGGCCTCGGCGACAGCGAAGGGGATTTTGGCAATACCGGCTTCCGGTCCAATGTCGCCGACCTGATCGCGGCCGCGGGGTTTATGCGTGACTCGGGGCGGCCGGTGAGGATCATGGTCGGCCATAGCCTCGGTGGTGCAGCAGTCATCGCCGCGGCCGGCGACATACCGGAGTGCCGTGCGGTGTGCTCGATTGGTGCGCCGTTCGAGGCTCATCATGTCCTTGAGCACCTCGGTGACAAGCGCGAGGAGATCGAGCGCAGTGGCGAGGCCGAGGTCAACCTGGGCGGTCAAACCTTCCGCATCGGCCGTTCATTCATCACGGAGACGCTCAACCACGACCAGGCCAGCCGGATTGCGGACCTGCGCCGCCCGTTGCTGGTTATGCACGCCCCCCTCGATGAGGTCGTGCCGGTGCGCGAGGCCCGGCGGATCTTTGAGACCGCCAAGCACCCCAAGAGCTATATCTCCCTCGACGATGCCGATCATCTGCTGACCCGGGCAGCGGATGCCCGTTACGCCGCGACACTGATCGCCGCCTGGGCGGCCCGCTACCTGCCCGAGGCGGAGCAGGGAGGGGGCTGACCCGCTTCCCCAAGGCCTCGACGCCGCGTATTCTCCGGAAAGTTTTCTTTTTTGCGTGGGGAAAGGATGGTTCCGTTTCAGAAGATCCTGATCGCCAATCGCGGTGAGATCGCCATTCGGGTGATGCGTGCGGCCAATGAGCTCGGCAAGCGCACCGTCGCCATCTACGCCCAGGAGGACAAGCTCGGGCTGCACCGCTTCAAGGCAGACGAGGCTTATCAGGTGGGCGAGGGCATGGGGCCGGTGGAGGCGTACCTCTCCATCGACGAGGTCATCCGGGTCGCGAAGATGGCCGGGGCGGACGCCGTGCACCCGGGCTACGGGCTGCTCTCCGAGAATCCGGAACTGGTCGACGCCTGCGAGGCCGCCGGCATCACCTTCATCGGGCCGCGTGCGGACACCATGCGCGCGCTCGGCGACAAGGCGAGTGCGCGCCGTGTGGCTATCGAAGCGGGCGTGCCGGTCATTCCCGCCTCCGAGGTGCTGGGCGACGACATCGAGGCCGCCCGGCGCTGGGCCGACGAGATCGGTTACCCGATGATGCTCAAGGCCTCCTGGGGCGGGGGCGGGCGCGGTATGCGCCCGATCCGTGAGCCCGAGGAGCTGGAGGCCCGGGTCCTGGAGGGACGGCGCGAGGCGGAAGCGGCCTTCGGCAGTGGCGAGGGCTACCTCGAGAAGATGATCGAGCGGGCTCGCCACGTCGAGGTGCAGGTGCTGGGGGATACCCACGGCGGTCTCTACCACCTCTTTGAGCGGGACTGCACGGTGCAGCGGCGCAACCAGAAGGTGGTGGAGCGGGCCCCCGCGCCCTATCTCACCGAGGCGCAGCGCGCCGAGGTCTGCGATCTGGGGCTGAAAGTGGCCCGCCACGTCGGCTACCAGAACGCCGGAACGGTCGAGTTCCTCATGGACATGGACACCGACACGTTCTACTTCATTGAGGTGAACCCGCGCATCCAGGTGGAACACACCGTGACCGAAGAGGTTACGGGGATCGACATCGTCAAGGCGCAGATCCGTATCGCGGAAGGCGAGCACCTGGCCGCCGCCACCGGCAAGGCCGATCAGGGGGCGCTCTGGCTGAACGGTCACGCCATGCAGTGCCGGGTGACCACCGAGGATCCTCAGAACAACTTCATCCCCGATTACGGTCGCATCACCGCCTATCGCTCGGCCACCGGCATGGGGATCCGGCTGGATGGGGGCACGGCGTACGCCGGCGGCGTCATCACCCGCTACTACGACTCCCTGCTGGTCAAGGTCACCGCCTGGGCCCCCACGCCGCAGGAGGCCATCTCGCGGATGGATCGCGCCCTTCGCGAGTTCCGCATCCGCGGCGTGTCCACCAACATCCCCTTCGTCGAGAATCTGCTCAAGCACCCGGCATTCCTGGACAACAGCTACACCACGCGCTTCATCGACACCGCGCCGGAGCTGTTCGATTTCGACAAGCGCCGGGACCGGGCCACCCGGCTGCTCACCTACCTGGCGGAGATCACCGTCAACGGGCACCCGGAGACCCTCGGTCGTCCCCAGCCGGCGGCGGGTCTGCCGCTGCCGGTGCCGCCCGAACCCCGGGACGAGCCGGCGCCGGGCACCCGCAATCTGCTGGAGGCCCAGGGCCCCCAGGCGGTGGCCGACTGGCTGGCCGGTCGCAAGGAGCTGTTGCTGACCGACACCACCATGCGCGACGCCCACCAGTCGCTGCTGGCGACGCGCATGCGCAGCTTCGACATGGCGCGGGTCGCGCCTGCGTACGCGGCCAACCTGCCGCAACTGTTCAGCGTGGAGTGCTGGGGCGGGGCCACCTTCGATGTCGCGTACCGTTTCCTGCAGGAGTGTCCCTGGCAGCGGCTGCGGCAGATCCGCGAGGCCATGCCGAACGTGATGACGCAGATGCTCCTGCGCGGTTCCAACGGCGTGGGCTACACCAATTACCCGGACAACGTGGTCCGTGCCTTCGTCCACCAGGCCGCCGATTCCGGCGTGGACGTCTTCCGCGTGTTCGACAGCCTCAACTGGGTCGAGAACATGCGCGTGGCCATGGATGCGGTGCTGGAGTCGGGGAAGGTGTGCGAGGGGACGCTGTGCTACACCGGCGATATCCTCGATCCGGGCAGGGACAAGTACGACCTCAAGTACTATGTGGCGATGGGCAAGGCGCTCCGCGATGCCGGCGCCCACATCCTCGGGGTCAAGGACATGGCGGGCCTGCTCAAGCCGGCGGCGGCGCGGGTGCTGTTCCGGGCGCTCAAGGAGGAGGTGGGGCTGCCCATCCACTTCCACACCCACGACACCAGCGGCATTGCCGGCGCCACCGTGCTGGCGGCGGCCGATGCCGGGGTGGATGTGGCCGATGTGGCCATGGACGCCTTCTCCGGGAATACCTCCCAGCCGGTCTTCGGCTCCATCGTCGAGGCGCTGCGGCACACGGAGCGGGATACCGGCCTGGACATGAGCGCGGTCCGCGAGATCTCCAATTACTGGGAACAGGTGCGTGCCCATTACGCCGCCTTCGAGACCGGCCAGCAGTCGCCGTCGTCCGAGGTCTACCTCCACGAGATGCCGGGCGGGCAGTTCACCAATCTCAAGGCCCAGGCCCGCTCCCTGGGACTGGAGGAGCGCTGGCACGAGGTGGCCCAGGCCTACGCCGATGCCAACCAGATCTTCGGTGACATCGTGAAGGTCACCCCCTCATCCAAGGTGGTGGGGGACATGGCGCTGATGATGGTGAGCCAGGGCCTGACCCGCGAGCAGGTCGAAGACCCGGCAGTGGACGTGAACTTCCCGGATTCGGTGATCGACATGCTCCGCGGCAACCTGGGGCATCCGCCGGGCGGCTGGCCGGAAGGGATCCAGAAGAAGGCGCTCAAGGGGGAACAGCCCCTGCAGGATCGCCCCGGCAAGTACCTGGAGCCCCTGGACCTGGAGGCGGTTCGGCAGCAGGCGAGCGACGAGCTCGACGGCGCCGAGATCGACGACGAGGACCTCAACGGCTACCTCATGTATCCGAAGGTCTTCACCGAGTATAAGCGCCGTCGTGAGCGCTTCGGTCCGGTGCGCACCCTGCCGACGCGCAACTTCTTCTACGGCATGGAGGCCGGAGAGGAGATCAGCGTGGACATCGATCCCGGCAAGACGCTGGAGATCCGTCTGATGACCGTCAGCGAGCCGGGCGAGGATGGCGATCGCCGCGTGTTCTTCGAGCTGAACGGCCAGCCCCGCACCGTGCGCGTGGCGGACAACCAGGCCAAGGCGCAGGTGGTGCAGACCCCCAAGGCCGAGGAGGGCAACCCGGCCCACGTCGGTGCCCCGACGCCCGGCGTGGTGGCCTCGGTGGCGGCCACCCCGGGGCAGAACGTGAAGGCCGGGGATGTGCTGCTGATCATCGAGGCCATGAAGATGGAAATGGGGCTGCACGCCGAGCGGGACGGTGTGGTGAAGGCCGTGCACGTGCAGCCGGGCAGCCAGATCGAGGCCAAGGATCTGCTGGTGGAGTTCGAAGCCTAGCCTGCGGGCTCCACCCCCGAATCGTCACTCGAAGCGGTAGGCGCTGTGGCAGGCCACGCAGGTGTCCTGGACCTCGGTGAGCTGGTGCTGGGTGTGGGCCGGATCCGCCACCTCGCGGGCGTCCCGGGCGATCTCCTGAAAGGCCTCGTGCTGGTGGTGCATCATTCCCTGGTAGGCCTCGGGCGTGGCCGCTTCCATGCGGTCCGGGCGCCCGGAGCCTCCCTCACCGGCCCCGCCGCCGCGGCCTTCCCCTTGGCCCCGGCCGTCCGCCGCCGTGCCCCGCGCCGGCACCTCGGCGTCGGCCAGGTCGTCCTCGCGGTAGCGGCGGGGCACCGCGGCGAGGGCGTGGCTGCGCACCGCGTCCATGTCGGATTCGAGTGTGGCGCGCAGGATCTCGTTGGTTACCTCTAGGTACGTGCGCATGCGCTCGAGGCAGTGCGTCCGGTCCTCTTCGGTGAGTTCGATGGCCTCGCGGTCGTCGGCGCCGGCGGCCCCGGCGGTGATGCCGAGGCCGAAGATGGCCGCGATCCCGAGCGAGCGCCAGGGCAGTCGGTGGGTCATGGCGTTCTAGCCCTCCTTAGAAGTTTGCCCGCAGTCCGAAACGGGCGTAGCGGCCCGGGTCGGCGTAGAGCGAGGTGTCGTTGCTGGTGTCGAAGAGGTTGTCGATCCCGGCGTAGAGGCGAACATGCTCCCAGGCCCGCGGGTTGTAGTGCCCCTGGATATCGACCTGGGTGACGCCTTCCTGCTCGTCCTGGTCATCCTCATCGACATGGGAGCCGGTGTACCGCACCTGGGTCCGCCAGCCGTAGCGTTCGCCGGGGTCTCCGGCCAGCGCCGCTCGGGCGCTCCACTCCGGGGCGTAGGGGAGGTCGCGTCGTGTGCCGCGCTCGATGGCGTCGAGCCAGGTCACACCCAGATCGACGCGCAGCCCGGCGGGCAGCGCCAGTTCCAGGCTCCCCTCGCTGCCGCGGATCCGCGCGTCGTCGTCGAGGTTGTAGAAGCTGACGTACGGTTCGCCCCGCCGCTCCCGCGTGATGCGGTCCTCGATGACGGTATGGAAGACAGCCACGTCGTAGCGGCTCTCGCGTACCGGGCCCAATCGGCCCAAGTCGCCAGCGAGGCCGATCTCGAGGCTCTCGCTGCGTTCCGGGTCGAGGGTGTGGGATTCCTGCTTCTCTCCGGCGACCACCGAGGCGCCCAGCTGCCGCCGCCCAGAGGGCTGTGCCGTGTCGGCATACAGGTCTCGTTCCGTGGGCAGGCTGTACCCCTGGGCGTAATTCATGCGCAGGCGCGCCGCCGGGGCGAGGGCGTAGACGATGCCGCCCTCGACGGCCGTATTGTCGGCGCTGTCCAGGCTGCTGTCGTCGTAGCGGGCGCCGTAGATGACGTCCAGCCGCTCTGTGGCGGCTCACTCGTGCTGGGCGAAAACGGCGGCATCCCAGCGCGTCTCGCTGCCACCGGCGAGCTGGTGGTCCTCGTACTCGTGATCGCGATGCTCGGCGCCGAGTTGCAGGGTGTGCCCCGGGTCCGGAGTCCAGCTGGCGATCAGTTCCTGCCGCCAGTCGGTCAGGGTAACGTCCCGATCGCGTTCCTCGGGGCGCTCACCCGTCGGGTAGCCGAGGTCCGTCCACGGCTCACTGGTCACCACCCGTTCCTTCTCGTAGACGCTGCGGTAGCTGCGGAAGAAGAGGTTGAGGGTCTCGGTGGCCTGCCAGTCGGCCGCAGCGGAGAGCCCGATCCGCTCGTTGTCATCCAGCCAGCGGGCGGGGATGTTTTCGACGGCGCCCCGGCCGCCATCATCGAGCTGTGTCGGCCCCGTGTTGATGTAGTTGCGCTCCCGGTCCTCGCGCAGGTAGTCGGCCTGCAGGCTCACGCGGAGGTCGTCGGAGAAGAAGTGCTCCAGCGTGCCGGCGAGGGTGTAGACGTCGGCCTCGTCCCGGCGGTCCTCGTCAATGGTATAGCGCTCCTGGACGTCGTAGTTCTTAAGGTCGCCAGAGCTTACGCCAGCTCGTCCATCGGGAGCGGCCGTCGCGGTCTCACTGTACGCCGCCCGGGACATGGCCTGGGCGTCTAGCCGGAAGCGGGTGTCCAGGGAGCCGCCGTGCAGCCCGAGGGCGGCGTTGTAGCGCTCGGCCTCGGCGTCTTCTGTGCGGGCCCCGGCCTGCAGATCGATGTCGCCGTGGAAGCCGGGCTCGGGGTCGCGGGTGATGACGTTGATCACCCCGCCGAGGGCGTCGGCGCCGTAGAGGACGCTGCCCGGGCCCTTCACGACCTCGATGCGCTCGATGTTCCCCGTGGGGATGCGGTTCAGCTCGTAGCGGCCACTGGGCTCGCCGGCCACCCGGCGGCCGTCGATCAGAATGACGTTGTCCTCGCGCCGTGCCCCGCGGATGCTGGCCTGCGTGCCGTCGGGGCTAACAAAGAGGCTCGACTCCCCGCGCAGGACCCCGCCGAGATCGGTCGCACCGCTGCGCTCGATCTGCTCACGGCCGATGACCTCGACGCTGCCGGGGCTGCGTTCCCGGGCCCGCTCGCTGCGGGTGCCCGTCGTGACGGTGACCGACGGGAGCGCCTCGCTCCCGGCCGCGACCTCACTGACCGCGCTATCGGTCGTGGCGGCGGACACCAAGCCGGGGGCTGTTGTCGCTCCGGCCGTCAGTGCTGCCGCAATGCAGCGTCTCCGAATCCCGATGGGCATGCGTCACCCCTGAGTCATGGCTGGATGCGCCGAAAATCTACATGAGAATGGTTCGCATTGCTATTGATGTGCCGCAATCACCTCCGGCGGGTGTGCAATCGCGACAGTCGGCCGCAGTCAGCGGCCCCTTGGTGTGTCCGCTTCCGCACAGACGACGCTGGCTTGTTCGGATCATCCTGCAGTCCTGGAAGGTGATCGCTGGGATGCGGCTGGAGATCTGAAACCGCCCTGAAAGGCGGAGGAAGGCGTAATGAATGTGCAAGCGTCACAAGCCAGTGTCATAAGCGACCCGCAAGCGCTGCGGCGCTCGTTGAGCCACTACAGCGGGCCCCGGGTCTCGCGCAGTGTTGTGGAAATCCTGATTACGGTCATCCCGCTCGTACTGCTGTGGGGGGTGGCGTGGGCTGCCCTGAACGCCGGGTACTGGGTGGGTCTGATCGCCACCGTGCCGGCAGCCGGTTTTCTCGTGCGCTTGTTCATGATCCAGCACGACTGCGGCCACGGATCGTTTTTTCGCTCCCGGCGCGTCAACAACTGGGTCGGACGGGTCATCGGGGTGCTGACCCTGACGCCCTTCGACTATTGGCGTCGCAGTCACGCGATCCACCACGCCAGCGCCGGGAACCTGGACCGCCCGCAGATTGGTGGGATCGAGACGCTGACCGTGCGTGAGTACCAGGCCCTGCCGTGGCTGCATAGACTGCGCTACCGCCTCTACCGCCACCCCTTGGTCCTGTTCGGTGTCGGCCCGATTTACGTCTTTCTGCTGGCCTACCGCCTGCCCCTTGGGCTCATGCAGTCGGGTTGGATGCCGTGGGTCAGCACCATGGGGACCAATCTGGCCATCGCCCTCCTCGTGGCCGGCATGATCGGGCTGGTTGGCCTGGGGCCGTTCCTGCTCGTGCAGGTCTCCATCACACTGCTCGCTGCGGTGGTGGGCGTCTGGCTGTTCTACGTCCAGCACCAGTTCGAAGACACCTACTGGAAGCACCAGGACGACTGGAGCTTCGATGAGGCAGCCGTCCACGGCAGCTCCCACTATGTATTGCCGGGTGTCCTGCGGTGGTTCAGTGCCAATATCGGTGTCCACCATGTCCACCACTTGAGCTGCCGGATACCGTCCTACCGGCTGCCCGAGGTCCTGCGGGATTATCCGGAACTCCGGGACGTGGGCCGAATCAAGCTTCGGCAGAGCGTGGCGTCCGTCCCGCTGGCTCTATGGGATGAAGACGAGCAACGCCTCGTGTCCTTCAAAGAGGCGTGGGCCGGAGAAAGAGGATCCGACTGTAAATCAACCTGACACTAAGTCTTCGGAGCGGCGCCGGTGAGCCGGGCAGCCGACGGTGGTGGCCAGGCGGATTGTCGGTGGATTTTACCGTGCCGCTTTAGCCACCCCTGGGAATCTCGCGCAAACGCTGGCCTGTCGGCCCGTCTAGCCGGATGGCATGTAATCTGCTTGAGGCAAGGTTCACCGGAGCGGTGCTACCGAGGGAGCGGTCTGACGATGTCGGCAATTCGCAGCTCGACCGAACTTGAGGCGCTGTGCACCTGCCTGACCCAAGAGGCAGAGTCCCAGAGTCGCCAATTAATCCTCGCATTGAACGTCTCGGCAGGAGCCCTGGCTGCCGAGCGGGTGGCCGTGGCCCAGCTCAACGACTTCGCCGAGCACGTCCAGTGTCGGTTGGACGAGAGCTGCTGTGAGACGGTCCTGGACCCTCGCGGCCAGGTCGGCCGCTTGCTGCGGGAAGCCCGGGCGCTGATCGAGCGCTACCACCACGGTCTGGTTGCGGCACGCAAGGTCGTGCTGGTTGACCCGCAGCTGGCGTGGTCGGCGCGCAAGCACTGGTTCGAGGAGATCGTGCGAGCAGAGACAGAGCACGAAGTGCTACTGTCGGCGCTGGAGGGGATCGAGTACCTGGTGCAAGATCACGATGCCGGGGTGGCGGTGGCTGCTGCGACCAACGACGCCGACTGGCGCCGGGCCTGGGCGGTGCTGGCGGGGTTCTAGTGAGGCATCGGGTGTGGCCCTGATAGGGGTAACGGCTCCCATGCGACGGCCCGCACAGCACGCATGCGCTGGCTAGCCGTGTCGGGGGCGGGTGGCGCACCGCGCCGGCGGCGGGTGGCGCGGCCGCCGGCGCCGGCCAAGGCGGGGCCCTATCAGTCAACTATAGGGCGCGGCGCCCGCTGATCAGCTGCACCAGCACGATGATGATCGCGAATATCAGGAGCGCATGAACGAACCCCCCCACGGTGACGCCAGACATCAGCCCCAGGGCCCATAGGGCGAGCAGGATGAGTGCGATGGTGACGAGCATGACGGTCTCTCCTCTGGTTGAGTGGCGGCGCCCGGGAGAAGGCCCCGCGTGCAGGAACCATCCTGCGCCCGAAGCCGGCAACGAGTCTGTGCGGTTTCGCACCTGGCCTGCATCTCGCGGCTCTTGGTGCTCCTGCCCGTTACTGAGCAACGTACCGGCCCGGGGCCGTACCGAGGTGGCAACTCCATGAAAAGTGGGCAAAACAGAACCCCGGACGGTCCGGCCGGGAATCAACTACTGGCGGCGCTTCCGCCTGACGAGTTCAAGCGCCTTTTGCCCAATCTGGAGCGGGTGGCGCTGCCGCTCGATGAGACAGTCTGTGAAGCGTACTTCGAGATGAAGTACGTGTATTTCCCGGTGGATTGTATTGTCTCCTTGCTGGGTATCACAGAAGACGGCGGTTCGGCCGAGATCTCCGTCGTTGGTAATGAGGGCATTGTGGGTGTTTCTTTGTTCATGGGGGGGGAAACCACGCCAGCGAGGGCCGTGGTTCAGGCAGGGGGGCAGGCTTACCGCCTCAGTGGCAATGAGCTGAAGGAGGAGTTCTACCGGGGAGGTCCGATGCAGCGGCTGCTGCTGCGTTACACCCAGGCGTTATTGACCCAGATGGCGCAGACCGTTATCTGCAATCGGCACCACACGCTGGATCAGCAGCTCTGCCGCTGGTTGTTACTGAGCATGGATCGGCTCGGCAATAACCATCTGATGATGACCCAGGGGCTGATCGCCAACATGCTGGGTGTGCGCCGCGAGGGGGTCACTGAGGCCGCGGGTAAGCTGCAGAAGTCCGGCCTGATCAGCTACCACCGCGGCCATATCGAGATCCTGGATCGGGAGGGCCTTGAGGATCGCACCTGCGAGTGTTACGGCGTGGTAAGACGGGAGTACGATCGATTACTGACGAATTTCCCGCAAAGCTGATGCGAACAAGATCTTGTCACCCGCCCCGGATGAATAGCATGATCAACCCACTGATGCTCGCCGCGACACCGAGGATGAGATACCAGGTGGTTGAGTCCGTGAACCGGCCTGTGAAGGTCTCGAAAATCTGCTCACCGGCACTCTGAGTGGCTTGGTAGCCGAAGTAAAGAAGGACGGCTCCGGTGATGAGCAGGACAATGCCGATGATCTGTATGATGCTCATGGTGGTTGAACCCCGCTGGTCAATGTTCAGGGCTGACACGTCCCTGTGCCAGCATTGCGCCCTTTAGAAGTTGTAACCCATGCCCAAGGTGTAGGCCCAGGCGCCGTCGTCTCTGAATGCGTCATCGACGTCGCTGGAGCTGCTGAACAGCCACTGGTATTCCACGCGTCCCAGCAGATAGGTTTTCTCGCGTACGTAGTATTTGCCGCCCAGCTCGAGGCCGGCAAAACCACTGTCCTTGACGCCATCGCCGTAGATCACGCCGAGGCTTCCGCCAAGGAATGGTCTCATGCGCTCTGATGGCGCGAATTGGTAGTTGAGGTAACCACGGGTGGTGCCGTTCCAGAAGTCGTCTTTAATACTCTCTCCTTCGATGCTGGCGTAGTTGACGCTCTGCCGGGCGCCAACAATGAGGGGATCACGCAGATACCAGCCGATATCGGCCGAGGCACCAAAGCTGCTACTGTCGAGATTCTTGTCACTAATGCCTGTGCCGGAAATGGAGAACTCCCGATCACCGGCGGTACCACCGTACGGCCAAGAGTGATCTTGTGCGGAGGCTACGATCGGGGCTGCGCTCACGATGCCCACGAGAAAGGTTGTTGCTGTTAGGGCTTTCATTGCGTTCGTCCTCTTCTGTGTCCCTCCGGTTCGGTAGTCCGGAGGGCCTCTACCTTTGCCGGATTCCGCTGCGCGGAGGCCGGAGCGATGGAGTAACGCTTAGTTCGAAGTCTGAGCCCTCCGGTGCGTCCGGTCTGTACGGTGGTGCACCGAAGGGTAGGCGGGGGCTTTTTTTAAAGGGGCGCGGTGCCGGCCCTCGTTCTGATCCTCACAGACCAACAGGTTTCAACGAAGGGGGCTGATATGAATCGGCTGCGTAGACGGTTAAGAGCGCTGAGCAGCCCGGGTGGGCTGCGTCGTCATCCGGTGCTGGCAGCGGGGCTGGCGCTGATCGTTGTCCTGCTGATCATCGGTCTGGTCTTGCGGCCGATGTGACGGGGGCGGCCCGCCCAGGGTTCCAGGGTCTTTGACACGCAGCCACCGATGCGCCCACAATTAGACGGAACGGTCTATATAAAACGGGGGTGTAAGGTTGGCAGGCACGAAACGAGACACCCTGCTCGACACCGCCGAGCAGCTCTTCTACCGAGAGGGGTTCCACGCCACGGGTGTCGACCGGGTCATCGCCGAGGCGGGCGTCGCCCGGATGACACTCTACAACCACTTCCCCTCGAAAGAGGCGCTGATCCAGGCGGTTCTCGCCCGTCGGTACGAGCGCTATCTCGACGATCTGCGTAACGCCGCGGACCAGGCGGGGGCAGGTGATGCCGTCGGGGCGCTGACCGAGGCGCACTGCCGCTGGCTGGAGACGACCTCGAACCGTGGCTGCATCGTGATCAAAGCCATCGGCGAGTTCGAGCAGCACCAGCCGGCCATTGCCGAGCAGGGGCGTCGGCTCAAGCGCGAGCTGCTCCAGGTCATCGGTGATGCGGTCTCCCGGGACCGCTCGGCGAGCGATCCGCCCCTTGCCGAGCGCCTGCTGCTGGTGCTGGAGGGCGCCGACGCGCTGGCGCCGGTCCTCGGTGCCGCCGCCGTGACCGAACACCTGCGGGCCATCCTCCCCGCCGTACTCGCCAGCCGGAACGAGGTATGAGCATGCGAGCTGTCAATGCCACCGGTTTCGCCATCCTCGGCGCGGGGCTCATCGCCATCGCCTACGGGCTTGCGCGTTATGCGTACGGGTTGTTCGTCCCGTCGATTCGCTCGGAGCTCGGGTTGTCCGCCGACGCGGTCGGGGTCGTCGGATCCATGGCCTTTATCAGCTTCTGCCTGGCCAGCGTCGTGGCGCCACTGATTGTCGACCGGCTCGGCGCACGCTACTCGGCGGTGCTCTCCGGTCTGTTTGCTTTGGCCGGGCTGACCCTGATCAGCCAGGCCGGTGACGCGATCACCCTCGGCGCCGGGGTGTTTGCCTGCGGGATCTGTACCGGCCTGATGATGCCGGCCCTGTCCTCCGGCGTGCAGACGAACATTCGTCCGGACCTCCGCGGCCGCGTCAACGCCGTCATGAATGCCGGTACCAGTGCCGGCCTGATCCTCTGCGTGCCCGCCGTGCTTCTGCTCAGCGGCGCGTGGCGTATGGCCTACGGCTCTTTCGCGGTGCTCGCGGCCCTGGGCATTGTCGCGGCCCTCCTCCTGCTCCCTTCGGCCTCGAAGGTCGGTGGCGGAAAGGCCAAGCCGGCTCCCTTGCCGCTGGATACTCAGCGGTGGCTGACTGTCGGGCGGCTGACGGTGTTCTGCTTCGCCATGGGGGTGGCCGGTTCGGCCTACTGGATCTTCGCACCCGATTTGGTGGTCGAGATCGGCGGGCTGTCCGAGCGGTTGACCGGAATGCTCTGGCTCGTGGTCGGCATTGCCGGGCTCGCCGGCGCCTGGGCGAGCGACCTCGGCGATCGGCTGGGGGCGCCTGCCACCCAGGCCATCGCGTTGGTGGCTCTGGGGGCGGCGACGGCGCTGGTCGCCGCGGCACCGGGTGACGTGTGGATGGCACTGGTGTCGGCCGCCGTGTTCGGTTGGGCCTTCATGACCCTGACCGGGCTGTATCTGGTCACCGGCATCCGGCTGTTGCGCGAGCGCCCGTCCATGGGGCCGGTCGTGCCGTTCCTGGCCATCACCGTCGGGCAGGCTGTCGGATCGCCCTTGGTCGGGTGGGCCATCGGCAACGCGGGCTATGTGGAGGCGTTCCTGATGTTCGCAACGCTGGCGGTTCTGATTGCGGCCTTTTCGTTCCTGTTCCCCCGTCCTGCCAGCGACGCAGCGGATGAAGGGGGGGAGGGCGCGGCCGAGTCGCGGATGGCCGCGGCCCCTGCCACGTCGAAGCGGGCTATGCAGGATGGACAGTCCGAAACGGAATCCATCTGACGATGGATTGATTCTGCACAGCCCCGCCGGACGGCGGCGGTGCTGAACTCACGGATAACCCCAAGAGAGGAGAGCGGCTTCATGACCCAGGAAAGAGATGTCGTACTGCTGGACGGCGGGATGGGCCAGGAGCTCCGGCGGCGCAGCAGTCAGCCCGTCACACCGCTTTGGTCGGCCCAGGTCATGCTGGACGAGCCCGATCTGGTCACCGCCGCCCATCGTGATTTCATCCAGGCCGGCGCGCGGGTCATTACGGCCAATACCTATAGTGCGACGCCGCAGCGCCTGGCCCGCGACGGGGCGCCCGAGCTGTTCGATTCGCTCCATGCCGCTGCGCTGGACGCGGCCCGCCAGGCGCGCGACGCGTCCGGTCAGCAGGATGTGCGCATCGCCGGTTGCCTGCCGCCGCTGGTAGCCAGCTATCGCCCGGATGTGGCACCGAACGACGCCGACTGCCTCGAGGGCTATCGCCGCATGGTGGAGGCCCAGGCCCAGGCCCAGGGCGTCGATCTTTTCATCTGCGAGACGATGTCCCTGGCCCGCGAAGCGCGGGCGGCGACCGAGGCAGCGGTCGAGAGCAACCTACCGGTGTGGGTGGCCTTCACGGTGGACGATGGCGACGGTACGCGCCTGCGCTCGGGCGAATCGCTAATCCAGGCGGCCCAGGCGGTTGTGGCCGCCGGTGCCGAGCGCGTGCTGGTCAACTGCGCCATCCCCGAAGCGGTCACCACCGCGATGGGTGAACTCACCGGACTGGGGGTGCCGTTCGGCGGGTATGCCAACGCGTTCACCTCCGTGGCCGCGCTTCAGCCCGGTGGTACCGTGGATGTGCTCGAGTCGCGCACGGATCTGGACCCGGCCGCCTACGCCGAGCACGCGCTTCACTGGGTGGAACAGGGCGCGACCCTGGTGGGCGGTTGCTGCGAAGTGGGCCCGGCCCATATCGCGGAACTGGCGGAGCGATTGACTGCTGCGGGGTACCGGGTCGTGTCTTCCTGACCGCGCCGTCGAACGCTCGACCCCGGTCCCCCAGCACCCGCTCCTCTCAGGCGGAGCAGGTGCTGGGGGAACCGGGGCTTTGCGGTGGCCCCTGAAATGGGGCGATTACCGCATCCAGCGGCAGCGGCTCAGCGGCGGGGGGACACGTCCACGCCGGCCGCTGGCCGATCGCACGATCGCCACGCCCTGCTCGATGCGGAGCACCCAGACCGGATCGCCAGCGGTCAGTTCACCGCGATCCTCAAGCATGGCCGGGATGGGTGCGATCTCGGTGGTGGGCTGCACGTAGGGCGTGCCGTCTTCGGTGACGTCCACCTCGACAAGCTCGTACTCCCTTGCGGCCTCCTTCCGGAGGCGGTGATGCCGGCGTTGAAGGGCCGGGGGCAGAAAGCGCGCCGCCGCCGCGCCAACGAGCAGCGCAATCACGAACTGATGCACCTCGGCCAGGGCGAGACTGGCGACGGCTGCGGCCAGGCCGCCGAGCGCCGCGGCAAGCAGATACCCCCGCTGCAGGCTGGAGGGTCGGGCACCGAGGTCGATGGCCGCCAGGACGCCGGCAATCAGCAGCCAGACGAGCATGCCCTAGACGCGATCCCGTTTCAGGCGCTCTGCCGCGCGGCGGCGCGCCTCGTTTCGGGATAGCCTCCGGCCCGCCCGTTCCTGCTCGGCCGCCTCCAGGCGGTCGGCCTGCTCCTGATCGCCGTGACAGGCGCGGGTCAGAGCATCGTCTCCGCCCGGTGTCAGGCGACCGCCGCGCCGCTGGATGACGATGGCCGCGACGAGCGCCGCAAGCGCAAGACCGACCACCGTGAAGAGTTCAAACGCCAAAACTTGCGCCTCCGCCCGGCCTAGCGAGCAATCTAGCCGATTCTCCGGCCGTGAGCAAAGCGTGGGAGTCGGCTTTCGTCGATCGATCGGGTGCCCACCTTCATGACTCGGGGGGGGGGGGGCGCCTTAGTTGGAAAACGTAATGCGAATCGTTATCATTGGGGCGTTCTGAGCCAGCCAGGTGCATCGACACTCTCCGCGCCTAGCCAGCCATGAGTGGCCGAGTAACCGGTTGAGTCCCTGGTGACGACCCGGATCGGCCTTTGAGTTGGCAATCAGGAGGTCGAAGTCGATGCATCCGAGGCGATCGTGTACAGCCCCCTTTTTCAGGTCCCTTACGCTTTTCAGCGGTGGTTTGGTGACGCTCCTTCCCGTATCGTTGCCCGCCAAAGATGCGGATGACTTGCCTGTTGTGCGTGTCGAGTCCAGCGTCGATTCGCTGGGGCGGGGCTCGAGCCGCGAAGAATTCCAGAGGCGCCAGTCCTCGCGCAGCGGCGAGCTCTTTCGGGGTGATGCGTCAGCCACCGTAGGGGGCGGCAGTCGCAACGCCCAGCGCCTCTACCTGCGCGGGGTTGAGTCAAACAACCTCAACGTGACCGTCGATGGTGCTCGGCAAGGTCGCGACCTCCACCAGCACCGTGGTGGCCTAACCGGTCTCGATCCGCAGCTGCTCGATGACGTGGAAGTCGATACGCGGCCTGCGGCGGATCAAGGTCCCGGCGCGCTGGGTGGCAGCGTACGCTTCCGGACGGTCGACGCGCAGCAGCTCCTCGATCCTGATGAGCAGACGGGTGCACGCTTGAGGGCCGGTTACGCAACAGCCGATTCTTCCGAGCAGGGATCAGCCACTGTCTTTCAGCGGTTGGGTTTCGATTGGGGCGCCCTCGCCCATGTGAGTGGGGCGAACCGGGACGATTACGAGACCGGGGGCGGTGACAACATGCCGTACTCGGGCGGAGGCGATCGTAGCTACCTGCTGCAGGCTAGCCGAATGCCTGTGCACGGGCATGAACTGCGCCTCGGTGTCCAGCGGCACAGCTTTGAGGGCGATACGCTCTCCGGTGGGGCGGGCAGTGATTTTGGCGATCCCCGGGTAGAGCACCGAGGGGAGCCGGAAAAACAGGAGCTGCGACGGGACACGTGGACGGTGGAGCACCGTTACGACCCCACCGACCCCAACGTGGACTGGCAGGCACGGGTTTATCGCAACGATAATCGGCTCAAACGTCTGGATCAGGGCACCGAGACGCGCGCACTTGAGCACGGCGGCGATCTTCGCAACACCTTCTCCCTCAATGCCGGACCGACGCGTCACCAGCTCACCGCGGGTTTCGACTACTACACCGAGGATGGTCGTCTCGAGCAGGACGACGGCCCGCGGCTGAGCTACACGGACCGCAACTTCGGTGCCTTCCTGCAGAACCGCATGGAGTGGGAACGACTCCGCCTTTCGAGTGGCCTGCGTTTCGATGACTACACCAGTGCCCTGGGAGAGCGGAACCCCGAGGGTGACGCTTTTTCCCCCAACCTGAGTGCAGAACTCGATCTTGCGGCGGGCTGGGCGGTCTTCGGCGGTTACGGGGAGGCAGCCAGAGGTCCTGGCGGCACAATGCCCATCGGCTGGGTGCAGTACATCGAAGAGGGCAACGACGATCAGTCTTTAAAGACCGAGGAGTCCCGCCGCAGCGAGGGCGGCCTGCGGTATCAGGGCCGGGGTCTGGTCGCCTCCCGTGATCGCCTGAACCTCGAGGCGACGGTTTTCGAGACGCGCATCGACAACAGCCTTGAACGCGTTGGCGGTGGTCCCCCGCACCAATCGGGTGTTCGTCTCGGGCAGCGCGATGTCCGGATCAGCGGCTATGAGCTGCGGGCCGCATGGGGGGTGAATGCCTATGACACGCGGCTGTCGTTCCTGAGCGCCGAGACGGAGGACGACGATGGCGACCCGGCTGGGGTTAGCCGTCGTCTGGCCGGAAGTGGTGGTGATCGTCTGGTCTGGGATCACCGTTGGGCGGCTCATGAAACCCTGACCCTGGGGTATACGCTCACCTGGGTGGGGGATGACACCGATGTACCTGACGATGAGCCGGAGCGCGACGGTTATCACCTTCACGACATCCAGGTCCAGTGGCAGCCGTGGGCGGATGAGCAGGTCACGCTGGGGGTGGTCGTGAACAACCTCTTTGACGAACAGTATGCCGAGCACACATCGCTGGTGTCGGAGCAGGATGGTGAGCTGATTGTTCGCGATGAGCCGGGGCGGGATATCCGCCTGGAAGCGGCGCTGCGTTTTTGACTCTTGATGAAGCAGGACACCCGACCCCGCGCGCAAAAAGACTGCAGCGTTGGGCAGCCATCGTCCGCCGCCCAACGCGCTGTCCTGGAGGAGACCAAATCGTGAGGTGCCAAACATCATTCAAGAAATCGTTCGCTGCTCCCGTCGCGGGAGGACTGGTACTGGCTCTGGTATGGGTGAGTGGTGCCGATGAGGCCGCAGCAGAAGATCGCATCGCGGTGGAGCGGGAGGCCGAAGAATACTTCCGCTACCACGAGCGCATGCGCGGTTTTCAGCAGGCACTCAGAGATATTCTGGAAGACGCGTTAGACGGGGATATGGAGGCCGTTGAAGCGCATGCCCTCGAGGCCGTTCCGGGTGGTTCGCCCACAGAGGAGGGGGCACAGGAGCAACAGGGCGAACCGACCGAGGAAGAGGAGTCCAGGCGGGAAGCGCGTCGTGAGGCGACCCCAAGAGCTTTTCAAGGCATGATGCAAGAGACACACGGTCAATTCCGAAATTTGGCTCAGGATGCCCGTGAACTTGGTGATCCGGCGCATACCAAGCGGCAGCTGGTCGGTATACAAGATGTGTGTGTCTCCTGCCACAGCGCCTACCGTTTCGAGAAGCGCTGAGCTACCCCGTGGGGTTTAGGGAGCGCGGCCGGGGGCGCCTATCGGGGCCCCCAACCCGCGACGCCCCCTAGAACTGCACCTTGGCGCCGAGGCGCATGTCCCGTCCCGGCTCCCGCAGGTAGTCACTGTCCGCCACGGTCTCTCCGGCTTCGTACTGCGGTATCGCCGTATGGCCGGCGTACTCTTCATCGAACAGGTTGTGGACTACGAAGTAAACGGTGACATCCGTCTCGCCCGGGGGCTGCCACCGCATTTGCACGTCGTGGATGTTGTAGCCGTCACGTTCTCCATCCCCGGGGATCACCCGCTCCAGATCGGCGACCATCTTCAGGGTGTAGCCCACTTGGAAGGCGGGGTGGAGCTGGTAGACGTTGTCCCAGACGAGGCGGTCGCCCTGCGGGCCGACCGTCCGAACCAGCTGCTGACGTGCATCGGGGCGGCTGGTACCTAGCGCATTGCCACTGTCGAGGCCGCGGACCTTGTCGTGGGTGAAGCTCAATGCGCTGTAGAGGTCCTCCCCCCGCCACGCTGCCTTGAGGGTATAGCCCTCCGTGGTGATCTGTTCGTCGAGGTTGTAGACGCTCTGAGGCGTTTGTCGTCCCAGGTTCGTCGGCCGCTCGTACTCGTAGAGGATCAGATCGTCGATGTCGGTCCGGAACAGGGTGCCCGACAGCTCCAGATAGCCTCCGGCCAGCGGTTGCTCGGATTGGATGCCGGCCTCCGCCGTGGTGCTGGTCTGCGGCTCGTCGTAGTCGATCCGCGTTTCGGTGTCGATGTTGCGGTCCAAATGCAGTGCGACCGTCTCGGAGCGGCCCTGGGCGGACTCGCCGTAGCCGGCGAAGATCTCCGTGGAGGGGGTGGCCCAGTAGCCGATGCGGGCGTTGGTGGAGAGTTCCGAGAAATCCACCGACTCGCCGGGTTGCTCGTAGTCGGTCTCCATCCAGTCGCCGCGCAACCCGAAGGATAGATCCAGTCGCTCGCTCTCCAGCCGGTTCTGCACGAACAGCCCCTGAGCGTCGTAGGTCAGGATGTCTCCGTGGTCCGCCTCACCCGTGTCCTGGTACAGGTCACCGCCGACCGTCAGGCGGTTCTCACTGTGGCCCAGGGGACCGAGTGAGCCCCGTGCCAGGGTGGCGGTGTTGGCCAGGCGGCCGCCGACGCCGTCGCTGAGGAAACCGGTATCGTCGTCGCGATTCTCCCATTCGCTCTTGTTGCGATAGAGGTCGAACTCCAGGCCGACCCACCGCGTTTCCGGGTGGTACTCGTAGTTGAGGCTGGTGGTCTCCCGCACCATGCGCTGGTCGGCGATGTCGTCCTCGCGGATGTGCCCATCGGCGCCCCGGACCCGGTCGCCGGCATTCATTGGCAGTTCCCCCCGGTTCTCGTTTTCCTCGTAGCCGAGGCGGACCCGTTGGTTGTGGCCGTCGTCGGCGTTGAGCCGCAGCAACAGGTTGCGGTCGTCGTAGCCGGTGTACTCCTTGATATCCCCGCCGCCGACGCGGTAATCGTCCAATGAAGTGTAGCTGCCCCCGACCAGCAGGCCGACGCGATCCGTGGGTTGGATGGCGCCCGCGGCGCTGGTGGTCAGGGAATCGGCGGCGCTGCCCCGAACGCCGCGGGCGAAGCCCCCGTAGCCGGTCTCGGGATCGACCAGGTCGCCGGCGTCGATGGTCTCGAAGCGCACGGAGCCTCCGGTGGCCCCGTGGCCGTCATCGGCCGCCGGCGGACCGGGTTCGGCATCAGCCCGGCGCAGGAAGGCGGGGTCGATCCCGCTCAGGCCGCCGCGGTGGTTGTGCAGGTCGCGGCCCTGGCGGGCGCCGTCGATGGTGATCTGGGTTTGACTGCCCTCGATGCCGCGCAGATAGAGGCGCTGGGCCTGCCGCGGGCCGCTGACGTGGGTCTCGGAATCCCCACGGAAGAGGTCGTGCAGGCGATGGGATTGCTGGCGTGCGCTCCGCTCGGTGCCGCTGCCTTCCGTCTCCTCGGGGGGTTCGACCAAGACCTCCGGCAGTTCCGCCGGGGGGTCATCGGCTTTGACCGCCGCGCTGAGTGTAACGAGCGCGACCAGGCTGGAGTACGTGAACAGCGGCCGGATGGTGCGGATTTGTCTCGGGTGCATCGTGATCACTCTCCTCTTGGCCAGTCGTCAGCCCGTCCGGGGTGTGGAGTGCTCCACGAACGGACCCCGTATCGGGTTGGCTGGCTGGGTGCGGAGAGGGGGGGTGCACCTGGCTTGCTAAAATGGAATACAAAACGGTAGAAAGTGGCCCGCGGCGCAGTGCGTGAGAGGCGCCGGTACCTACTTGGTCAGGATGAGCTTGCCCTGGCGGGTTGCCCGGAGCTGGTAATCCTCGCCGCGGTGGTGGATGAGAACACGCTGCCCGCCGTTGAAGAGGGTCGCGCTGTCGATGCGCGGAATCTGCGGCCGCTGTTCCCGATCGGTGCCGGGGGCGCGGGCCTCTTGGTGTACGCGGGATTTCGTCGGCTCCTGATCCTCTCTGGTCATGGCTCCTTCCCTTCGATAGCCGTTCGTTTTTGCCCGTGTCTCCGGGCGCACACCCGCTTTAGTGCGGATGAGAATCATTGTCGGTAGCGATTCTAGCCCGCCGCGATGGGGCGGGCAAGCGATGGTTCCTGACCCGGGTCAGTATGCAGGGTTGACTCCGGAATACGAATCGTTATCGTTTACGTAATCCTAGCCAGCCGCCAGTCAGCGCGGGCCAGCCAGGTCTGGGAGGGGGTGCGCTTGATCTGCACCCGCCTTGACTGCTGGCTCTTTGGCCTGACTGGAGGTGGCAATGGGGTACAGATCCTGTGGAGCGCTGGGGCGGTGCCGGTCGATGGGTCTGGCCTGCCTTGGCTTGGGCCTGTGTACCGGAAGCGGTGTGGTCTGGCCTGCCGGGAACGATGGGGAGGGCCGTAGCGACGCGGGGCTGGATCATGTCGTGGTGACCTCCGCCCTGGATGCAGTGCGCCGCGAGCAGGCGCCTGCCGGCTACAGCGAGGTTTCCCGGGAGGACATCGCGCGTCGGCCGGTCACCACCCTGGACGAGATCCTGCGCGATACCCCGGGTGTGGACACCACGGCCGTCCGGGGTGGTCGCGAACGGCCCCAGATCCGGGGGCTTGAGCCTCGCCATACGCTGATGCTGATCAACGGGCGTCGGCTCAATAACCTCGACGAACTCTTCCCGCACAATGATTTCCGCACCGGTGCTCTGCCACCCACCGCCGCCATCGAACGCGTCGAGGTGGTCCGTAATCCCGCCTCTGCCGTGCACGGGGCCGACGCGCTCGGTGGCGTCATCAACATCATCACTCGGCCCCCCACCGATGAGTGGCAAGGCACCGCAACCGCCCGTTTCGGCAGCCTGGATTCGGGCTATGACGGCGAGGAGCAGCATTACTCGCTGTTTGCCGGTGGGCCACTCAGTGAGCGCTGGAGTGCGATGGCGGGTCTGGACTTTGTCGATACCGAGCCGGCGTTGCTGCCCGATTATCACGACGACAGCGAAGACCAGTACTACCAAGAGGGGCGCGAGGCGCTAAGCGGCTACACAAGCCTGTTCTACGATCTGGCTCCCGGGCAAGAGCTCGAATTCTTCCTCAGTGCAGGGGAAGAGGAGCGGACCGGGCGGGACCAGCCCCGGGACGAGGAACTCCCCCCGTGGCAGCAGATGTACGGCGCGATCTGGGATCTGGATGAGCTTGGCGACGCGCCTACGCGCGTCGAATGGACTCGCTACGCGTTTGGCGCGGCCTACGAACTGGAACGCACGGATTGGGATGGCCAGGTTCAGCTCTACCGCTCCCGCGTGGAGGCCGAGGAACCGGAGCGGGAGCAAATCCGAGCATTTGTCGACTGGCCGCCAGCATCTCCCGGAGAAAGCCCGTCTTCCGATCAAGAAGCGGTGCCGGTCTTTGAAATGGCGCCCCGCGAAATGCAGCACACCGAGGATATCGCGCAGGCGCGCGGTGGGCTGTGGTGGAGCGAGCTGCAGCGTCTGAGCGCGGTTGTTGATTATCGGCGCGAGACCTTCGAGCGGGAGGTGGCTGACGAGCCCGAGGTACCCCGAAAGCGGGCCCACCATTACGGCGTGGGGCTCGAGAACCGCAGCCACCTGCTCGGTGATCGCCTGTTGGTCACCCTTGGTGCCCGCCTGGACGGGCACAGCGAGTATGGCGGGGAAGTGAGCCCCCGGGTTAGCGGCGTATACGCCATCAACGACGAGGTACGGATCAAGGCTGATTACGCGGAGGGGTTCGCCGCACCTAACCTGCTCCAGCTCTCCGAGGATTACGAGATGGACCACTCGCACATGCCGGACCCGGAGGCGCAATTCCATCTCTACGGCAACCCGGACCTCGACCCGGAACGCTCCCGCAGCTACAGCCTGGCCCTGGAGCGGATCAGCGACCATCGCCGCGCGGCCATTACGCTGTTCCGCACCGAGGTGGAGGATCAGATTGTCGAGCAGCGGACGGGTGAGGCGCGACCCGACGGAGCCCATGTGCGCCGCTACGACAACATCGACGAGGCCCGCACCAAGGGGGTGGAACTGGACGCCGGCTGGCGCTGGCCGGACGGGAGCCAGGTCCGTGCCAACTACACCTACCTGGCCGCCCACGATCGAGAGACCGGCGACCGGCTTGAGAGCCGCCCGCGTCAGCGCGCCAGCCTGCTTGCCGAGACACCGCCTTGGTTCAGAGCCATGGCTCACACGCGGGTCGAGCATGTCGGTGACCAGGCCGGAATCGGCGAGCCTTATACGCTGCTGCACTTGGGGCTGCGCCAGCAACTGCCGGCGGGGGTCACCTTGGGCATCGGCGTCGAGAACGCCACCGATGAACGCCCCTACGGCACGGATCCCGCGCAGGTCGGCCTCTCTCGTGAGTCAGACGAGGCGAGTCACCTTTACGGCCTGATGCCGGATCCAGTGCGCGGGCGCTTCTACTACGTGTCCGCGGAACTCGACTGGTAGGGGGGGTACCATGCGCGATCTGCTGGGAAGCCTTTACCCCGCGGTTACGAGCGATCCGTTGCGCTACGCGTTCACCGCGCGCAGCCCGGTCATGCCCCGGCAGGACAAACAATCGGTATCTGCGCCAGAGATCCCCGACCACTGGGCCGGGGTGGCGCAGCGGGAGCCGGCGGCCGGCAAGCGTCTGGCCTACGTGCACATCCCCTTCTGCAGGGGCAACTGCCTGTACTGCGGCTTTTACCGCCACCGCTCCGCGGCGCCGCGCCTGAGCCGGTATATCGACTGGCTGATCGAGGAGATTCGGCTTGATGCGGGTCAGCCACTGGTCGGGGAGCGGCCCATCCAGGCGGTGTATCTGGGTGGTGGTACGCCTAGCGACCTGCCGGCGGAAGATCTGGCGCGGCTGCTGGAGGTGCTCCGCGAGTACCTACCTCTCGCCGCAGATTGCGAGATTACTCTGGAAGCCCGCGTCGTCGGGTTAAACGAGGAGAAGGTCCGCGCCGCCTTTGCCGGCGGGGTCAATCGGGTCTCGGTCGGTGTGCAGAGCTTTGATACCGAGGTGCGCCGCCGACAGGGCCGCATCGCCACCGCGCAGGAGGTGGCCGAGCGCCTTGCGCTGCTATCCAGCGAAGAGCAGGGCGCCGTGATCACCGACCTGATGTTCGGTCTGCCGGGGCAGGACATGGACAGCTGGCACCGTGATCTGGACAGCTGTCAGGAGCTGGGGCTGGACGGCCTGGACACCTACGCGCTCAAGCTCATCCCGGGGACTCCGCTGCAAAAGCAGGTCGAGCGCGGGAGCATCGAGCAGCCGGCCGGGCTCCCGGAGCAGGCAGCGTTCTACGCGGAGGCGGTCGAGGCGCTGACGGCTGCGGGTTGGCGGCAGATCAGTAACAGCCACTGGGCCCGGACGCCGCGCGAGCGCAACCTCTACAACCTCCTGATCAAGTCCGGCGCCGAGACACTCGCTTTCGGTGCCGGAGCCGGCGGCAGTCGAGAGCCCTACAGCTACGCCAACACCCCGGATCTGGAGGCCTACGAGCGAGCTGTCTCCCGGGGTGACAAACCGGTGGCCATGATGCGGGTTTCGGATGCCCTGCAGCCCCTTCGTGACGCCTTGATGGGCGGCGTTGAGGTTGGTCGTCTCGAGGTGCCTGCCCTCCGTGCGCGCATGCCGATGCCGGTCCGGGCCGATCCACGGCCCGGGCAACTGATCGAGCGTTGGGTGGAAGCGGGTTTAGTCGTATGGAGCGGCGAGGACCTCCATCTGACGGTGGCAGGGCGGTTCTGGGCGCCGAATCTCATTTCGGGTTTTCAGCAGATTTGTGGCCAGGCACTGGATGCCGAGAGGAGGGTACATGCAGGTTGAGGACACGAGGCAGCGGGCCCATGCGGCCGTCCGTCAGGAGCTTGCGGAACAACCGGATGCGGTGATCGAGGAGGTGGCTCGCCGTCACGGGCTGCCTCCCCTCGATGCCACCCGCTGCCTGCCGGGGTCGTTCTGGTGCGAGGTTTCCGGCGAGCACTTCGAGTCGGTGCTCCAAGAGGTGAGTGACTGGGGCGAGGTTCTGGTCATCGTTCACAACCAGGATCTGATCCTGGAGGTCCGGTGCCGTATGCCGCCCGGCCAGTGTGCCCACGGGTTCTACAACCTGAAGGGACAGGGGGCTTTGGGAGGCCATCTGCGTCCTGAACGGTGCGCCGCGATTCTCCTGGTCCGTCGTCCCTTCATGGGGTGCGATACGGCTTCGCTGCAGTTCTTCAACACGGAAGGGGAGGGCATGTTCAAGATCTTCCTCGGGCGAGACGAGCAAAGGCGCGTGCGACCGGATCAGCTGCAGCGTTTCCAGACCCTGGCTGCGGAAAGAACCGGTCGTCCGCGCCTGTGGGTCGGGGACGGCGAGGAGGCGCCATGACTATGCGGACGGTGCTGTTGTTCGGGGCCACGCGGGGCGTGGGATGGTTGCTGGCCGAGCGTCTGCGGGACCGCGGCCGAAGGGTGGTGGCGCTCGCCCGTGCCTTGCAGCAGGCCGAGGGACTCGAGCGGTTGGGGGTCGATGTCATCGAGGGCGATGTCACCGATGCGGATTCGGTGCCCCGTGCGTTCGAGGCTGCGGGCCGGGGCGCAGCCGTGGTCTCGACGGTGTCCGGGATGCTCGAGAGGGGCCGCTTCGTGGATGAGATGGGGAACATGCTGATCACGGATGCGGCCCGCGGCTGGGATCCCTACCGTGTGGTGCTTGTCACCGCCATCGGCTGCGGTGAAACGCGCCCCTACCGATCGCGCCAGGCGATCGAGGCGTTCGGGCAGATCGTCGATGCCAAGACCCGCGCGGAGAACTATCTGCGGGGTTCGGGGCTGCCCCACTTGCTGATCCGTCCCGGCGGTTTGCTGGATGGGCCACCGTCGGGGCAGGCCGAACTTACGCGGGCCGTTGATGCCCACGGCAACATCCGGCGTGCCGATCTCGCGGCATTGCTTGAGGCGGTCATCGACCAGCAGGACGGTGATGGTCAGGCCTTCTCGGCCATTGATCCGACCCAGCCCTCCGCGGCGCGGCGACGCCAAACCGTAGATCCGGAGAAGGGGGCGTCGCCATGAGCACCATCGACCCCCGCGTTTCGGACCTCAGTGCAGCCTCAGCGCCAGGGTCCCTCCGGCGAGGCCGTCGTTATTGGTCCGTCTCGGATCTGGTGATGGTGGGCACCTTCGCCGCGTTGGCGAAGGTTACCGGACTGCTGATCGTGCTCTTCGGCGGCGGCATGAATCCGGTCACGCTCATGGCCAGCAGCATCGTATCGACGGCGCTGCTTCTGGTGCTACTGCACAGGGTCCAGCGCCTGGGCACGTTGACCATCTTTCTGCTGGTCAGTGCCGTGGTTGACATCCTGATCCTCGGTGGTAATCCGGTACGCATACCGGCGTCGTTGCTAGCCGGTGTTCTAGCCGAGGGGGTCATCTGGCTGCTCGGCGGTTATCGGCGCATGGTCGGGTTGCTGATCGGGATCGCCGTCCATGAGTTCCTGGTCCGTGCCATCAGTCTCGGGGTGGGCGCATTGATGGTTCGCGAGGAGCCACGTCTGCTGATGATGGTTGCCGCTGTGGTGACGTTGAGTTATCTGGGCAGCCTGCTCGGACTATGGCTGGGTCGACGGTTCATTCAGGAGCTGCGTCATGCCGGTATCATCCATCACTGATGCGCCCGAGGGGCGGCAGACCCCGCTGCACCGGGTGTCGATGCGGACCAAGATGCTGATCAGCGTAGCTGCTGCGGTAACCGTAATCGTGCTCGAGTCGCCGGGGGTGCTGCTGAGCCTGTTCGCCGTCAGTGCTGCCTACGCCGCTCTGACTCGACGGTACGGGATCCTGATCGGGGCCTACCTGCTCTTCGCGATCCTCTGGCTCATGGCTATGGGGTTCATGCAGCTGATGGGGCTCGTCCTCCCGCGGCTGGGTTATGGCGACATCGCCGACGTCATCGTTCCATTCCTCCGCTCAGCGATTCTGCTCAATACCGTGCTGGCGATGGCGCTGTCATCCCGCGTCCAGGGGGCACTGTCCGCCCTGAAGTCGCTGTACCTGCCGTATTGGCTCTACCTGCCCGCGGTCTCCATGGTGCGCTTCGTACCGGCGTTCCTTTTCGATATCCGGCAGGTCGGTGAGTCGGTGCGGCTCAAGGGGTATAAGCCCGGCCCATTCCTGCTGTTGCGCCACCCGATTGCCTCGCTGCGCTTGATCTTCATGCCGTTGCTCTTCCGCGCGCTGCGAACCGCGGATGACCTCGCGGTGGCCGCGGAACTCAAGGGGCTCGGTGGCGGCACACAGGCGTCTCGCTATCGTGCGGACCGTCTCCGTAGCTCGGACTGGGCATTCCTGGTCATGGCGGCCCTGGTGGTCGCCGGTTCGCTGTGGCTCGAACAAGGAGCGGGGTGGTCATGATCACGTTAGACGACATCACCTACATCTATCCGTTCCAGAGTCAGGCTGCGTTAACCGGGGTTCGCCTGCACGTGGCCCGCGGCGAGGCCATCGCAGTCACGGGCGCTTCGGGGTGTGGTAAGAGCTCTCTGGTTCGCGTCATCAATGGCCTGATCCCGCACCATTACCAGGGCGAGTGGGACGGGCAGGCCCGAATTGCCGGTTACAGCCCCCGGGAAGCCAGCCTGGCCGAGATCAGCAGCCGGGTCGGCACGCTGTTTCAGGACCCCGAGCAGCAGTTCTTCGCGTTGCATGTAGAAGATGAGCTGGCCTTCGCGCACGAGCAGCGCGGCGAGGACCCCGCGGTCATTGAGGCGCGGGTGCGTTGGGCGATGGGGCGGTTCCAGCTGACCGGTCTGGCCGATGCCAGTGTCTACGACCTTTCCGACGGGCAGAAGCAGCGGGTGGGGCTGGCTGAAGTGATGTCGCGTGCCCCGTCCGTCCTGGTTCTGGATGAACCGACCGCCAATCTCGACCCTGAAGCGACCCGCGAGCTTGCTGACCACCTCGCTGAACTGCGCGAGGAGGGCGTCACGTTGGTGATTGTCGACCACCGGCTCTATTGGTTGACCGATTTGGTCGACCGCATCCTGGTCATGGAGGGGGGGTGTCTGGCTATGTCCGGGTCCGCATCGGAAGTCGCGCGGGAGCGGCTTCGTTTTGGGCTGCGTCGGCTCGAGGTGGTGGATCAGCGCGGTGCACTGCCTGAAGTTCCTGCGTCCGGCGAGGGGCATCTACGGGTTTCCGGACTCGCCTTCGCTTATCGCAACGGGCCGACGGTGATCAAGGGCATGGACCTTTGCCTGCCCTCCGGGGAGATTGTCGGGGTCCTCGGCCCCAACGGGGCCGGTAAGACGACCCTGGCCCGGCTACTGACCGGCCTGCTGAGGCCGGATGCCGGCGAAATCCGGGTACGAGGCCGCGTCCTGAGCGGCTGCGCGCTGATGCACCGTACGAGTGTGGTTCTCCAGAACACCGACCATCAGCTGCACATGCGCACGGTGGAGGAAGAGATCACGAGCGCCGCGCAAGGGGCTCGAGTGCAAACAGACCCGGCCTGGATCGCAGGGCTGCTGCACGAGTATGGACTGACCGCTTTAAGGCACCGCCACCCGCAGTCTTTATCCGGTGGCGAGAAGCAGCGACTGGTCGTGGCATGCGGTCACGCCCGCAAGCCAGAGCTGTTCGTGCTGGATGAGCCCACCAGCGGGTTGGATGGCGCCAACCTGGCGATCATCGTGCAGAATCTGCAGCGCATCGCCGACTCTGGCACATGCGTGATGGTGATCACGCACGATCTGGAGTTGATCGAATGCGCGTGCACACGTCAGCTGACCCTCCCCGGTTGCTGACGGGAGATGGTGATCAGTCCGCAATGAACTGGTGCAGATGCTTGACCGCGACAGCAACCGCGAGTTCCTCGCTGATGCCCAGCCTGGCTGCGCACTCGGTGAGTTCCTGACGAAACTCGCCGGAGGCTGTGAGGCTCTGCAGTTCATGGAGTTCATGGAGTTCATGGAGTTCATGGAGTTCATGTACATCGGGGAGTTCGTGTCTCTCAGCTCGACCTCGTTGTGGGGCGGATGCTCTGGAGTGCCAGCTTGCGCGTCTTCCCTGCCGGAATCGCTCGCTTGCATCGATGATCATAGCTCGTTCTCCGTATCGAGAATCGGCCCGGCCTCGGGACTGGACCGGGCTGGTATGGTCGTCTGATCATAAATGCGAATGACTCGCGTTTGCAAGTAGCAGGAGTCAGCGGGGTGGGCTCCCTCAGTGTGCGCGGCAGAGGGACTCCGGCGCTCCGGGGAACCGCCCCTTAGCCGCCGGATGCCCCTCGAACCCGGGCAGGGCGAGTGGCAGCCTTGATAGGCTGGGGTTCTGCCGCCACGCAAGAGGCCACTGATGCTGATCAAATCACTCAAGATCCTCCACACCCTCGGTGCCATTGGCCTCACCGGGGCCGTCGCTGTCCATCTGATCCTGCTCGGCATCGCCCCGGATCCGGAGGCTATACAGGAGTACGCCGTCATTCGGGGTAGCATCGCCGCGATCGCCAACTGGCTCCTGCTCCCGTCGCTGGCCGTGGTGTTTCTATCGGGGTTGCTCAGCATGGCGCTGTACGCCGGGTTCCGGCAGGCAGGCTGGGTCTGGATCAAGGGGATTCTCAGCTTCAGCATCTTCTCGGCCACCCTGGCCTTTATCCACGGCAACGCGATGCAGACTGCTGCAGCGGCCGAGGCGGCCGCCGCCGGACGCATCGGCGTCGATGAGATCCCGCGCTACGTCAACAACGAACCGCTGGTGCTCTGGGTGGTGCTGATCATCTGTATCGCCAATGTGGTGCTCGGTGTCTGGCGGCCGCGCTGGCGCTCCTACCTGGATCGGCCGCGTAGGTCCGTAGATGCCGAACAGGGCGGGGCCGGCGCGAGCTGATCCTCAGGAACGGTTCAGGTATGGCGACCGGTCCGCTGCCCCGGAGGTCTCGCTGCGGCGGGCCGACCGGGCTTCGGTCTCGACCCGCTCCATGAGTTCGGTCATGTCGCGCATGAAGGTACGCTGCATCTGGCGGGGCCCGATCCCGGGCGGGACCCAGAAATCGGGGCGTAGGCGCGCATGGACGGTCACGTGCGTGGCTTCCCCGTGATCCTCCAGCAGCCAGTCGGTCACGCCGTGTCGCAGGTCACTGTGCTCCGGCAGGATGCGGGCCCGGATCCGTCCCGGTGGGTCTTCCTCCATGGCCTCGACGCGTTGCACCTTGCGACAGAACAGGAGCAGGCAGCCTTCGGTGACGGTGGCCACGAGGATTTCCCGGGCCTCGTCATTGGCGATGATCCGGCTCTCCAGAAGCCCGGGAGAGAGCTCGGCCAGCCGCTCGTAGTCCGTGAGCACCGCCCAGACCGCCTCCCGTGGCGCATCCAGTCGGGCGACGACCCGTAACTCGAAGTCCGGACGGCGCACCTCGAAGTCACGTTCCAGGATCTCGGCGGCGCCGATGGGTGGGGCGATTAACAGCGAGAGGGCCGCGACCAGGGCCGTGTGGCCGATCGCTCCGAGGCGCGAGGTACGCCGGCCGCCGATGGAGCGGCGGGGGGAGGATCGGCGGTCGTCCATCGGCGTGTCCCCTCCAGACCGGCGTTGGGGGCGAGCAGCCCTTGGTCGGCGATTGGTATCACGACAAGCATAGGCCACAATCGCCGCGATCGGTGAGGAATACCCGCCAACCGTCCTGGCTAGGCGTCGGGGGACGCCTTGTCCCATACCACGGAGGCCCCGATGGATTCCGACTGGCGACCCGAGCGCACCGCCTCCTGCCCCTACTGCGGTGAGCCCTTCCTGCTGGTAGTGGATACGGACGGCGCGGAGGCCGATTACGTCGAGGATTGTCCGGTCTGTTGCGCCCCCATCGAGGTGGCGGTGCGCTGGCCCCTGGGCGCCGATGAGCCCGAACTGACCCTGCGCCGCGGCGACGACTGAGCCGCCGGGCTTGAGCAGGGTGATCCGTTTGGGGAAGGCGTGGGGTCGTTGCCCCTCGGGGCGGTGGGTCCAGGCGCCGAAGGTCGATTCCGCGGCCAACTCGTAAGCAATCGGTGCAGGCGTTGGTCCGGGCGGGCGTATAGACTGGGGGTATGCGCATTTTTGCTAATCCAGTGGGTGGCGGTTCCCTGTGGTTCGACAACCTGGCCACGGCCGACGGGACGCCGGTCGCCTACGACCCCCAGGCCCGGGCTTTCCTGCCCATGAGGCCGTTCTGTGCCAATCGCGAACGGATCGGCTGTAACTGGATCGCGCCCGAAGAGGGCGCATTCTGCCGCTCGTGCGCCATGACCGAGTTGGCCCCGGATCCGGGCATCCCCAATGCCATCCCCAACTGGGCACAGACCGAGGCAGCCAAGCGCTGGGTGTTGGATAACCTCGGCCGCTGGCACTGGTTCCGACCGGAGGACCCGGGGGCCCGGCCGGTGTTTCACCTGCTGGCGGAAGGCCCGACCCCGGTGCCGATGGGCCACGCGGAGGGGGTGGTGACCATCAGCGTGGCGGAGGTGGAGCCAGTCCTGGTCACCACCCGCCGCGAGGCGCTGGACGAGCCTTATCGCACCATGATCGGCCACATGCGCCACGAGATCGCCCACATGCTCTGGTGGCGGCTGAGCCTGCGCAAGGACTTTCTCGATGCGTTCCGCGCCATGTTCGGTGACGAGCGGATCGACTATCCAGCAGCGCTCCAATACCACTACGAGAACGGTCCGCCGGCGGGGTGGCAGCAGTACTATCTGACCAGCTACGCCTCCGCGCATCCCCATGAAGACTGGGCGGAGACGGCGGCGCACTTGCTGCATCTGACCGACATTGCCGACAGCTTCGTCGCCACGGGGCTGTCGTCGCCCCAGATGCCGGACGCCGGCTGGGACCCCTATACGGAACCCGATGCCGAGCGGTTGATCCGCATCGCGGTCACGCTCAGCTTCGGCATCAACCACGTCAACCGTTCCATGGGATTATCCGATCTCTACCCGTTCGTGCTTTCGGACCACGCCCGTCATAAAATGGCGTTTGTACATAACTGGTTGCGGCGGGGTGCCCAGGGACTCTGAGCGCAGTGGCCGGTTGCGTGGATGCAGGGCGCGCTTGCGGACTGGGGCCTGTGCCGGCAAGCTGTAGGATGATCGACTAGGGTGATCACCGGGCCTGATGAACGACAACGCGAGGCATAGCTCCGAGGAGGTGGCAACCGACCCCTTTGTGCCGGTGCGTGGTCGGGATCTTGTGGTCGGCCGGCCGGTGCCGTACTCGATCTACGATACCTACGATCGCCTTTTGCTCCGCTCCGGTCGGATCCTCAAGAGCGATGCGCAACGCCAGATGCTCCTGGAGGCGGGGCGAACCCGTGCCGCGTCGTTTCGTGATGAAGTGGTGGTGACTGGTGACGGCAGTCCGTCCTGGGAGAACCACAGCGGCGAATTGAAGTTCGACCCCTTTGTCAGCTTCTACCATTGCGCTACCTCGCTGAGGAAGGTCCATCACGCCATCGATCTCGGCCGGCGCGATTTCCTGCCGCGTCTCGAGGGCATGATCAGTCAGCTCGGCAACCTGATCGACCGCGATGCGGATGCGGCCCTCGCCGCGGCGCACATCAATCGCGAGTTTCCCAACCTCGTGCTCCATCCCATCCGCAAGGCCGTCGTTGCGGACCTGCTCGCCCGTTCCGCTTCGCTGGACGGTGGGCAGCGTCGGGCGGTCGTCGGTGCCTCGCTGACGGGCAATCTGAGTATGCTGGCCCTCCAGGAACAGCTGGATCAGCAAGAAGGTGCCCTGAGTGACGACCAGCGCCGCGAAATCCATGGGCATCCGGAACGCTCCGTGGCCGTGCTGGCGGCCGCGGGTCTGGAAGACCAGCAGTGGCTGCGCGCCGTCCGCGAGCACCACGAACGGATGGACGGCTCCGGCTATCCCCAGGGGCTCACGCAAGGGCAGATCGGTACCGAGGCCGCCGTGGTCATGCTCGCCGATGTCTACATGGCCATGGTCACCCCGCGTGCCCATCGACCGGCCCATGTGATCCGCGACGCGCTGCGCGAGCTCTACGAGGATGCCGGTCGCCGGTTTGATGCCACCCTGACCCGGCTGCTCATTCGCGAATTGGGGATCTTCCCGCCGGGCACCCTGGTCGGTCTGAACACCGGAGAGACCGCGGTGGTCACCCGACGCGGGCCGAGCAGTATGGCCCCGCAGGTTTTCCTGTTGCGTCGTCCGGACGGCAGCATCTTCATTCGCCCCCGGTTCCGGGCCCTGGCCGAGGAGGAGGGGGTCGAGATCCGCAGCGTCTATCGTCAGGAGGAGCTGCGCGTGCTCTATTCGCCGCACATGGCCTGGGGCTACGACGACGAGTGGGGCGAGGCCGTCGACCGCGCCGAGCGCGGCTGATGGCCACCTGATCCGGCGGATCCGCGCCGGTTCCCCGGTGCGGCGTTGGTCCGAAACACGGCCAAAGGCGTGAGGCCGGGGTTAAACGCTCCCCAAGGCGACCCAGGCGGTGTAGAGCGCCAGCATCCCCAGCACGACAGCAAAGATGCCTTCGCGTAGCCGTTGCCGGGCTGCAAGCCGCGCCCGCCAGACGGGCAGGGCGAACAGCGTGGCGACTGCGGCGTACCACCCCATATCGACCCCGGCGGCGACGGCCACCATCAGGGCCTGTTCCCAGGCCGCCTGCCCGGGGTCGGTGAACGGGCTGAAGATCGCCAGGAAGAAGAGGGCGATCTTCGGGTTGAGCAATGCCATTAAGAAGCCGTCGCGCGCCGCCTGGATCCGGTTGCCGGGGGGTGCGCTCGACGCGGTGGAGTGGGGATGCGCCGTGGCCGAGGCGGCGGCGCTCGAGTGGGCCTGGCGGGCCGATTGCACGGCTAGCCAGGCCAGATACGCGGCCCCCAGGCCCTGCACGGCGGCCAGCAGGGTTGGGTGTGCGGCGAGGAGCCCGGCCAGGCCGGCGACGCTCAGGGCCGCGTACCCGCCGACCCCGATCCCGTGGGCCACGGCTGCGGCGAGTCCGGCCGGCCGGCCGCTGCTCAGGCTATGGCGCACCACCACTGCCAGGCTCGGTCCCGGCGTCATGGCCCCGAGTGCGCAGACGGTGAGCAGCAGTAGCCAGTCGCTCAGTACCATGGCTTCGAATCTATCGTGGGCCGTCCGTTCGGCCGCAGCTTATCGGCGCGCCGGGGTGGCGTCCACGGGCCGGCGCACGGTACAGCCTACGTGGTAATCAGGTGGTGATCAGAAAGTTCTTTTCCACTCGGTCGGCCCGTGCCAGGGCCTGGGAAGGGAGGTGGAACACCGGGGGCGGTCACCGCAGTGGTGTCCGCCCCCGGCTGGAGCGGTTGTTGTCTGCCCCCGTGCCTCGGTGGTCCGTTAGCTCACCGCCCGGGAGTAGACGATCAGGGCGTGGCCGCAGAGCAGGATCACGAAGCCGAGCTTGATGGCCAGATCAAACGGGGCCGCACTGCCCTGGGTGCTGAAGAAGATCTCGCGGTCGATCCGCAGCGGCATTCTGGGGGCCAGGGCTGCGCCGCCGCCACCGCTTCCGCCGAGCCAATCCCCTTCGTGGGTGTCTCGATAGTACCGGTCACCCCCAAAGGCGCCGCCGATGATCATGCACAGCCCCGCGAGGCCATTGAGACCGATGATCACCGCATCGTACTGCTCCCGCTGCGTACCGGCGGTTTGCCACCAGGCCCATTCATGGACGTTCATACCCGCGTAGATGACTCCGACGACCCCGAGCACGATCAGGGCAAGGGCCTTTTGCGTTGCACCGAACATTCCGCACCTCCGCATGTGTTGGAACGTTGCGTCATCTAAAGTGGCGCGTTGGTGTGCGCTGCACAACGTGATTTGGTTGGGGGAATCCCGCGGCACGCGCCTGCCCCGGGGGCTGCCGGGCGGCCATGCCGAGCGGCGCGGTGCTCAGCCCGAGCCGGTGGTATCGACGATGGTGATCACGACCCCGTCGATGACGTTGTCCAGGCGGCGGTAGGGCATGATCCGTACGGTGAAACAGCGCTGATCGCAGGTGGTCAGCACCTGGCGTTCCGAGATGGTCAGGGTGCCCAGGGTGCCTAGCGCGTCCTCCTGGAGTTCGGGGTACCGAAGGCGGGTCGTTAGCTCGCTCAGCGGGCGGCCGAGGTCGTTCTCGCGGAGGTTGAACAGCTGCGTGGCGCGCTCGGTGTAGCGGCGCACGTTCAGGTCCTGGTCCAGGAACAGCGCGGCGATATCGATGCTGTTGAGCAGGTTCTGCATATCGCTCTGGGCCCGGGCGAGGTCGTTGAGTTTGCCCTGCAGCTCGTTGTTGATGGCGTGCAGTTCCTCGTTCATCGACTGCGTCTCTTCCTTGGTGGTGGTCAGCTCCTCGTTGGCGGATTGCAGCTCCTCATTGGTGGACTGCAGCGCTTCATTGGTGTGCTCCAACTCCTCGCGGGACGCCCGGTCCTGCGCGCGCAGCCGCTCGATCTGGTCTCGATACTGCTGCAACTCGATGGCGTGCGTGGCCTCATCATCCCCGGGGCGGGCGTTGGCGCCGCCGAGGGGCTGCACCGGAGCAACAGCGTCGCGGAATACGACGAGGGTCTTCCCTTGCAGGGGACCGGGCTCGCGGAACGCCTGCACCGTGATGTCCACAAGCTGCGTGCCGGTGGACGGGGCCGCGCACAGGCCGTGGCGCTGGACGGGGCGGTGCTGGTCCGCGGCCTGTTGCAGTGCGCTGTAAAGTGGTTCACGCAGACCGTCCGGCGCCATGGCGTAGACATTCCAGTTGGCCTTCCCGGCAGCCGGCTCCAGGTAGCGGCCGATCCGTCCGCTGATGTAGACCACGTCGGCGTCATCGTTGAGTAGCACCGCGGCGGGGGCGTAGGACTGCAGCAGCACTTGGTCGACGGCGGTCGACAGGCTCTCGGCGGCAGGGGGCGGTTGGTTGGGGGGCGACAACGGGGCCTCCTCCGCGGGGCAGGATAATGGTGGGAACGCGTTCAACAGGAAACCCCGTCCGCCACCCGGGCTGCTCGGCTGGCGCCGGTAGAGTCGCAGGCGTGCGTCGATCGGCGCAAATAGTCGATGGAGCCGGCCGATGGTTTCTGAAAGGCCCAGCACCAGTACACCATCCGGTTTCAGGCTATAGTGCAGGAGCGGCAGCAGGCGGCGCTGCAGCGTGGGCTGGAAGTAGATGAGCAGATTGCGGCAGAGGATCAGATCGAGCTGGGTGAACGGCGGGTCGAGCACCACATCGTGCTGGGCAAATAGCACCATGCTCCGGATGCTGGGGTGAATCCGGTAGCTGTGCTCGTGGGCAGTGAAAAATCGCCGCAGGCGGGCTGCGGATACACTGCCGCAGATCGATGGTGGATACGCGCCGCGCCGTGCCGTATCGATGGCCTCTGCGCTCAGATCGGTGGCGAAGATCTGGACCGACGGGATCTGCAGCGGTTCGGCCTGATCCATGGCTTCCGAAAGTGCCATGGCCAGGGAATACGCCTCTTCGCCCGTGGAGCAGCCAATGATCCAGGCCCGAAGTGTCTGCTCCGCCGGTTGTCGTGCCAGCAGATCGGAAAGAACGGTTGCAACCAGGCGTTGCCACACCTCGGGATCGCGGAAAAAGCTGGTCATCCCGATCAGCAGCTCCCGGAATAGGAAGTCGAGCTCCTGCGGATGCGCCTCCAGCAATGCGGCGTAGCGCGTCGGCGAATCGACACCGTGGACGACCATGCGGCGCTCGATGCGGCGGTGGAGGGTGTTGAGCTTATACAACGAGAAGTCGTGCCCCGTCCGTTGCCGAAGCAACGTCAGGACTCGCTTCAAGGACGCCGAAGGCGCATCCACGCCCGCCGTGTTCACGCCGGCCGGCCCCGCCCGATCACTCGGTCGCGGATGCGACCACGAGGATGTTGTCCACTCCTGGCCCGAGAGCGGCGTCGATCCGCCAGCGCTGCGGTGCGTCTGCGCCATTGGGGGTACAGACATGGCAGGTTGCGCCCGATCCCCCTTGGCGCAGGGTCTCCAGGAGTGCAGTGAACGCCTGGCGGCAGCCCGGATCCAGGAACCAGCTCAGTGGTTGACCGGCTGCGGCGCTCGCCTCGAGGTTGAGCCATTCCGCGCCGAGCCGATTGGTATCGAGAAGACGCCCCTCGAGATCCAGCACGAAATAGCCCACCGGGGCGTGTTCGAACAGTGTGCGGTAGTGGTGCAACTCCTCGGTGAGTGCCTGTTCGTTCGCCTCGCTGTACTCCTGCTGCAAGTCGAGTTCCACTTGGTGCGTTTGCAGTTCGTGCAGCAGTTTCAGCGCATCGGCAGCTCGCTCGGGCTGGCTGGCCAAGCGGTAGAGCAGCGAAAGGGTCTCGGCGCTGATGGTCCAGCCTCCAGCGCTGGGGGCGTTGCCGTCGACCAGGCGTTGCTCGGCCTCGTGGCGCAAGCGCGTCTCGGCGCTCGGTTGTGCAGCGGCGTCGTACTTCATGGTGCCTCCGGGGGCAGGCAGTCCGGGTGCGCGCTGCCCGCGTGACGGTGATGTATCGCCATGGTAGCGCGTCTGCCCGCAGGGCGGGGGCGAAAAGACGGGCGTGGCGCGGTCGCTGTTCCCCGGCGGCATCGCGGTGTGTGCGGTAACGAACCGACGCCGGCCGCGTTCCGGCCTGACGCTGTCTCGCCCGTCGCTGCTGCGCACCCGGCGGACTGACCGGGTGCATGCCCGCGTAGCGCGGGACAGAGGGCAAGTTCCCACAGGACACTGCGCGAGGTCGATCATGAAAAGCATCTACACGACAGCCAGCCCGGTTCGGGAATCCAGCGCGGACGCTCCGTTGATCCCTGGCGCCCCATGCGCCAATCGGAGGGAGGAAGGCGACAGCTTCGCGTTCGATCACCTCGCCGTGGCCGAGCAGGTGCGGCTGGCCCTGCAGGAGGAACCCGGGTTGCGCGGCGTGCAGGTCCACATCGAGGCGTTCGCTGGTGTCGTGCAACTAAGCGGTCTTGCGAACACCGCGGAGCAAATGAACCAGATGGTCGTCCGCGTGGCGGGATTACCGGGCGTCACCTCGGTGAGGAACTGCCTGCGGCTTGCAGCGTAGTGGCGTCGTGGTGGCCCCCTCCCGCAGGGGGCCTGGCGCCCCCTGTGGTCGCGCCGAATCCGGAAAGATCAGTTAGTCTAAAGAGAATTGGAGAACGAAACATCGAGGCTGCGGCTGTTGAGCATGTCCACCCCCTATCACCGAGTGATCCACGAGAACGAGCAACGCTTTCGCATCGCCACGGACGCCGCCGGGATCGGTGTCTGGGAGCTGGATATGCGCAATGGCGAATTCTACTGGAATCCGCGCATGTACGACCTCTACGGGGTCGCCCCGGTGGATGGTCCCCTGGGGTATTCGGAGTGGGAGCGGCGTCTGTTGCCCGAGGACCGCTGCAGGGCCCTGCAGCGGATCTGGACGGGGGTGGAGCAGGGCCATCCCTGGGAGGTCACGTTCCGCATCCGTCGCGGCGATGGCACGATCCGGGACATTCGCTCGGTGGGCCAGCAGCTCTACGATGAGCGCGGCGAGCCGAGTCGACTCTTCGGCATCAACGAGGACATCACCGAGCGTTGTCAGGCCGACCGGGCCCGGGTACAGTCCGAGCTGGAGCACTGTCGGGCCCTGAGCGCCATCGGCCGGGAGTTGCGCAACCCCCTGAGCGCGTTGCGGCGGTGCCACGAGCGGCTGGATTCTGCGGCCCTGGATGCCGAGCAGCGCCACTGCCTCGCTCTGGCCCGGATAGCCAGCGACACCCTGCTTGCGCAGATCGACGCCATTCTCGATCAGGCGTGGGCAGACAGCAGCCGCGCCGAGGTGCAGGCCGAACCCTTCGATCTCCGCCGTTGCCTCTCGGAGCAGATCGCCCTGCTGCGCGAGCTCGCCGAGCGCAAAGGACTGATCCTGTCCCTGGAGTGGGGGCGCGATCTGCCGGCTCGGGTCTGCGGTGACGAGACCCGGCTGTTGCAGGTGGTCCACAACCTCACCCGCAACGCCATCCAGTACACCGATCAGGGGTGGGTGTGCGTGCGGGTGCGTCGCTTGGATGCGACACGCATTGAGGTGGCGGTGGCCGATACCGGGCCCGGGATCCGGCCGGAAGATCAGGATCTCATCTTCGAGGCGTTTCGCCGCGAGCGCTCCGCCGGGAACGGACGCGGGGGCAGCGGGTTCGGGCTCTACATTTGCCGTCAGGTGGTCTGGCTGCTCGGGGGTGAGATCCGGGTGGAGAGCGAGCCCGGGGCCGGGGCGACCTTCACCTTCTCCGCCGAATACCCAGAGGTTGCTGAAGGCGAGGGCTCGGGGTGTTGCGAGACCGATACGGTGCCCCCCGAAGCGAGGCCGGCGCACCGCCGGTCCGCGGGGCTGGATGTGCTCGTCGTGGCCAACGATCCGGATCAGGGGCGGTTACTCTACGAGCTACTGCTGCGCATTCATTGTGCCCCGCGCCTGGTGGACAACGGCGCCGATGCCCTCGCGGAGTGGCAGCGCCAGGCGCCGTCGCTGATGCTCCTTGAACTGGAGCTGGGCGATCTGGATGGGCGCACGGTGGTTCAGCGGGTGCGTGAGGCCGAGCGAGGGGTCGATGCACCGCGAACGCCGATCGCGGTCATGACTGCCTACCCCCTGGCCGAGGTGCAGCGCGACTGCCTGCAGGCCGGCGCCGATCAGGTGCTCAAGCAGCGGGTCGGGCTGGCCGCCCTGCAGCAGCTCATCGGTCGCGTGCGGGGGGAGACTCCCCAGACGCTGCGCTGTCCGGTGTGAGGGCGGCGTGGGGAGCCAGCACCTCGGTGGCGGCGTCGTAGTCGAACTGGTCGATCTGCTGCCGGACTCGGCGCACGGTCGCCTCGTCGCTGAGCGCACGGAGGTGGTGGAGCGCGGCATCGACCAGGGCCTCGTCGACGAGTTCGTTCGCTCGCAGGGCCGTGTACAGGCGGTTTAGCGCCTCACGGGCCGCCGTCGCATCCAACGGCGGTTGCGGCGCCGAGGTGGTGGCCGCATCGGCCAGCACCTCAAGGCCCGCGGAGACTTCGTCCAGGGCCGCACGCAGCTCCCGGTGCAGCTCATCGGAAACGCTCTCTCCGGCCTTGAGGCAGCGGTCAACGCCGGCCGCAGCCTCGGCGAGCCGGGTGGCCCCTACGGTGGCGGCCGTGCCCTTCAGGGTGTGCGCCACCCGGCGGGCGGTCTCCGGGTCCCCCCGATCCAGGGCGGCGGGCAGCTGGCCGAGCTCACCCTCGAGTTGGCTGGCAAAGCGCTGGAGCAGGCGCCGATAGAAGGCGCGATCCCCCTCCAGGTGGCGCAGGCCGGTTGTCTGGTCGATCCCCGAAAGCTGCTCGGGCAGCGCGGCGTCCTCGCCATCCGCGCCGGGCGGGGTCGGGCCGTTCACGGAGGGCGATGCCGTGCCCTCGGCGCCGAGCCAGTGGACCAGCCGTTGGTACAGCAGCCGGCTGTCGATGGGCTTGCCGATGTGGTCGTCCAGGCCCGCGTCCCGGGCCCCGGCGCGGTCGTTATCCAGCACCGCAGCCGTCAGGGCCAGGATGGGCAGGTTCGGGTGCTCGCGGCGGATCTCCCGGGTGGCCTCGTAGCCGTCCATCACCGGCATCTGCAGATCCATCAGGATCAGATCGAAGGTGGCCTCCCGCGTCCACGCCACGGCCTCGGCGCCATTGCTGGCCAGGGTGATCCGCGCCCCGGTCTGCTCTAGCAGGCGCTGGGCCACCTCCTGGTTGATGGCGTTGTCCTCCACCAGCAGCAGGGATCGATCCGAGAGATTCGGAATGGCCCCGCTCGTGGTGACCGGTGTCGCGGCAGGTGCGCCGACGAAGGTGTTCTGGACGACATCGAAGAGCGTCGAGGCTGTCACCGGTTTGGGCAAGCAACCGTCGAAGGGATCGCCTACGGACCGGTCGTCCAGCTGATAGGCGCTGACCAGGATCATCGGCCCCCTGGTGGTGGGTAGGTCGCCGCGCTCATGCAGGGTGCGCAGGCGCCGGGCCGTGCCCCAGCCATCCGCTTCGCCGGGCAGGTGGCCGTCGATCAGCATCAGGTCGAAGGGCTGGCGGCTGCGCTCGGCGGCCAGCGCCGCCTCGATCCCCGCCGGGCCGCTGTCCGCCTCGGTGACGGTGTACCCCCAGGCCTCAAGATACTCGCGGAGGATCTGGCGCGCGACATCGTGGTCGTCGACCACCAGGACGTGGCCACCGGGCAGGCTCGGCGCATCCAGTGTCCACGGGCCCGTCCCGGCGATGGGCAGGTGGAGCTCGAACGCAAAGCGTGTGCCTTCGCCGGGGGTGGATTCTAGCCGAAGCTCGCCGCCCATGTGCGCCACCAGCCGCTGACTGATGACCAGCCCGAGGCCCGTGCCTCCGTAGTTGCGGGTGGTCGAGGTGTCCGCCTGGGAGAACGCCTGGAAGAGATTGCGCTGTTGCTCGGGGGTGATACCGATCCCGGTATCCTCCACCTGGAAGTGCAACCGCACCCCTTCAGGATCCTGACCGAGCTGCGTGATGCTGAGTCCAACCTGGCCGTGCTTGGTGAACTTGATGGCGTTGGAGAGCAGATTACTCAGCACCTGGCTCAGGCGCAGGGCATCGCCCTCGAGGCTTGAGGGGATGGTCGGTTCGACGCGCAGGAACAGCTCCAGGCCCTTTTCGCCGGCCTGGTCCCCGAACAGGGTAGCCATCTGATCCATCAGCTCGTGGAGGTCGAACGGGTGGGGGTCGAGGGTCAGCCTGTCGGCCTCGATCTTGGAGTAGTCGAGGATGTCGTTGATGATCCCCAGCAGCATCCGCGATGCGTTGTGCATCTTCTCGGCGTAATTGCGCTGAACGGGATCGAGGTCCGTCTCGATCAGGAGTTGGCCCAGGCCGATGACCGCGTTCATCGGGGTACGGATCTCGTGGCTCATGTTGGCCAGGAAGTCGCTCTTGGCGCGGTTGTTGGCCTCGGCAGCCTCCTTGGCCTGGTGCAGGGCCTGCTCCACGGCTTTGCGCTCGGAGATGTCCTGGATGACCGACCAGACCACCACTCGTCCGGTCTGCGGGTCTGTCATCCGGAACCCATTGAGCAGGACCGGGAACCGGTGCCCGTCTCGGTGGATGAACTCCTTCTCGTACGGCCCGTAGTACCCGGTGCGCGCCATCGCTTCCAGGTGTTCGCGTTCCTTCGGCTCGTATTCGCGCGGGGTAACGTCCCAATAGGTGAGCTGTGCGAAGGCCTCCCGGGTATAGCCGGCAGCCTCCGAGACCTGGTCGTTGAAGTCCAGGAAGGCGCCGGTCTCGAAGTCGGTCATGGCCAGCCCCACTGGGGCGAGTTCGAAGAGGCCGCGGAATCGCGCCTCCTGCGCGGCCAGTTGCTCGCGGGCCTGGACCCGGTCGGTGATGTCCTCGTTGATCCCTACCAGGCGCTGAACCTGGCCGTGTTCATCGGGGATGGAGAGGCTGACAGACCGGATGTGGCGAATCGCACCGTCGCTTTTGCGACGGATTCGGAACTCGGCCTCGCACGGTTCCGCGCTGTGGAGACTGCGCTCGATCAGCCCCTCGGCGATTGTCCGGTTCTCGTCCCACAGGGTCGCCTGGAGGTTGGCAAGACGGTGGTTGAACGCAGCCGGGTCCGTCCCGAAGATCCGCGCCGATCCGGCATCCCACTCGAGTCGGTCCGTCGCCCGGTCGAGTTCCCAGACGCCGATGCGGGCCGCGGTGGTGGCCAGGCGAAGCCGCTCATTGAGGCGCTTTTCGTTCTGCTGGGCCTGCCGCTCGGCGGTGATATCCCGACCGGTGCCCCGGAAACCGATGAGTTCGCCGGCCTCATTGAAGATCGGTAGCCCGCTGACGCGCTGCCAGACTCGGGTGCCGTCGGGGCGCACGGATTCATGCTCCAGCCCCTGCCAGGCCGCACCGGTCTGGGCTCGTTCCGAGAGCATCGTCTGGATCCGTTCGGCCTCGGCGCTCGGCATGAAATCGACCGGGGAGCGACCGATGATCTCCGCCGTGGAGCGGCCCAGCAGGGGCTCGATCTGCGCGGTCACCAGCTGGTAGGTGCCGTCGCGATCGATCTCCCAGATGTACTCCCCGGCCGCGTCGACCACATCCAGGAAACGTTGCTCGCTGGTCCGCAGGGCTCGGATGGTTTCCTTGCGCTCGGTGATATCCCGGAAGACGGCGAGCAGGCGGGGGTGTCCCGCGAATTCGACCTGTGACACCGTGATCTGGACATCGACCAGGGTGCCATCGCGGCGCCGGTGCTGGCTCTCGAAGTCGTCGCGCCCGGCGCGCTGGATCTTCTCGATATGTGCGGCGATCTCTGCCGGGGTTTCGGCGGCCTCGAAATCGGCGATGGTCAGCCCGCGCAGAGCCTCCGGAGTATAGCCGAGGTGCGCGGCGGCGGCCGGGTTGCCTTCCAGCACTCGACCGGTGTCCGGCGCGATGAGCAGGGTGGCGTCCGGGAGGTGGTCGAACAGGATGCGCCATTCGTCGGCCCGGCGATCAGAGTGGGGCGCGCTCTCGGACACGGTCTACCCTCCCTGTCTCACAACCCCGTGGAGCTCAAGGTTACCACGTCGGTCGCGGCGTCGCGCGGCCGCTTCGGGGCCCGAGGCCTGGGGTCATTGCGCCGCCTGGACCCGGTTGCGGCCCGCCTTCTTAGCGGCGTAGAGCGCCTGATCGGCGGCCTCCAGGAGCTGCTCGGGGCTGTCGTAGGGGCGATCGGCCGTATGGCTCGCAACGCCGACGCTCATGGTGATGATGCCGTCGGTCGAAGAGTGTCCGTGGGGGAGTTGCAGCGCGGCGACCGCCGCGCGGAACCGCTCGGCCATCTGCCAGGCATCGGGGGCATCGGTATAGGGCAGCAGGGCGATGAACTCCTCGCCGCCGTAGCGGGCCACCAGGTCCGTGGTCCGGCTCGGCACATTCGCAAGCACACGGGCGACGCGGCGCAGGCACTCATCCCCGGCGCCGTGGCCGTAGTGGTCGTTGTACGGCTTGAAGTGGTCGATATCCATCATGATGACCGATAACGGCGTGTCACCGCGCTGGCACCGGCTCCACTCCTCCGGCAGTTGCCGGTCCAGGACCCGGCGATTGGGCAGGTCGGTCAGCCCGTCGCGCTGCGAGAGCCGCTCCAGGGCGTCGGTCTTGCGCTTAAGGTCGACGTGGTTGCGCACGCGGGTTCGTGTGATCCGCGGGCTGAAGGGCTTGGTGATGTAGTCCATGGCGCCGAGTTCCAGCCCGTGCTCCTCATCGGCGGCGCTGTCCCTTCCTGTTACGAAGATCACCGGGATGTTCTGGGTGGCCCGGTCGGCCTTGAGCCGGCGGCAGATCTCGTAGCCGTCGGGCTCGGGCATGACCACATCGAGCAGGATCAGGTCCGGTTGCGGTGTCCCGGCGGCGATCTCCAGCGCCTTGGCGCCCCCCGTGGCCACCCGGATGTGGTAATCGTCCTTGAGCAGGTGGGCCAGGGCCTGGATGTTGGTGGGCTCGTCGTCGACGATGAGGATCGTCGGCCACTGCGGCAGGGGGTCTTCGTGCATCATCGGTCCAGTCCAACGGCCCGTCCGCGGGCTTGCCTCGGTACACCGCGAGGGGGTCCGGCAAGAGGTTAAACTAACATTCTGCAGGGTTTTGTTCCGTGGGGCCAGTGCTGCGCCCGGTGCAGGCGGGGGTGGCTGCTCGCCGTGCCCACGCCCCACTGGTAGGGTAATCGGCTTCTGTTCGTAACCCTACCGTTTCGGAGCCGAGCCATGACCATGGAGCAGCAGGTCGCCACCCCCACTGAGTCCGCCCTGGACAAGGCCTACCGGACCCTGGTCAACGAGGAGGACGCCCGCGTCTGCAAGGACATCAGCGCCGACGCCTGCCGCGTGGTGCCGGCCAACTTCTTCCTGCAGATCGCCGCGCAGTTCTTCACCAAGCTCGGTGATGCCATCGCCAGCCCCAAGACCGTCCTCGCCTGGGTCCTCAGTGCCCTGGCGGCCCCGGGGATCTTTACGGCGTTCCTGGTCCCGGTGCGCGAGTCGGGCTCGTTGTTGCCGCAGCTGTTCATCGCCAGCTTCATCCGCCGCCAGGCGGTGCGCAAGTGGACCTACGTCCTCGGCAATCTCCTACAGGCGGTGGCGGTGCTGGCCATGGCCGGGGTGGCGCTGACCCTGGAAGGGGTGGCCGCCGGCATTGGGATCATCACTGCGCTGGTGCTCTTCAGCCTGGCCCGCGGGCTGTGCTCGGTGGCCTCGAAGGATGTGCTCGGCAAGACCGTACCCAAGACCCGGCGCGGCCAGGTCAACGGCTGGTCGGCGGCCGCCGCCGGACTGGTCACCGTCGGCGTCGGTCTGGCGCTTTGGCTGGGCATGGGCGCCGATGCCGGGGCGGGTCTCTACGCGCTGCTGCTCACCGGTGCTGCCGCCCTGTGGGTTCTGGGTGCCGGGTTCTACGCCGCCATCCGCGAGGAGCCCGGCGAGACCGACGGCGGCGGCAACGCCATCCGCCAGGCCGTGGCGCGGCTCCACCTCCTGGTCGAGGATCCGCCGTTCCGGCGCTTCGTCCTGGCTCGTGCCCTGCTGCTGTGCTCGGCGCTGACGGCCCCGTTCATCGTCATGCTGGCCTACGAGCAGACCGGTGCGGCGGCGCTGGCGCTGGGGCTGTTCGTCATCGCCGACGGCCTGGCCGATCTGCTCTCGGCCCCCTTCTGGGGGCGTTTCGCCGACGCCTCCAGCCGTCGCGTGATGATCCGGGCCGGGCTAGCAGCGGCGCTGGTCGGCATCGCCCTGGTGTCCGTGGTCCACCTTTCGCCCGGGCTGGCCGGGCACGCCGCCCTCTACCCGGTCTTCTTCTTCCTCCTCGCCGTTGCCCACGCCGGGGTGCGCATGGGCCGCAAGACCTACGTGGTCGATCTGGCCGGCGGCAACAAGCGCACCGACTACGTCTCGGTCAGCAACACCGTCATCGGCGTGGTCCTGCTGCTCACCGGCCTGATCGGGGCGCTGACCGCGGTCCTGCCGATCACCGGCGTGATTCTCATCCTCTCGGCCATGGGGCTGGCCGGTGCCTGGCTCTCCGCCCGCCTGCCGGAGGTCACCGAAGAGCCAGCCGCCGGGTAGGCGAAGCGCGGGATCGAGGGGCGGTAGACCGATCGGGCTTTACACTCCCTGTACGGTTTGGAAATCTGTGGGCCTGAGCGGACAGGGAGCCACGGAGATGGCGGCGAAGGGTTTGCCCCGGGTCCTTTGGGAAGACTTTCTGGATCGATCCCGCATCGGCCTGTTCCTGGTGGACGCCCACCAGCGGTTACAACCGGTCAACCCCGCCGCGCGGGATCTCCTCGGCCGATCCGGGTCGGCCGAGCCGATCCCTCCGGAACAACTGCCCTGGCGGTTCGAGGCGAACGAGAAAGAGCCGGTTCCCCGGTGGCCGTGGGAGCGTCTGGTTGACCGTGCCGCCCCGCAGCCTGTGGTCGAAGAGACCCTGAATGTTCGTGATCCGTGGCAGCGCCCCCGCACTTTGCACTGTCATGGGGTTGCGCGGGATGGCATCGATGAGGCGGGCCCGAAGGCGCTGCTGGCCATCGAGGATTGGACCGCTGTCCGGGCCGCAGAAGAGGAGCGCGGCTTTCTGCTCGAACTCCTTGACGCATTGCCCGACTATATCGGCATCGCTGACACCCGAGGCGGCATGCTCTACCACAACCGGGCCCTCTACGAGGCGCAGGGGCAGGGCGGATCTGGCTCGTTCCTGGAACGGCTCGCCGGCGCGCATGATCCCGAGAGCTTTCAACGCCTCCAGAACGAAGCGGTCCCGAACGCCGAGCAAACGGGTATCTGGCGCGGCGAGACCCGCCTGCACCACCGGGGGATGGAGGCGGAAGTGCCGGTGGAGCAGTTCCTGATTGCGCACCGCGATGAGCACGGGGCCGTGGTGCGCTACTCCACATTGATGCGGGATCTCTCGCAGCGCTATCACCACGAATCCGAGATCGAGCGGCTGCTCTACCGGGATCCGATCACCGGATTGCCGAATCGGATGCTCTTCCACGACCGGATCGAACAGGCCCACGCTCTGCAGGAGGGTAGCGCCGATTGGCTCGCGGTGATCGTCTGCGATATCAAGGAGTTTTCCGCCATCAATGAAAGCCTTGGCCAGGATCTTGGAGATGAGATCCTCGCAGCGGTGGGCCGTAAGCTGCGTGAACTGTTGCCCCAGGCGGCCACCATCGGGCGCATGGGCGGAGATCAGTTTGGGGTATTGCTGCCTTGGCTGGCGGACGCGCAGGAGGCCATGGGGTATGCCGAGCGCATCGTCGACAAAGTCGGCAATCCTCTGGCGTTGTCGGATCGGTCGATCCACCTCAGCTTGCGAGCGGGAATCAGTGTGACCCGCCACAGCGGCGAGTCGGCGGGGGTGTTGGTGGAGCAGGCGGATGCCGCGCGGCAGCAATCGAAGCGGACCGCCTCGCGCTGCCAGTTTTTCAGTCGTGAACTGACGGAGCAGGCTCGCGAGCAGGTCTATCTGACCACAGAACTCCGCCGGGCCCTGGATAGCGGCGGGCTGGCGGTGCACTACCAGCCCCAGGTCGATCTGCGCAGTGGGGAGTGGCTGGGTTATGAGGCGTTGGTGCGTTGGCACCACCCGAAGGACGGCTGGATCTCACCAGGACGGTTCATCCCGGCCGCCGAGCGGGCCGGGATGATCCACCACGTGGGTGAGCAAGTGCTGGAACAGGCCGGCCGGCAGTTCCGGCAGTGGCGGGACGAGGGCGTGGCCCCGGAGTGGCTGGCCGTCAATATCGCCGCGCCGCAGATGGAGACGCCGGGCTGGGGGGAGCAGCTGCTGGCGTTCCTGAACCGCTTCGGCTTGGCCCCTGAAGATCTGGAGCTCGAGATCACCGAGCGTCTGCTGGTCGAGAGGCGCACCGAAGTGGCCACCGAGTTGGCTTATCTGCGTCGGCACGGCGTGCGCGTGGCGGTGGACGATTTCGGCACCGGGTACTCGTCGCTCAACTACCTGACCGAGCTCCCGGTGGACCGGATCAAGATCGACCGGGCGTTCATCGCCGACCTGACCGAGGACCCCCGGAAGGTGGCGGTGGTCGAGGCCATCGTGACCCTGGGCCAGAGGCTGGGTATCGCGGTGCTGGCCGAAGGGGTCGAGACGGAGGCGCAGCGCCAGGTCCTGCTCGATGTCGGCTGTCGCCAGGGTCAGGGGTTTCTCTTTGCCCGGCCGGCGCCGGCCTAGCGAAGCCAGGCGTGGGCCGACCAGGGCCATGTAGACATCGGCCACCATCAGGATGCGCGCCTCGTTGCCGATCGCCTCACCGGCCAGTCCTTCGTATGCTCGGCCCGAGCCGATCTTTGTGTCCGGCGCCCGGGGATGCAAGATGCCCGGAAACTGGTACCGTACCGCGCCGAACGGGGAGGGGGAATGGACTGGAGCGGTGGCTACGTCTCGGACATCAACTACATCAGCGGCTTCTATCGGGAGATCGCCCCGGGGTACCTGAGTTTCGTGGCCCGCCTGCGGGGCGAGCCGGCGCCGGATCCGGCCCGGCCGTTTCGCTACGCCGAGCTCGGCTGCGGCCAGGGGCTGGGGACCAACCTGCTCGCCGCCGCCAATCCCCACGCCGAGTTCGTCGGCATCGACTTCCTCCCCGGGCAGATCGCCAATGCCCGGGACCAGGCCGCAGCAGCCGGGTTGGGCAATGTCACCTTCCACGAGGCGAGCTTTGCCGAGGCCGCCGACTGGCCCGCTGCGGCGCTGGAACCCTTCGACTACATCACCTTGCACGGCATCTACGCTTGGGTCAGCCCGGCCAATCGGCAGGCCATTGTGCGCTTCATCGAGCGCTGGCTGAAGCCCGGAGGGCTGGTCTACGTCAGCTACAACGCCATGCCGGGGTGGGCCGGCGTGCTGCCCTTCCAGCGCCTGCTGCGCGAGCACGCCGCCCGCCACCCCGGCCGCAGCGACGAGCAGGTCCAGTCCGGGCTGGCCTTTCTGCAGCGGCTGCGTGAGGCGGGGCTGGCCTACTTCGACCGCCACCCGGCGGCCCCGGCCAAGCTTGACGGCCTCGGTGATATCGCCCGGGAGGCCACCTACCTGGCCCACGAGTACCTCAACAGCGCCGCGCAGCCGTTGTACTTCACCGACGTGGTCGCCGATCTGGCCCCGGCCAAGCTCGACTACGTCGGCTCAGCCGATCTGGTGGAGAACTACGACGTCCTGAGCCTCCCCGAGGCGGCCCGCGCGGCCTTGGAGGAGGTCGCCGACCCCCACTACCGCGAATTGTTGCGCGACTACGCGGTCAACCGGGTGTTCCGCCGTGACATCTTCATCAAGGGCAGTCGCCGCGGGACCACGGCACAGCAGGACGCGGCGCTGCTCGAGACGTCCCTGGCGCCGCTGCTCACCCGCTCCGAAATGACGCCGGTGTTCCACACCAACCTCGGCGAGCTGACCGGGCAGGCCCGGATCTATGAACCGTTGATGGACCGCCTCGCCCGCGGTACGACCACGCTGGGCGCCTTGCGCGAGGCCACCGGGATCGAATTGGCGGCCCTGATCCAGGCCTGCACCGTCCTCGTGGCCACCGGCCAGGCCCATCCGGCCCAGCCAGTCGCCGATGCGGGGCCCGCCCGGCGGCTGGCCAAGCTGCTGGCCGCCCGCATCCTCGACGATGAACCCCACGGCCATCTGCCCGCCCCGGCGATCGGCAGTGGCGTCGCCGCATCGGATACCGAGATCGTCGCCCTGAGTGCGCTGCTTGACGGGGTCCCGCCCCGCGCCCGGCGGCTGGCCGAGGCCGTCTGGGCGCGTTTCCGGCCCGTGGGGCGGCGCATGCTGCGGGACGGCGAGGTCCTCGAGTCCGAGCGGGAGAACCTGCGCGAGCTGCAACAGCGCGCTGGGGCCATCCTGCGCGAGCGACTGCCGGTCTGGCAGGGCCTGGGGTTGCTCGACGCCGGCGACGATCGGCGCAGCGGCTGAGGCCAGCAGCCGGCATCCCGCCGCACCGCCCCAATCGGGTGCACGCCGGTGGTATGGTGCTGCGGAGTTGAAACAGGTCGGTGGCAGCGCCGGCAGGGACCGTTATGAACCGATCCGAGCAGTCCGAGGCGCAGCGGCTGTACACCCGCATGTTCACCGAGCATGTCGCGGTTCAGCTGCTCATCGATCCCGAGACCGGCGCCATCCTCGACGCCAACCCCAGTGCCGTGCGCTTCTACGGGTACCCTCGGGAGGAGCTCTGCGGCATGCGGATCCAGCAGATCAATACCTTGGACGAGCCGCAAGTGCGCGCCGAAATGGCCCGCGCCCGGGCCGAGCAGCGGCGCTACTTCCGCTTCCAGCACCGCTTGTGCGGCGGCGAAGTCCGGGACGTCGAGGTCTACAGCGGGCCGCTGGAGCTCGCCGGACGGCAGTACCTTCACTCCATCATCCACGACATCACCGATACACGCCGCTATCAGCGCCGCCTGGAGGTCTTCCACGATCTATTCCGCTCCCTGCCGGTGGGCATCTACCGCAACACCCCCGGGCCTTCGGGGCGTTTCCTTGAGGTCAACCCGGCGATGGTCGAGCTCTTCGAGGCCGAGAGCGAGGCGCAGCTGCTGGCGACGCCGGTCGCGGCGCTCTACCGGGACCCGGAACGCCGGGCCGAGATCAGTGCCCTGATCGAGCGCGAAGGCTCCGTGAGCTGGGCGGAGCTCCAGGCCCGGACGCTGCGCGGTCGGCCGCTCTGGCTGCGGCTTTCAGTGCGGCGGGTGGAGGATGAGCACGGGCGGACGGTATTCGACGGCATGGTCGAGGATATCTCGGCCCACGTCCGCCTGCAGGGTGAGCGGGATCGCCTGCTCGAGGCCATCAACGAAGGGGTGTGCGGGCTCGATGACGCCGGGCGTTTCACCTTCCTCAACCCCGCCGCCCGGCAGTTGCTCGGGTTTGCCTCCGAGGAGGCCGCCCTCGGCCGGGAGGCCCACGCGCTGACGCACCATAGCCGTCCGGACGGCACCCCGTATCCGCTGGAGGAATGTCCGATTTTCCGGGTGCTGCGCAGCGGCGAGCCCTTGGAGGCGTGGCAGGACTACTTCTGGCGGACCGACGGCCGGGGCTTCGATGTGCTGGTTTACGCCGCCCCGCTGCGCGATGTGGAGGGCGGGATCACCGGCATTGTGCTCTCCTTCCAGGACATCAGCCGGCGCAGGCGCATCGAGCGCGAGCGCGATCAGATGCTGGAGATCCTCGACCACCACCCGCACCTGATCCAGCGCTTCCTGCCGGATACCACGCTGCTCTACGCCAACCGCATGGTGGCCGAGCTGTTCGGGATCCCGCCGCCGCAGATGGACGGCCGGCGCTGGATCGAGTGGCTCGGGCCGGAGGCGCGCGAGCAGCTGGAGGCCTTCCTGTGCCGCTTCACCCGGGCGGCGCCGGTGGGCACCGTGCAGCTCGCGGTGCTCGCCGCCACAGGGGAGCAGCGCCGGGTGCAGTGGACCTGCCAGGCCTTCTTCGATGAGGACGGACTGATCAGCCACTTCCAGGCCGTGGGCATCGACATCACCGAGCAGGTCGCGGCCGAGCGGGCGCGCGCCCAGGCCGACCGCGATCGACGAACCTTCCTCGCGGCGGTCAGCCACGATCTGCGCACGCCCCTCAATGCCATCTACGGCTTCACTGATTTGCTCCAGGCCACGGAGCTGACCCCGCAGCAGCGCGAATACCTCGGGTTGTGCCGTAGCGCCAGCGAGAAGCTGCTGGCACTGATCGACACCCTGCTCGATCTCTCGCGCATGGAGTCGGGGCGGCTGACCCTGCACGACGAGCCCTTCGAGCTGGCGGAGGTCGTGGAGCGCCAGGTGGCGGTGCTGCGGGCCGTCGCCGAGGAGGCCGGACTGCGCCTCACCGTCCGGGAGGCGCCGGGCACGCCGCAATGGGTGCGGGGCGACGCCACCCGCTTCGGCCAGGTCGTGCATAACCTGATCAGCAACGCCATCCAGTTCACCGAGCACGGCGAGGTGGTGCTGGAGGTGGCGCCCGAGGGCAGCGGTTGGCTCTACGTGGCGGTCCACGACACCGGGGTGGGGATCGCCCCGGAGGATCGGGAGCACATCTTCAAGGCGTTTGCCCAGGGGAACCCGTCGTTCCGGCGCCAGCCCGGCAACGGCCTGGGGCTGCGGATCTGCCAGGAGTTGGTGCGGCTGATGGGCGGGCGGTTGGAGATGACCAGCGAGCTGGGCAAGGGGTCCACCTTCTATTTCACGGCGCGTCTGCCCCGCGTGGAGCCGCCGCAGGCGGCGTTCGAGGCGACGCCCGAGCCCCACCGCACGACCCATCTGCGCGTCCTGGTGGCCGAGGATGACCCCACCAACGCCCTGCTCATCCAGGCGCAGCTGGAGCTCGCCGGGGTGACCCCGACCCTGGTGGAGGACGGCCGCCAGGCGGTGGACGCCTGGCAGGAGCAGGACTGGGACCTGGTGCTCATGGACGTACAAATGCCCGAGGTTGACGGTCCGGATGCGGTGCGCACCATTCGCGCCCGCGAGGCCGAGCGCGGCCGAGCCCGCACCCTGATCATCGCCCTGAGCGCCCACGCCGTCGATCAGGTCCGCGAGGAGTGCCTGGAAGCCGGCTGCGACGAGTACCTGACCAAGCCGGTGGACCGGCAACGGCTGGCGGCCCTGCTGGCCGGGATCGCCGGCCGCGACTGACCAGCTATCCCCCACCGCTGACCGCCAGGAAGCCCCCCACCACCAGCGGCAGGGTGGCCACGGCAGCGATGGTCTGCACGGTGAGGATCGAGGCCATGAGCGGCGCGTCGCCGCCGAGCTGGCGGGCGAGGATGTAGCACGAGGCGGAGGCCGGTACCCCGGCGAAGAGCACCAGCACCGCCCCGGTGGTCGAATCCAGGCCCGCCGCCAGGGCCACGGCGCCGACGCCGGCGGGCAGCAGCAGGAGCTTGATGGCCGATGCGGCGATGAGTAGCCGCGGGTGGCGCCCGATCTGTCCCCAGTACAGCCCGGCGCCCACCGCCATCAGGCCCAGGGGAAGGGCGGCCTGACCTAGGCCGTCGAGGAAGGCGGCCGCCGGTGTGGGCAGATTCAGAGGCAGCAGGCTGAGTGTGACCCCGACCAGACAAGCGAGAACCAGCGGGTTGCGCCCCAGGCTACCCCAAAAGCCCGGTGCCCGCTGCCCGGTCCTGCGGCCATAGCGGATCAGCGCGGCGACGGCCAGCAGGTTCACCAGCGGGACGAGTACGGCCAGGCTGATCGCCGCCAGGGTGACGCCCTCAGCGCCGAACAGCGCCGCCGCGGTGGCTAGGCCCACGTAGGTGTTGGGCCGGAAGGTACCCTGTAGGGCCGAGGTGAACCCCGGGCCGTCCGGCTCGAGCAGCGGCCGGGCGAGGAACAGCAGGGCGCCGGCGATGGCCACGCCGCCGGCAAGGATGGCCACCACCGGCAGCAGCGGCATCTCGCGCAGGGGCGCCTCGGCCAAGCGCACCACCAGCAGCGCCGGCAGGGCGAAGTAGTAGGTCAGCCGTTCCGCCCCGTCCCAGAACAGGGGCGGAACGACCTCATGGCGGCGTAGCAGGTGGCCCAGGGCGATGAGCCCGAAGACCGCCGCCAGGGCGCTGACCAGGGCGCCCGCCACGCCCGGCTACCCGCCCTGGCTCGGCACCAGCGGCTGGCGCGAGGCGAAGCGGTACTGCCAGGCCATCAGCACGGCGCCCAGGGCGATGCCGGCCAGGTCACTGTAGATTCCGCCGTAGATCATCGAGATCGCGCCGGCGAGCAGCACACCGCGCAGCAGCCACGGTACGTGGCCGAAGAGCCAGCCCTGCACCGCGGCAGCCAGCAGAAAGATGCCCACCGAAGCCGTCACCCCGACCCGGGCGATCTCCGTCCACGTACCCTCGCCGAGTATCGCCGGACTGTAGAAAAACATGAACGGCACGATAAACGCAGCCAGCCCGATCTTGAACGCCGTCACCGCAGTGCGCAGCGGGTCGGTGCCGGCGATGCCGGCGGCGGCGTAGGCGGCCAGCGCCACCGGCGGGGTGATTGCCGAGATGACTGCGTAGTAGAAGACGAAGAAGTGGGCGACCAGCGGCTCCACACCGAGCTGCTGCAGCCCGGGGGCCACCACGGAGGCCGCCACCGCGTAGGCGGCCGTGGTCGGCATGCCCATGCCGAGCATGATCGAGATGCACATGGCGAAGAACATCGCCAGCAGCATGGAGGCGTCCGCCACGCCCAGCAGCATCGACGAGAAGCGCGTGCCCACCCCGGTGAGGCTGATCACACCGACGATGATCCCGGCACAGGCGCACACCGCCACCAGCGGGATGACCATGCGCCCGCCCATCTCCAGGGCGCGGAGGATGCGGCGGATGCCCATCGCCTCCGGGGTCAGCCAGCTGACCACCACCGCCGAGATCATCGCCACGGTCCCGGCGCGGATCACCGAGTAGCCCTGGAACAGGGTGAAGATCAGCACCAGGATGGGAATGAACAGATAGACCTGCCGCAGCATCCGCCCCAATGCGGGCAGCTGGGCCCGGGGCAGGCCGCGCATGCCCATCTTGGCCGCCTCGTTGTCGACCATGAAGTAGACCGACAGGAAGTAGAGCGCGGCCGGCAGGATGGCGGCGGCGACGATCTCCACGTACGGGATGCCGGTGATCTCCGCCATGATGAACGCCCCGGCGCCCATGATCGGCGGCACCAGCTGTCCGCCGGTGGAGGCCGTCGCCTCGATGGCGCCGGCGCTCTTCGCCGGGTAGCCCACCTTGCGCATCAGCGGGATGGTCAGGCTGCCGGTGGCCACCACGTTGCCGGCGGAGGTGCCGTTGATCATCCCCATCAGCCCGGAGGCGAAGATCGACACCTTGGCCGGACCGCCGCGGGCCCAGCCGGCCACCGCGAAGGCGAAGTTGACGAAGTAGTCCCCCACCCGGGAGACCTGCAGGAAGGCGGCGAAGGTGATGAACAGGATGATGTAGGTCGAGGAGACCGCAGTGGTTGGCCCGAGGATCCCGCTATCGGTGTAGAGGTAGGTGAAGAAGCGCGTGAACGAGTAGCCGCGGTGCTCCAGGAAGCCGGGCAGCCACGGCCCGACGAAGGAGTAAACCAGGAAGACGCCGGTGATGATCACCAGCGCCAGGCCGGCGATCCGTCGGGTCAGCTCCAGGATCAGCAGCACGCCGGCCGCCGAGATCCACAGCTCCTGCTCCCCGGCGAAGGGGGTCCCGGCGGCCATCTGCCAGCGGCCCAGCGCCATGACGATGTAGGCGCCGACCATCAGCGCGCCGAAGCCGAGGATCCAGTCCGGCCAGTGGACGCGGTTGTCCGGGCTGCGCAGGAACCAGCCGGCCAGGGTGGCGACGGCCACGCTGGCGAACAGGGTGTAGCCGAACTGCTTGGCCAGCCACGGCGGCAGCTGCGTGGAGGAGATCCCGTCCACCTCCAGCAGGTAGCCGACGTAGGCGAGGGCGCCCAGGGCCCAGAGCATCAGGGCCGTGGAGGCGAGCAGAATCAGCCACTGAAGGACGCCCATCGGTGCCGCCGGGGCGTTGCGGTCCAGGGTCCGCGCGGAGGTCAGCGCGAAGCCGATGAACAGGCCGCCGGCGATGTGCAGGATCCGGAAGGTCCAGGTCTCCAGCGGGGCGACGTTCAGGGTGAAGATATGGAATGCCGTGTAGAGCGCACACGCCCAGAAGAACAGCTGCTTCTGCCAGCCGGTTAGGGCGCGCTCGTTGGCGCCGAGGGGAATCTCCGTTTCGCCCTGGGCTTCGATCGTTGAATCCGCGGTGGTGGATCGATCGCTCATCGATGGGGATGCCTCGGCGTCGGTGAGACCGGTGCGGGGCCTGCTACGGGGCAAGCCCCCTGACACAACCCGCCCCCGGTCGCAGGCGTGCGGCGCGGGGGCGGGGGATCAATGGGCTGTCCTGCTTGGGATCAGCCGCGCAGGTCTTCGGAGATCTCGTAGCCGTTCTCCTCGAACCAGCGCACGGCGCCCGGGTGCCAGGGCATCCAGTCGTTGAACTCGTGGTTCTCCGGCAGGGTCTCGCGGGCGGCCCGGTGGATGTCCATCATCCGGTCGTGGTTCTCCATGACCGCCTTGGTCACCTCGTAGACCAGCGACTCGGGCATGTCCTGGTGGGTGATGGCGAAGTTCCAGATGGAGATCGCCGGCGTATCCTCATCCAGGGAGCCGTACAGGTCCGCCTCGATGTCCGCCGGTGCCAGGGCCGGGAAGGCCTCCAGCAGCTGCTCCTGCTGCGCCTCGGTGACCGAGAAGATGTTGGTGTCGATCTCCGCCTCGAGCTGCGAGAACGCCGAGATCGGGGTGCCCGCGGCGAAGGCGAAGGCGTCGATCAGCCCGTCCTGCAGCTGCCCGGCGAGGTCCGAGGCGCCGCCGTTGCGCACGCGCACATCGATGCCCAGCTCATCGAAGAACTGCGGGAAGTACATGTCGGCGGTGCCGCCGGACGGCCCCACCCCGACGCGCTTGCCTTCCAGATCCTCCATGGAGGTGAGGTCATCGCCCTCGCGGGTGATGATGTGGAAGGTGGTCTGGTACATCGGGAAGACCGCGCGGATGTTCTTGTGCTCCATGCCGGGGGCGAGTTCGCTCTCGCCGTCCCAGGCGGCGCGGGCCGGCCCCATGGTCACCAGGCCGAACTCGTGGTCGCCGGTCTCCACCAGGGTGGCGTTCTGCACCGGCCCGCCAGTGACCTCGCCGCCGGCGCGGACGTCGAGCATACCGGCGACCATATCGGCCCAGCCGCTGCCGTAGATGTAGTAGGTGCCGCCCTGGCTGGCGGTGCCCACGGTGAAGCTGCGCGGCCAGTCGTCGCGGTCGGCCAGGGCCGGCGCCGAGAGCGCCAGCGCCGAGGTGGCGCAGATGGCAATGTTCCAGGTCTTGATTCTCATTTTTCGTGCTCCTCCTCCAGAGCCCGGGGAAGCCCTTTGGCGGGCGTGGCGCTACTATTGATAATCCGCACCCACGACCCGGGTGCAGTGCGCTTTATCGCAAGGGGGCGCGCGGTTGTCAATTCCCCATCCGCGTGCCGCGGGGGTGTGCCGCCCCCGCTGGTGGCCCTGGTCAGGGTGTGGCCAATGGCCGGAGAGGCGCGTCGAAACGCGGGTTGCGGCATTTCTCCGCAGGGTTTTCCACAGGTTTTGTGAACAGCTGATTCCCGACTACCTTGAATGGGGGAACTAGCCCAAAAGAACCAATAAAGAGGAGACCGGCGATGAGCGACAACGATCAGGACCGCAAGGACGAGCACGTGGAGGATATGAAGGCGCGCCTGGCCGAGTGGCAGGAACAGATCGACCGCGTCCGTGCGCAGGCCGAGGAGGCCGGCGAGGAGATGCGCGAGCGCTATCAGGAGCAGCTCAAGGAGCTGGAGGAGAAGTACGAGGAGGGCAAACAGCGGCTGCGCCAGATGCAGGACGCCAGTGAGGAGGCCTTCCGTGACATGCGCGAGGGCTCGGAGTCGGCGTGGGAGGCCATGACGCGGGCCTTCCGTGAGGCTGTCAATCGCTTCCGGCAGTAAGCCTCACCCGGGCGGGCCCGCTCGGGTCCGTCCGTCCACCTGCAACGCCCGGTCCGTCGCGCCGGCCGTAGCGTCTGACGCTGGCCGGCGGCGCCGGGCGGGTGGTCCTCTTTCTGAGCAGTACTCGATCCCGATCAGTACTTGCGGGGCGCCGGCGACAGGCCTTGGGCCTGGCAGTCGCGGCAAATGCACAGATGCTCGGCGGTGACGCCGGCCCCCTGCAACCGCCGATAGACCGCTGCCTGGCTGCCGCGCAGCGTCACCGCGGCCTGACAGCGCGGGCAGGCGACCGCCACCTCCGCCGTCTGCTGCTCCGTGGCCACCTGCTCCGCGGCGCTGATGCGCGCCGTATCCGCCGCCGTGGGGGCCCGATGGGCGCCCGCCGTCTGCGGTGCCGGGAGGCGGGCGTGGTCGGCATCGGCGACGTGGCGGGTGATCTCGGCCAGGGCCAGGTAGAGCGCCGCGGCCGGCTGGTGGGGGAGTTCGGCCTTGAGCTGGCCGATCAGCCGCGGCAGCCATGGGGTGACGTAGCGCTCCAGGAAGTTGCGCAGCTGGCGTGTTGTCTCCGCCTCGGTGGGCTGGGCCCACAGGTAGGCGACGAACTCCAGCTGAGCGGCCAGGTGGTCCGGCAGATCCCGGAAGGATTCGGCTCGATCCAGGCCGTGGCGCTGGTAGCAGGCGCGGATGGCCTGGACCACAGCGCCATTGATCGCCCCCTCGAGCTGCAGGCCTGCGTTGAGGGGGGCCCGGTAGGGCGGGTTCAGGAACAGGGCCGTGTAGCCGCGTCTGAGCGTGGCGGTGTCGGGGAGCGCCCGGGCCGCCCGGCGCAGGGTGGCGATCCGTTCGCCGCCGGGGTCGTCTGCGCCGAGCAGCGCCTCCAGATCCGCCGGCAGATCCTCGGCGAGGGCCGGCAGGAACCCCTCGGCGTGCGGGGTCACGAAGGCCCGCGACAGGCAGAGGTAGAGTTCCGCGCGTTCCGTGGTGGAATCCGTCGTGGCCATGCAGTACTCCCGCAGGTTCGGGGTGGCCCCGCCGCAGGCGGGGCCACCATCGGGGGTTACGCCCCGCGGCCCCGGTCGGGCCCGGCGGATCGCAGCAGCCGGTCCCCCAGGCCGTAGAAGATCAGCGCCGTGAACACCCCCACCAGCACGATGCCCCACTCGACCGCATTGGGACTGTACTCGATGAAGCCGGGGATCCAGGTGCCCTTGAGCAGCGGCACCATCTGGCCGCCGATGGTCAGCTCATAGCGGGCGATGAACAGGCCGATCAGGGCCAGCGCCCCGGCGGTGACCTGCGCCCACGGCTGGCTGCGCCAGGCCGCGCGGGCCATGAGCACCAGCGGGGCCACCAGGCCGAGGACGATCTCGATCCAGAACAGCGGGCTGCGCAAGAACTCCTGGTAGACGACCTGCACCCCCGCCGTCGGTGCCCACAGCCCGCCGATGATCCGCGCCAGCAGAACCGCCGCGTAGGCGGCCAGTGCCAGGGCGAAGGCGGCCGGCAGGTAGGCCTGGATGGAGCGCCACTCGGCGCCGTCGGCCTCGGAGCCGCGGAAGCGCCGCACGCTCTGGGCGGCGATCAGGGTGACTGCCAGGCCGCTGGCCACCGCACCGACGAAGAAGTAGAGCGGCGTGCCCATGCCGTACCAGACCGGGCGGAAGGCGAACATCCCGTAGGCCAGCCCCTGGGTGCCGATTGCGGCCAGGCCGGCGACCACGATGCCGACCGCCAGGCGCCGGGTCACCGGATCCTGGCTGCCGGCGGTGTGCAGCCGTACCAGGATGGCGATCACCAGCACCATGTAGGCGGTCCAGGCCAGGCCCATCCACACCAGGGGCGAGCGCAGCTGCACCCCGGTGGGGATGGCCCAGAGCGAGCGCAGGGCGTTGCCGAGCTCCAGGTTGAGGACGAAGATCGCCCCCACCGAGAGGCCCAGGGCCAGGGCGAAGAGCCGCGGCGTCATCCGATGCCACTCGGTGCGCCCGGAGAGCAGCGCGGTGGCCGCGGCCAGGCTGACCCCCATGGAGGTCAGCGCCAGGAAGGCGTAGCCGGCCACCGGCAGCCCCCAGATCATGTCGCTGCCCATGGCCATGGCCTGTCCACCCTCGGTCAGGACCGGCAGAGCCAGGGCGCAGGCGATGATCAGGCCGACGATGCCGACGGCCAGGGTGGCGTAGGGGACGAGGTTCGAAGTCCGGGCCGGGGTGCCCCCGGCCTGCTCAGCGGTGATGCTCATGATCCTGCCTCCTCAGCGCAGCCGTGCGCGGTCACGAGGACCGGTCGTCGTGTTCGAATTGCGGATCGAACGTCGGCACGGTGCCGTGTTCGCCCAGGTAGTAGACCTGCGGTCGGTTGCCGGTCTCTTCCTTGATGCGCGTGCCGCGCTTGTCGGCGATCAGTCGGTTGACCTGGCTCTCGGGGTTGTCGAGGTCGCCGAAGTAGCGCGCCTTGGGCGGACAGGTGCGGACGCAGGCCGGCACGTACTCGACCAGCTCCGGGTTGTCCTCGTCCAGGTCGGCGACGCCCTCCGGGGCCTGCGAGATGCGGTGGTAGCAGAAGGTGCACTTGGAAACCACGCCCTTGGGCTGAATGCCCACGCCGGTGCGGTGGTCCTGGTTCGGCCCCTGGTAGGGCGGGCTCCAGATCTGCCCGTCCTCGCCGGGGTGGACCTCGCGCAGATCCGGCTCGATGAGCGGCTTCTCGTCGGCGTAGAAGCGCACCCCGTAGGGGCAGGCGATCATGCAGTACTTGCAGCCGATGCACCGGTCCCAGTCCACCAGCACCACCCCGTCTTCGGTCTTGTAGGTTGCCCGGGTGGGGCAGACGTAGACGCAGGTGGGGTTCTCGCACTGCATGCAGGGCCGCGGGAACCACTTGATCGAGGTGTGCGGATAGCGTCCTTCGTTGTAGAACAGTACGTCCTGCCAGGACTCGCCGGGCAGGGTGTTGTTCTCCATGGCGCAGGCCGTGGTGCAGGCCTGGCAGCCGGTGCACTTGTCGAGGTCGATGACCATTCCCCATTTCGGCATGATGACTCCTCCTCAGCGCGGCCCTAGGCGCGCTCGACGCGGACCTTGGTGGTGTAGTAGCTGGCCAGGCCCGAGATGCGGTCGGACTGGTTGACGGTCACCTCGCCGGAGTGGCCGGGCTTGCGTCCCTCGGCCCAGCGCCCCTGGGCCCAGTGGCCGTGCTCCATGGGCAGGCAGACCGTGTCCGGTCGGGTGCCCTCGAACAGCCGGGCGTAGGCCTCGATCTCGCCCACGTCGCTGACGATGCGGACCCGGTCGCCGCTGCGGATGCCCCGCTCGCGGGCGGTGCGCGGGTGGATCTCGAGATAGACCGTGGTCCGTCCACCCATCACCGGCTGCACGTGGGCGATGGCGTGGGGGATATTGGCGCCGCGCCCCTCGGCGTGGAGCGCCGTCTTCGGGGTCGAGAAGTAGAGGTCCCCGCCGCCGGGGTGGTCGGGATCGACCCACTGGATCAGGCCGGCACGCTCGTGGTCGATGCCGAACTCCGAGGCCACGAAGTCCGCGTGCTCCTGGAGCTTCTCGGAGAAGAACTCGAACCGCCCGGAGGGGGTTGGCATCAGCTTGTCGGCCACTTCCTCGGCGGACATCTCGTGGGTGTAGTCGCCGTCGTCCTCCACCCACTCATAGAAGACGCCGCGCTCCTGCTTCCAGTGGTAGGGCTTCTTGTACCAGACGCCCTTCGCCTTCCAGCTCTCGAAATCCTCGACGCCGTTGTCCCCGGGGTGGTCCCGGAACCCTTCGGCCAGGTGGCGGAGCAGGTTCTCGGTATCGCCCACCGCCTGCCAGTACTCGCCGGCAGGTCCGTCGAGGCGCTTGCCGATCTCGATGAGGATGTCGCCGAAGACCTTGGTGTCGTAGAGCGGCTCCACCGCCGGGGTGCGCAGAGCGGTCATCGGGTACCCCTCGAAGGGGTAGGTGGGGGCGTCCTGCAGCCGCTCCAGGTAGGTGTGGTCGGGAAGGATCAGGTCGGCGTACCGGGCCGTCTCGCCGGGGAAGGGGGAGGTATCGATGATGAAGACATCCTTCAGGGCCTCTTCCCAGGCGGTGGCATCGGGCGCCGTCCAGATCGGGTTGTTGAGGTAGAACAGGATGGTGTCGAGCTTGTACGGCTCGCCGGCGGCGTGGTTGGGCCCGACCTCCTGCATCATGTTCCGCGCCAGCGGCCAGCGATCGGTGCCGAGTTTATCGATGCGCGGGATCTCGCCCTCATCGAAGCGTTCCTGCATACGCCCGGCGTAGTCGTCCAGGTAATCGTCCGGGTCGGCGGGGCCGTCGCCGTAGGGCACGTCCATCTGATAGAACAGACCGCCCTCGGTGAACAGCGTCCCGGCCAGGGCGTTCAGCGCGTGGATGGCCATGCCGTTGTAGGTGCCGTTGGAGTGCGAGGTGGGGCCGCGCTCCATGATGGCCATGGCCGGACGGGTGGTGCCGAACTCGTAGGCCACCCGGCGGATGGTCTCGGCCGGTACCGTGGTGATCGACTCCGCCCACTCCGGCGTGCGGTCCTTGAGCTCGTCGTTCCACCAGCGGATGAGCCCCTGGGTCCAGACCTCCTCGAAGTCGTCGGGGTCGATTTCGGTGCCGGCCTCGAAGCGGTTGGCGCCGTCGGTGAAGTCGCCGACGAAGTCGCGGTCCCAGTAGCCGTTGACCAGCATCTCGTGGGCGATGGCCAGGGCCATGGCGCCGTCGGTGGCCGGCTTGATGGTCACCGCCCGGTCGGCGGCGGCCAGAGTGGGGTTCATGTGCACATCCACCGCGGTGACCCGGGTCTTCGGGCTCTTGGTGCGCATGTGCCCCCACACCTGCATGAGGTAGTTGTAGGGGCGGAACGCCTCCAGGAAGCCGGCACCGAAGTTGAGGATGTAGTTGGTGTTGCGGTAGTCGTAGGCGTTGTACGACTCGTTGCCGTCGGTCAGGCCCTTGGCGACCATCGAGCCGTCGGAGCACATCGACGAGTGACCGATGACGTTGGGGGTGCCGTAGAGCTTGGCGAACGGCCCCAGCAGGCCGGCGCAGGACGCCCCCCAGCCGCGCCCGTACATCAGCGCGAAGCGGTGCGACTCTTCCTGTTCGCGCAGCCGATTGAGCCGCTCGGCGACGATCCCCAGGGCCTCGTCCCAGGAGATGGCCTCGAACTGCGGATCCTCGTCCCGGCCTTTGTTCGGGTTGGTGCGCTTCATCGGCCCCTTGAAGCGGTCCGGATCGTAAAGGATGTAGCTGCCCAGGTGGCCCTTGGGGCAGAGGCGGCCGTTGGCGATGGGGTTGCCGGGGTCGCCGTAGATGGCGTGGACGCGGCCGTCGGTGGTGTAGACATCGATCCCGCAGCGGGCGGGGCACTGGTGGCAGACGTTCTTGGTGATCTGCGTCTCGCCGCCGCCAACGGGGCCGTCGGCCCGGGCGTGGCTGCCGCCGGCGCTGAAGCTGAGCAGGTGGCCGACGCCCCCGGCGGCGACAGCCCCGCCGCCGACGCCGGTGGCCTGCAGGAATCGCCGGCGCGAGACTAGGTGATCCAGTACGCTCATGCGCTCTCCTCCTGTGGATCGGTTGCGTCGCTGCCGCGCCCCGGGCGAGGCGGGCGGAATCGCTGGGCGGCGTCCCGGGCGAACTCCCGGGACTTGCGGCACGCCGGGCAGAGCGCCTCGTCTGCCGCGGCCGGGAAGGTGCGTTGGCAGTCGGCGCAGGGGCGCTGCGCATGCCGGGTCAGCGGATGCGGCGCCGGGGCGCCGCCCGTCGCGGTGACGGTGAGGGCCTGTTCGGGGCAGGCCTGCTGGCAGAGTTGGCAGGCGATGCACGCGGCCGGGTCGAAATCCAGCCCGCTGCCGTCGGCCTCCTCGCCCCGGTGGAGGGCCCCGGTGGGGCAGAGTGCGGCGCAGACGCCGTGATCCTGGCAGCCACCGTGGATGGTCACCCGGGGGGTGAGCGCCGGGGGTGGCGTGACGCCGAGCGCCGCCAGGGCGTTGAGCATCCGGGTACGCGGTCGGGGCGTGATCTTGTGGCGCAGCGGGGCGGTGTGCGCGGGGGTGGCGTCGTCGTCCAGGACCCGGGCGGTGGCGCCGGCCTGGCCGGCCAGACGGCGCAGCAGGTCGCGGCGGCTCACCGGCGCCTCGTCGGCAACCCCGGGCAGCGGGGCCTGCGCGCGGGCGGAAGGGAGCGGGGCGGTCTCGATGCGGGGCTGAAGGGCTTCGGCGGGCCGGCCCCCGGCCAGCAGATCAGCCGCCTGCTCGATGGCCCGCTGGGCCGGGTGTTCGGGGCCGCCCAGCGGGCAGTCGGCGCACCAGCCCCGATCCAGCAGCACGGGCCCCCGGCCGCCGCCGGCGGTATGGAGCTCGAGCAGATCGGCGGCGCCGAGCCCGCCCAGGCAAGGCACCCGGACGTCCGCGGCGTCCGTCCGATCGACCCGGTAGCAATCGAGCCGCGCCGGCGCGTCGTCGGCCACCGCCACGCCGAAGCCCGGTACCTGCAGGGCGCCCGTGGGGCAGGCCGCGACACACTGCCCGCAGCTCAGGCAGTGGTCCGTAAGCTGCGCCGGGCCGTTCGCCAGGTGCAGGGCCTCCACCGGACACGCCCGGGCGCAGGCCTGACACGCGGACAGCGGGGTGCGCCGGGGCAGGCAGGCCTCCGGGCGGAACGCCAGCCTGCCGATTTCCGGGCGCAGCACCCGGAAACCGCCCGCACCGCCGTGGGGCCGCTCGGGCATCCTCTCCTCCTGCGTTCACCGCGGCCCCCGGGTTTTATTGTGGGTCATGGTCGGCTGGGGGCGCGTAGCTTTGATATCGCTCAAACGGTAGACAGGAGTTTGAGGGTTATCAATGATGTATTTGTTGTGCTGCTTTACCGCCCGTTCGGGGGGACCGGGTCGTAGCCCAGGTGCATGAGCCGGACGATGCCGCCCTCGATGTTGATCACCGGCACATCCAGGTGGCGGGCCAGCATCCGCCCGGCCTGTTGGGTGCGGCTGCCGGTGCGGCAGATCAGGGCGATGGGGGTGCCCGCCTCCAGGTGCGGCTCCAGTGCCTCGAGGAAGGAGTCGGGGTTAGAGAAGGTCAGCTGCACGGAGCCTTCGACGACACCCGTCTGTTGCCACTCGTAGGGCCTGCGGATGTCGATGAGCACCCCGTCGAAGGCGAGCAGCGCCTCCAGGCTTGGGGCTACGGAATGGTAGCCGGCGCTGGCCGGCCCCACCGGGACGGCAATCAAGGCCAGCAGGGGAAGGGCTACGGCATGCCGGCGCAGGCCCTCGGGGGTCGGTAGTCGGTGGGCGGCGTGGTGCCAGTAGGCGCGAAGCTGGTCGATCAACATGCGCGCAATATATGGAATAACGTATACCCAGGCAACCCCGCCGCCATCGTCCGGCCATCCCTCGCTCCCGCTGACCGGCCGCCGGCGGTTAGACTGGCGCCATGCCCGAGCCTGATATCACCGACACCATCGCCACCGCCTACCGCCGGGTCCGCGACGAGATGCCCGGATTCCGCGAGCGGGAGGCGCAGAAACGCATGATCTGGGAGGTCGCCAAGGCCTTCGATGCGGATCACCCCCACCGCCTGCTGGCCATCGAGGCGCCCACCGGCACCGGCAAGAGCCTCAGCTATCTGCTCGGCGGGGTACCCGTGGCCCGGAGCCGCGACCTGCCGCTGGTCATCGCCACCGCCACGGTGGGCCTGCAGGAGCAGATTCTCCACCAGGACCTGCCCAAGCTGGCCCGCTACGCCGGCATCGAGGTCGACGCCACCGTGGCCAAAGGCCGCGGACGCTACCTCTGCCCGCGCAACCTCAACGAGCTGGTCGGCCAGTCCGGGCAGGCTGAGTCGGGGGCGCAGCAGGCGCTGGCCGGCGAGGTCCTGGGCACCGCGCGCTGGCCGCGCCCGCCGCAGCCGGGCGAGCCCGAGCAGCTGCAGGCGATGGCCGAGGCCCTGGACGGGGAGCGCTGGGGCGGCGACCTGGACGAATGGGCCGACGGCGTGGCCGACGACCTGCGCCCGATGATCACCTCCACCAGCCACTCCTGCTCCGGGCGGCGGTGTGCCCACTTCGAGGGCTGCCCGGTCTACGCGGCCCGCGACCGGGTGGCCCGCGCCGAGGTGGTGATCACCAACCACGATCTGCTCCTCGCCGACCTGCAGCTCGGCGAGGAGCAGGGCGGCGTGCTGCTGCCGCCCCCGGAGCAGGCGCTCTACGTCATCGACGAGGGCCACCACCTGGCCGCCAAGGCGGTGCAGCGCTTCGCCGCCAGTGCCCGCGTGCAGGCGGCGCGGACGTGGCTGGAGGAGGGCGAGGGCGTTGCCACGGACACCGCGGCGGTGCTGCCGGACGACACGGCCGGCGAGCCGCCGGACGCCGAGGCGCAACGGCTGCAGGAACGCCTCAGCGAGGTGGCCGCCGCACTGCAGGAGGCGGACACCTTCCTCCAGCACAACTACCGCGCCGACGCTGAGGGGGAGCGCTGGCGCTTCCGCGCCGGCCAGGCCCCCGACCCTGTGCGCGAGCTGGCCGGGCGCGTGGCCGACCCGGCGCGGGGACTCCACGAGGCCCTGCAGGCGTTCACCGATCGGGTCTACAGCGCCCTGGAGGCGCAGCGCGGCGACACCCAGGAGCTGGAGCGCCAGCTGCCGCGGCTCGGCTTCCTGCGCGAGCGGGCGGCGAACCTGGCCACCACCTGGCAGCTGCTCGGCGAGCAGGAGGCTGCCGGCGTGCCGCCCGTGGCCCGCTGGGTGGAGCGCCAGGCGGAGTCGGACGGTGCCGTGGATCACCGGGTCTCGGTCTCGCCGGTCTCGGTGGCCGGTGAGCTGGCCCGGCGGTTGTGGGATCGCTGTGCCGGTGCCGTGATCACCAGCGCCACGCTGAGGGCGCTGGGGCGCTTCGATCACCTGCGCAGCGATCTCGGTCTCCCCGAGGACGACGCCCTCATCAGCCAGGGGTGGCTGCCATCCCCCTTCGACTACAGCCGCTCGCTGCTCCACGTACCGGCGCTGCGCAGTGACCCGCGCAACGCCGAGGCGCACCTGGCCGAGGTCTGCCAGTGGCTGCCGGAGCTCCTCGACCCTTACGAGGCGGCGCTGGTGCTTTTCACCAGCCGCCAGCGCATGGAGCGGGTGGCCCAGGCCCTGCCGGAGACCCTGCGTGAGCAGCTGCAGTGCCAGGGCGAACGTTCCCGCGAGGCGATGCTCGAGCGCCACCGCGAGGCCGTCGATGCCGGGCAGGGGAGCATCCTGTTCGGGCTGGCGGGCATGGCCGAGGGGGTGGATCTGCCCGGCCGCTACTGCGATCACGTGGTCATCGAGCGCATCCCCTTCGGTGTTCCCACCGAGCCGGTGATCGCCACCCTCGGCGAGTGGCTGGAGGATCAGCAGCGCTCCTCCTTCCACACCCTCAGCCTGCCGCGGGCCTCGCTGCGCCTGATCCAGGCCTGCGGCCGGCTGGTGCGCTCGGAGGATGATCGGGGGCGGATCACCATCCTCGACCGTCGGGTGGTGACCCAGCGCTACGGTCGTCAGCTCCTCGACGCCCTGCCACCGTTCCGCCGCCGCCTCGACTGATCCCCCCCAACGAAAAAGGCCGCCGACCCCGGCGGGTCGGCGGCCTGGCTGCGGGGAGGTGCACTCCCCGTCGGGTTTACTGCTTCTCGATGATGGTGGTCAGCTCCACGCCGAGGGCCACCGGCAGCAGGAAGTAGACGAACAGCGTGGTCAGCACGATGGTGACCAGGTTCAACAGCAGCCCGGCGCGGGCCATGTCCGGCACGGTCAGGGCCCGGCTGCCGAAGACCACGGCGTTGGGCGGCGTGGCCACCGGCAGCATGAACGCGCAGGAGGCAGCCACCGCCACGGCGGCCATCAGCACCAGCGGGTTGAAGTTGGTGGCCACGGCCAGCGCACCCATCAGCGGGATGAACACCGTCGCCGTGGCGGTGTTGGAGGTCACCTCGGTGAGGAAGACCACCAGGGCGACGCAGGCGGCGATGATCAGGAAGATGGAGACGCCGTCGAGCACCTGCAGGCCTTCGGCCAGGCTCTCGGACAGCCCGCTGGCCCCGAAACCGGCCGCCAGAGCGAAGCCGCCGCCGAACAGCAGGACGATGTCCCAGGGGATCTTCACGGCGGTGTCCCAGTCGAGCAGGCGCTGCCCTTTCTCCTTGCCCGAGGGCAGCAGGAACAGGGCCAGGGCACCGGCCATGGCGATGCTGGCGTCGCCGAACTCGTCGAGGACGCCCTCGGGCAGGAAGCCGCGGGACACCCAGGCCAGGGCCACCAGCACGAAGACGGTCAGCACGCGGCGCTCGGCCGGGGCCATGCGGCCGATCTCGGCCAGCTCCTGGCGGATGGTCTCGCGGCCGCTGACCAGATGCCCGATGCCACGGCAGTGGCGGCCAAAGGCCAGGTAGACCCAGGCGATGCCCAGGAAGAGGATCGACAGCGGCAGGCCGAAGGCCATCCAGCCGGCGAAGGTGATCTCGATGTCGTAGAGCTCCTGGGCCTGACCGGCGAGCACGGCGTTGGGCGGCGTGCCGATCAGCGTGGCGATGCCCCCGATGGAGGCGGCGTAGGCAACGCCGAGCATCAGCACCACGCCGAAGCCCCGGGGCAGCTCCTGGCCGTTCTGCTCAGCCTCCTCCTGGCTCTGCTTGAGCACCGCCAGGGCGATGGGCAGCATCATCATCGCCGTGGCCGTGTTACTGATCCACATGGACAGCCCGGCGGTGGCGAGCATGAAGCCGAGGATGATCCGTCGCGGTGAGGGGCCGACGAGGTTGATGGTGTGCAGGGCGATGCGCCGATGGAGGTTCCAGCGCTGCATGGTGACGGCGATGAAGAAGCCACCCAGGAACAGGTAGATCAGGTGGTTGCCGTAGGCCTCGGTGACGTCGCCGACCTCCATGACCCCCAGCAGCGGGAAGGCGACGATGGGGACCAGGGCCGTGGCGGCGAGGGGCAACGCCTCACTGATCCACCAGATGGCCATCAGGATGGCGACCAGGGCGACGCTCCACTCCGCCTGGCTCAGTTCTCCCGGCGGACCGATCAGGAATCCGGCCAGTGCGACCACCGGCCCCAGGAACAGTCCAATGCGCTGCCTATAAGACTCCATGCATGCCTCCATCAGGGATCGAAGAGCGCATAAGGTGGACCAAAAGGCCGGTGCCCCTCAATAGCCCAATAAAAACGGGGTCCGAGTATTGTCTCGAACCCCGTTTCGCAGCACCGGATACGGGGCTGGGTCCCGGCCGGTTACCAGCCCATGTCGCCCTCAGGAGTCGGTGCCGGCTCCTGCTCCGGCATCGGCTGCTGCTCCGGCTCGGGCGCCGGCGCTGGCTCCTGCTGCTCCGGCTCGCCCCACGGGTCGTCGGTGGGCTCCGGTTCGTCGCCGGTGCCGGCGCAGCCAGCACCGAGCAGCAGGGCGAACAGCGCAATGATTCCTAGCTTATAGGGCATGGGTGACTCCCCCTGTTGGGTCGGTTTCCAGGTCGTAGACGCTGTGATGCGTCTCCCCCCACAGAGACCATACTGGGGCGGTTCGGGTTCACGCCTGGGCGTCGTCGAGTCGTGCCCCCACCGGGGCATCCACCGGGCGGACGATGGCCCGGGTCCCCTCCAGCCGGACGATGCGCACCGCGCTGCCTGGCTCGATCTCGGGCTGGTCGGTGGGGTCGGGGATGGCCATCAGGTGGTCGCCGAAGGCGCGCACGCGCAGGTGACCGCGGGCGTCGTAGTAGGCCTCGAAGGCGGTGCGGCGCAGGGCGCTGTCGTCGGCCGACGGCGGCCCGCCGCCGCGCCCCATACGCCGGAAGACCCAGACCATGAACGGCAGAGAGGCCAGCCCGGCCAGGATGGCCACGGCGATCTGCGCCACCAGCGGGGCGCCGAACAGGGCCATGGCCATACCGGCGAAGGCCATGACGGCCAGGGCCATGAGCACCCCGGCGGCGCCCCCGGCGAGGAGAATCTCGATGCCGAGCAGCACCACCGCCAGGGTGAGCCAGACGGTCCACAGCGATTGCGGGTCATTCATCGGGTCCATGGGGCCTCCACACCGGGTCCGGATCCCACGTTAGCGGCCGCGGCGGCGGGAGGCCAGTCCCGCCGCTAGCGCTCGTAGGCCAGTTCCAGGGTCTCGCCCTGGTGCAGGTCGTGGATCCGGTCGCGGTAGCCAATGCGCACCGGTGGCCAGGGCCCTTCCTCCAGCCGCAGGGTCAGCCGGGTGTGGTTGATCACCAGGTGGATCCAGTGGCCGCGGTAGTGGATCTTGTGCTCCACCTCGTGGAGGCCGTCGGGCAGCATCGGGTCGAGCCACAGGACGCCGTCCTGGGGCTCCATGCCGGTGTAGCCGCGCAGGGCCAGGTCCACGGTGCCGGCCATCGCCCCGAGGTGGATCCCCTCCTTGGTGGTGCCCCCCTGGCTATCGCCCAGGTCGCTGATCAGGGCGTTGCCGAACAGATCCCAGGAGCGCTGCCGGTCCGAGCGCGCCAGCACCCAGGAGTGGACGATGTTGCTCAGCGTCGAGCCGTGGGAGGTGCGGGCCTCGTAGTAGGCGATGTTGCGCGGGATGGCCTCGGCGTCCAGCTCGTAGCCCATCTCGGCCAACAGGCTCTCAATCTGCTGTCGGGGGAAGAGGTAGAAGAGCATCAGCAGGTCGGCCTGCTTGCTCGCCTGGTAGCGGTTGATGTCCTCGCCCTCGGCCTCGAGGATGCGGTCGAGCCGCTGGATGTTGCCGTAACGCTCCCGGTAGCCGGCCCAGTCCAGCTCCTCGAGCTGCTCGTAGCCCTCGAACTGGCTGATGATGCCGTCGCCGTGGAAGGGGATGAACATCCGCTGGCCGATCTCCTGCCAGCGGGCCAGTTCCGCCTGGTCGATCTCCAGGCGGTCGAGGAGCTCGTTGCGCGGCGTCGGGCCGATCACCTCCAGGGCCTGCTCGGCGATGTGCAGGCACCAGGCGGCCATGACGTTGGTGTAGGCGTTGTTGGACAGGCCGATGGTGTCGCTGTCCGGGTAGCGGGTGTGGAACTCGTCGGGGCCGACGACGCCGTGGATCTCGTAGCGCTGGCGCTCGGGGTTGTAGGTGGCCAGGCTGGCCCAGAACTGGGCGATGCTCAGGATCATCTCGGCGCCGGCGAAGGCCATGAAGTCGGTGTCGCCGGAGACCTCGTAGTAGCGCCAGATGTTGTGGGCGATGGCGGCGTTGACGTGGCGCTGGCGGTGGGTGTCGTCCGGCAGCCAGCGGCCCGACGCCGGGTTGAGGTGCAGGGTCTGGGTCTCCTCCCGACCGCTGCTGCCGCTCTGCCACGGGTACATGGCCCCGCGCAGACCCTCGGCGCTCGCCGCCCGGCGGGCCTCGGGCAGGCGGCGGTAGCGGTACATCAACAGGGCCCGGCTGATCTCCGGGCTGTGCAGGTTGAGCAGTGGCAGGATGAAGAGTTCGTCCCAGAAGATGTGGCCGCGGTAGGCCTCGCCGTGCAGGCCGCGCGCCGGCACCCCCACGTCCAGGTCGGTGGTGTGCAGCGAGGTGGTCTGCAGCAGGTGGAAGATGTGCAGGCGCAGCACCGTCTGCTCTTCGGCATCGCCGTTGTTGTCGGTGTGCAGTGTTACATCCCAGCCGCGCCAGTAGCGCTCCCACGCCTTGGCGTGGGAGCGCAGCAGCTCATCGAAGCCCGGCGCCCGTTCCACCGCCGCCGTGGCGTCGATGCCCGGCTCGCAGATCGCCCGGTCGCGGCCGCTGTACAGGGCGGCGACCTTCTCCACCCGGATCGGCTGCCCCGGTTCCGCCTGCAGGGTCAGGTCGTGGCCGAGGTAGGCATCGGTCTCGACGCGCTCGCGGGCCTCGGGCCCCCGGCCGTCGGCCTGCCAGGCCCGGGTGCGTGCGGCGTTGGCCAGGTCGATCCGGGACTGGTTGGTCATGCTGCGCAGCAGGACCGCCTCGTCGCTGAAGAATTCGGTGGCGAGCACATCCAGGTGGCGGGTCTCCAGGGCCCGGTAGCGGGCCACGCCCAGGTTCTCGACGCCGCCGTCGATCCCCGAGCGGATGTGCAGCGCCCCGGTCCAGTTCACCGGCTCCAGCTCCCAGTGGATGGCCGCCAGGTGGCTGTCGCCCATGTGCATCAGGCGCCGGCTGGTCAGTCGGGTCTCGCGCCCGGCCGGGTCGCGGAAGTGCAGGTGCCACGTGAGCACGCCGTGGCGCAGGTCCAGGGTCTGGCGGTAGTCCAGCCACTCCACGGTATCGAAGTCGAGCCAGTCGCCTTCGGCGGGGCGGAAGTTCAGGCAGAGCCAGTTGGGCAGGTTGACCAGGTCTTCGTTCTCGACCCCGCGGCCGGAGACAGTACTGGTGCGCCGGTTGTAGCCGCCGGCCATGTAGGTGCCGGGGTAGTGGGTGTCGCCGGGGGCGGCCCCCTCGAAGGCGCCGCGGGTCGCGAAGCGACCGTTGCCCAGCACGCAGATGGCCTCGCGGTGTTGCTGCTGTTCGGGCAGCCAGCCCTGGTAGGTCAGTTGCCAGCCTTCGGTCTCGGGTAGCGTCATCGCTCCAGCCCCTTCAGCATCTGCTCGAAGAATTGGCGGACGGCGTCCACGTCGGCCACCCGGTAGTCGGCGGCGGTGGCCCGGTCGAGGTCGCCGACGAAGATGCCGACGCCCCGGCCCTCCAGGGCGCGGAAGGCGTGCTCGTCGGTCCAGTCGTCGCCGATGTAGATGGGCAGGGTGTCGCCGTTGTTCAGGGACAGGGCCTCGAGCAGCCAGAGCACGGCGCGGCCCTTGTCCCAGGCGACATCCGGCTGCAGCTCGAAGACGCACTTGCCCGGCCCGCAGCGCAGCCCCGGGTGGCGCTCGAGGACCTCGTCGACGGCCGCGCGCACCGCCGCGACCTGATCCTCCGGGGTGTTGCGGTAGTGTACGGCCAGGGCGAAGCGCTTGCGCTCGAGCAGGGTGCCCTCGACCTCCGCCAGGGCCGTGTCCAGCGCCTCGGCCGCCGCGGCCAGGGCCTCAAGGCCGGCCTCCGCCTCCTCGTTGCAGCGGTGGACGCCGCCGGGGCCGACGATCTCGAAGCCGTGGCTGCCGGCGTAGTAGACCGAATCCAGGCCGACGAAGCGCTGCAGCGCCTGCAGGTCGCGGCCGCTGACCAGGGCGACCGTCTGGCGGGCCGCCAGCGCCTCCAGGGCCTGGCGCATGGCCGGATCGAGCTGCGCATCGGCCGGGTTGTCGACGATCGGTGTCAGGGTGCCGTCGTAGTCAAGAAACAGCGGCGTGGTCCGCCCCTCCATGCGAGTGTAGAGTTCATCGCGTACCGCCGGCTCGAACAGGTCCCGGGGGGAGTGCATCGCTCGCGCCTCCTGTGCCTCAGCTCAGTTCGGTCAGCGCGGTCACGGCGATATCGGCGCCGTGCTCACGCAGGACGTCGTGGTTGTCGTGGCGGGCCACCCCTACCACTAGGGCGAAGGGGCCGGCGGCCCCGGCCTGCACGCCGGAGATGGCGTCCTCAAAGATGACGCTCTGCTCCGGCGCTACACCCAGCCGTTCGGCGGCCACCAGGAAGATGTCGGCGTCCGGCTTGCCGCGCAGGCCCAGCTCGCGGGCGGTCTCGCCGTCCACCCGGGCATCGAAGAGCGCCTCGATCCCGGCGGCGCGGATCATCGTCCGGCAGTTGCGACTCGAGGAGACGATGGCCGTCTTCACCCCGGCCGCGCGCCACTGCTGCACCCGCTCCAGCCAGTCCGGGAAGACCTCCACGCCGTCGCGTTCGATGACCGTCTGGATCAGCTGGTCCTTGCGCTGGCCCAGGCCGTGGATGGTGTCGCGCTCCGGCGGGTCGCCGTCCTCGCCCTCGGGGAGTTCGATGCCGCGGGCGGCGAGGAAGCGGCGCACCCCCTCCTGCCGGGGCAGGCCGTCGACGTGTTCCCAGTATTCGGTCTCGGCGTCGAAAGGCCGGTAGGGCGTGCCGGTCCGCGCGGCGTGTTCCTGCAGGAAGGTGTCGAACATCTCTTTCCAGGCCCGCGCGTGTACCGTGGCGGTACGGGTCACCACACCGTCCATGTCGAAGATGGCGGCCCGGTAATCAGCGACCTGGACGGCTGAAGGATCCATCAGTTTCAATTTGGCGCACCTCTCCCTGGTTGTGCAAGGGCTTATGCAGTATTCCGCACTGCCCCCCGGCGGCGCGCAGCGCGCCGCCGGCCTACGGCGCCGGGTCCGGTGGGCGGAGCTGCTCCAGTGGGGCGGGCCGCGCGAGGAAGAAGCCCTGGCCCTGCAGGCAGCCGGCCTCCTGCAGGGTGCGACGCTGGGCCTCGGTCTCGATGCCCTCGGCGATCACCTCCAGCTCCAGGCTCTGGCCGAGGGCGAGGATGGCGCGGGTGATGGTCGCCCCCCGGGAGGGTTGATCGACGTTGTCGATGAAGGAGCGGTCGATCTTCAGCCGGTCCACCGGTAGGTCCTTGAGGTAGCTCAGCGCCGAGTAACCCGTGCCGAAGTCGTCCACCGCCACCCGTACACCGTGCCGGCGCAGCGCGTCGAGCCGCTCGATGATGCGCTCGTCGGTGTTGACCAGCAGGCTCTCGGTGATCTCCAGCTCCAGGCGCTCCGCCGCCAGCCCGGTCTCCTCCAGGGTGCGCATCACCCGCTCGACGAAGGTGGGGTCGGCCAGCTCGGGGGCGGTGATGTTGATCGCCAGGCGGCCCCAGTCCTGACCGGCGTCGAGCAGGGTCTGGTACTGCCGGCAGGCGCGCTGCAGCACCCAGGCGCCGAGCTGGCACATCAGCCCGGTGCGCTCGGCCACCGGGATGAAGCGCCCCGGCGAGATCGGGCCACGCCGCGGATGGGGCCAGCGCAGTAGCGCTTCGAGGCCGATCCAGCGTCCGCTGTCCAGGTCTACTTGGGGCTGGAAGTGCAGGGCGAGCTCCTCGCCGGCCAGCGCTTGACGCAGCTCGGCACCGAGTTCGATGCGCTCGCGGGCGCGCTCGGTCAGCTCCTCGCTGAAGAAGCGGTAGCTCACGCCCTCGCTCTTGGCCTCGTACATGGCCGCGTCGGCCTGCTCGAGCAGTACATTGGCCCCCTGGGCCTGGTCCGGGAAGGTGCTCAGCCCGACGCGCAGGGTGATCGGGATCTGGTGGCCGTCGATCTCCAGCGGCGCCTCGGCGGCCTCAATCAGCCGCTCGGCGGCGCTGGCGGCATCGTCGGCGGTGGCCAGCTGCGGCAGCAGCACGCCGAACTCGTCACCGCTGAGCCGGGCCACGGTGGCCGAATCGCCCATGGCGGAGTCCAGGCGCTCGCCGACGATGCGCAGGGTGCGATCGCCGATGGCGTGGCCGAGGCTGTCATTGACGGCGCGGAAGTCGCTCAGATCGACGACCAGCACCGCCACGGCGTTCTCATTGGTCCGCTGGCGCTGGTGTTGGCGTAGGGCCTGTTCCAGGCGGTCGTGGAAGAGCAGCCGGTTGGGTAGCTCGGTGAGCGGATCCAGGTGAAGGACCCGTTCGAGCTGGGTCTGGTACTCCTTGATCCGCGAGATGTCCGAGAAGACCCCGATGTAGTGGGTCGGGCGTCCGGATTCATCGCGCAGTTCGCGGATGGTGGCCAGCTCGGCGAAAGTGGTGCCGTCGTTGCGGCGGTTCCAGATCTCGCCGGTCCAGTAGCCGTGGCTGCGGATCGCCTCCCACATGGCCTGGTAGAAGGCTGGGGTGTGGAAGCCGGAGGCGAGGAAGCGGGGGTTGCACCCCAGGGCCTGATCCTCATCGTAACCGGTGATCTGGGTGAAGGCGTGGTTGACGGCGACGATGTTGGCCTCGGCGTCGGTGATGATCACCCCCTCCCGGGCCTCCTCGAAGACGATGGCCGCCTGGCGCAGCTCCCGCTCGACGCGCTTGCGTTCAGTGACGTCGTGGAGGTTGAGGACGAAGGCCGGCTTGCCCTCCCAGCGCATGGTCCGGGCGCGCATCTCGACAATGCGGTTGCCGTTGCCGCTGGTGTGCAGCTCGATCTCTGCAGGGCTCCCGGTGGCCACCGGGAAGCCGAAATCCTGGCCGATCAGCTCCGCGGGCGAATGGCCAGTCAGGGTGCCGGCAGTGGCGTTGGCGTAGACGATCCGGCCGTGCTCGTCCACAACCAGGATGCCCTCGGCGGTGTTGCTCAGCACGCGGTCGAGCTGGTGCTCGCGCTCCCGGGCCCGGGACTCGGCTACGCTGAGTCGGTGCTCGCGCCGGCGCTGCTCGGTGACGTCCTCGAGGATGTGCACCGACTGCTTATAGTGGCCGGTGGCGTCGGTGACGGCGAAGGAGCGAGAGATGAAGACCTCGCCGCTGGGTAGGGCCAGCTCCTCGGTGATCTCCCCGCGGTGGTTGCGGTGCTGGCCGCACCCGCCCTGATCCATGGCAGCCCGGCAGCTGGGCAGTGGTCCGTCCCCATGCGGGAAGACTTCCCAGTAAGGGCGTTGGCGGAACTCTTCGGGGGTTAGCCCGGCGCGCTCGGCGTAGGCCCGGTTGGCCGCCAGGATGCGGTAGTGCTCGTCGTGGATGAAGACCGGTTCGGAGATGGCGTCCAGGGCACGCAGCCAGTCGCACTCCGCTGATCCCCATGCGGCGATCGTCGCCGGCGTGGCGGTGGTACCTGGCGGGTGTCGAGTGGGGTTGCTGTTGCCCGACAAAGCCGTTCCTCGCTGGTGGTCCGGAACAGGGTCTGGACGACCCCAATGTTTCAACCCTACCACGAAGTCAACAATCAGCGGGGCGGGCGTGTGGCAATTGATCCCCGGCGCCGCATTCGTGTCCCGGGTGGGCCGATGAGACCCCCTTCCGGAGGCCCCGCGCCGGAATATGCATAGGCCAAAGCGTTCTTTCACGGCGCCGGGTCGCCCGGCGTAGCCTCTCGATCCAGGCGGTCCCGCGATCCGACGGGGCCGGTGCCCATCGATACGGGAGGCTCTAGCATGTCGTCATCCATCACCCTGACCGCGCGGGGCCGTGTCGCCCCGGTGGCCGGTTGGGCCAGCCTTGGCCTGCTGGCCATCGGGGCGCTCTACCTCTGGCAGTTCATCAGCCCCACCCAGGCCGCTCTGCTGATCGTCGGCGGGGCATTTGGCGTGGTGCTCTACCACGCCGCCTTCGGCTTTACCGCGGCGTGGCGGGTGTTCATCAACGAGCGCCGCGGGCGCGGGCTGCGGGCGCAGATGGTCATGCTGGCGGTGGCGGTGGTGCTCTTCTTCCCGCTCCTGGATGCCGGCTCGGCCTTCGGCAACGAGCTCAGTGGCTACGTCTTCCCGGTGGGGGTGGCCGTCGTGGTGGGCTCTTTCCTGTTCGGGGTCGGCATGCAGATCGGGGGCGGCTGCGCCTCGGGGACGCTGTTCACCGTCGGCGGCGGCAACGCACGGATGGTGATCACGCTGCTCGGCTTCATCCTCGGCTCGGTGATCGCCACCCACCACGTCGACTGGTGGTGGGATCGGCCGGCCTTCGAGGCGGTGTCGGTGGTCGAGGGGCTGGGGGTGACCGGCGGTCTGGCCCTGAGCCTGGCGTTGTTCGCCACCATCTATGCAGGCACCGTGTACTTCGAACGCCGCCGCCACGGCGCGTTGGAGCAGCCGGCGGCGGCCGAGCGCGCCGGTTGGCAGCGGTTCCTGCGCGGCCCGTGGCCGCTGATCTGGGGGGCGGTGGCCCTGGCCCTGCTCAACGCCCTGACCCTGATCCTCTCCGGACGGCCTTGGGGGATCACCGCCGCCTTCGCCCTGTGGGGCGCCAAGGGCTTCGAGGCGGTGGGCATCGAGGTGGCCCAGTGGGGCTATTGGCAGCTGCCGGGTAACGCCCGGGCGCTGGAGGCCAGTGTGCTGGCCGACGCCACCTCGGTGGTCAACTTCGGCATCATCCTCGGCGCGCTGCTGGCGGCGGTGCTCGCCGGGCGCCTGGCGCCGAGCCTGCGCATCCCGCCCCGGGCACTGGCGGCGTCGATCATCGGTGGCCTGTTGCTCGGCTACGGCGCGCGGCTGGCCTTCGGCTGCAACATCGGCGCCTACTTCGGCGGCATCGCCTCGGGCAGCCTCCACGGCTGGGTGTGGCTGGTCTTCGCCTTCCTCGGCAATGTGGTCGGGGTGCGCCTGCGGCCCTGGTTCTTCGGCGACGAGTCGCGGCAGTCGCGCCAGCCCGCCTCCTGCTGAGCCGGATCCGCAGGTGTACGCTGGAAAGGGGCCGGCCCGGCGAGGAGGCGGGGCCGGCCCGCGACCATCCGGCGCCACGAGGGACGGCCATGAAGCTCAGGCAGCTGCAGTTCATCCACGAGGTGGTCCACCGCAACCTGAATATCTCGGCGGCGGCGGACGCCCTATACACGTCGCAGTCCGGGGTGAGCAAGCAGATCCAGGCCCTCGAGGACGAACTCGGGGTGCAGATCTTTGTGCGCAGCGGCAAGAGCCTCTCCCATCTGACCCCGGCCGGCGAGCGCATCATCGAGGCCACCGCCCGACTGCTCGAGGAGGCGCGCAACATCCGCGCCATCGCCGCCGACTACGCCGGCCAGGAGCGCGGTCAGCTGACCATCGCCACCACCCAGACCCAGGCCAAGTACGCCCTGCCGCGGGTCATCCAGCGCTTCCGCGCCCGCTACCCCAACGTCAGCCTGCACATGCACCAGGGCACGCCGATGCAGATCGCCGAGCTCGCCGCCCGGGGCGAGGTGGACTTTGCCATCGCCACCGAGGCCATGGAGCACTTCGAGGACCTGGTGATGATGCCGTGCTACCGCTGGAACCGCAGCGTGGTGGTGCCCGCCGATCACCCCCTGGCCGAGACCGAGCCGTTGACCCTGGAGGCCCTGGCCGCCCATCCGCTGGTCACCTACGTCTTCGGCTTCACCGGCCGCTCCCAGCTCGATGCGGCCTTCCAGGGCGCCGGGCTCGACCCGGAGGTGGTCTTCACCGCCACCGACGCCGAGGTGATCAAGACCTACGTGCAGCTCGGGGTGGGGGTGGGGATCATCGCCAGCATGGCCTTCGACCCGGACACCGACGAGGGGCTGGTGGCCCGCGACGCCAGCCACCTCTTTGCGCCGAGCACCACCAGCATCGGCTTCCGGCGGGGCAGCCACCTGCGCGGGTTCATGTACGCCTTCATCCACCTCTTTGCGCCGCACCTGACCGAGGCGGTGGTCGAGCAGGCCACCCGGGCGCGCACGCCGGAGGCGCGTCGGGCACTGCTCGAGGCCCTCGAGCCGGCGCTCGACGGCATGGCGAGCCCGCAGCAGCTGGCCTAGAGCTGCGACTCGATGGGCAGCAGGCGCGCGAAACCCGCCACGAAGCGCCGCCACCAGCCGGCCTTGGGGTCGCGGCGGTAGGTGGCGCCGGTGTCGTCCTGCCAGCGCACGGCGCCCCGGTCCGAGAGGTGCAGCTGGTAGGCGAAGCGGGGCTCGGCGGCCTGCTGGAAGATCGCCTCCAGCGTCTCGGCCATCCCAGCATCGCGGACGAAGACCCCCAGCTCCGTATTGATGTGGGCCGAGCGCGGGTCGAGGTTGAAGGAGCCGAGGAAGAACGCGCGGCCGTCGAAGACCGCCCCCTTGGTGTGCAGGCTCGCCCGCGAGGCACCCAGGCCAAAGGCGGCGTCGGCGCGGTAGTGCTGCCAGGCGCTGGGACGCAGTTCGTAGAGATCGACCCCCGCTTCAAGCAGGGTCTGCCGGCGCCGGGCGTAGCCGCTGTGGGCCAGGGCCACGTCGGTGGCGGCCAGCGAGTTGGTGAGGATCGCGACCTCGACCCCGCGCTGCGCCAGGCCGGTCAGCCCGGCGGTGCCCTCGGCACCGGGGATGAAGTAGGGCGAGGCCAGGGTCAGGCGCTCCTCGACGCCGGCAAAGCGCTCGGTGAGGGCGTTGAGCACCGCGCGGGTGGTCGGCTGCCCGGTGTGGCCCAGGGCCTTGCTCGGGTTGTCCACGGCCAGTTCGGCGTCCCGGGTCCAGGTGTAGGCGTCGGTCTCGCGCAGCTGCGCCGGCGGATCGGCTGCGTGGTGGCGCAAGGGGTGGTCGGCCTGCTCGTCGCGCCAGGCGCGCAGGCGTTCCTGGAACCGCTCCAGGGTCTTGGCATTGGCCCGCGCGCGCTGGAGCTGATCGATGGGGATGGCGGCCGGGCTGTTCCAGTAGTCGGTGAAGGCGCGGTCGGCCTGGTGGGCCAGCGGGCCGGCCATGGCCAGGTCGATGTCCATGAAGTTGAACGGATCGCCGGCGTAGAAGTAGGCGTTGGAGATGTTGCGCCCACCGACGATGGCCAGGCGCCCGTCGGCGATCCACGCCTTGTTGTGCATGCGGTGATTGAGATCGCTGGCGCGCAGCAGCAGCTCTACCCCGGCCCGCAGCGCGCCGGAGCGGGCGCGGTAGGGGTTGAACAGCCGCACCTCGGCGTTGGGGTGGGCGTCCAGCGCCGCCAGGGGGCGGTCATTGCCGCGCACGTCCATGTCATCGAGCAACAGCGCCACGTCCACACCGCGTTCGGCGGCGTCGAGCAGTTCGGCGAGGAGCAGGCGCCCGGCCTCGTCGTCGCGCCAGATGTAGTACTGGAGGTGAAGCCGCTGCTCGGCCATGCGAGCGCTGTGCGCCCGCCACTGGTAGGCCTCGAGGCCGCCGGTGATGAGCTGGAAGCCGGTGGCCCCCTGCCGCGCCGCGGGAACCGCCCGGAGCCACTCGGCCAGGGGGCCTTCGGTGGCCGGCAGCCGGGCGGGCTGCTGGGGCGTCTCCGGCGCCTGGTGGACCGGCGCGCAGCCGATCAGGGCGCCGAGCAGGACCAGCGCGGCGCCGCAACGCCGGATCAACGCCCCGGGGCGGCTCACGCCGGTCTCCCGGTGCCGAGGACCGCATAGCGCGAGAAGCGGGCATTGATCCACAGCGCGGCGACGATGACGCCGCCGCCGACAGCCAGACGCAGCAGGTCGGCGTCCCGCTCCCAGAGCAGCAGATTGACGAGCAGCCCGGCGGGGACGAGCAGGTTGTTCATCACCGCCAGCGTGCCACCGTCCACCACCCGGGCGCCCTGGTTCCACAGATAGAGCCCCAGCCCGGACGCTGCCAGGCCCAGCCAGACCAGCACACCCCACTGCAGCCCACTGCTCGGCATCAGGCTCGGGTCGCCGAAGACGGCGAAGCTCGGGGCGGCCACCAGCAGCGCGCCGAGGAAAAAGTAGAAGAAGATGCGGTAGGCCGGCACCTCGATGGGGTGGCGCAGCAGCAGGTGCTTGTACCCCACCTGTCCGGCGGCGAAGGCGGCGTTGGCTACCTGCAGCAGCAGGAAGCCGAGCAGGAAGTCGCCGGTGATGCCGTCGTAGCGGATCACCCCGGCCCCCAGGACCGCCAGCGCCGCGGCGAGCAGCGCCACCGGTGCAAAGCGCCGGTGCAGGGCGTCGTCGAGCAGGGCGACGTACAGGGGCGTGGTGATGGTGAACAGCAGCACCTCCGGCACCGTCAGGTAGGCGAAGGAGCGGTAGAGGCAGAGGTACGTCACCCCGAACTGCAGCGCCCCGAGCAGCATCAGTCCGCCGGTCAGCGGCAGCGACAGGCCGCGAAACCGCGCCAGGGGCAAAAAGACCAGGGCGGCCAGCGCCACCCGGCTGAGGACAGCGAAATCGTCATCCACCTGACCGGAGAGGTACTCGCCGATCAGGCTGAAGGAGAAGGCCCAGAGCAGGGTGACCAGGAGCAGGTACGGCATGGATCGTGGGAACGGAATGGTCAGGTCGGGCGGCGTAGTGTTGGCGAGAGCGCCGCGTGTGACAAGGCCTCGGCCGGTCCCGGGGCGCTGGTCCAGCGCCGCGCACCGGGGGGGCAGGGTGCACGGATCCCCCGGGTCGCTGTGCGGGTGGGGCTGGACCTTGAGGAGCAGTCCGGCAAAATGGGGGCCCGCTCGCCCGTTCCCCGTCGTGGCGAAGGAGCGCGCACATTCTGGAGGCGAACATTGGACAAGGCGACCCTCGGGGGATTGCTGGTCGGGATCACCATCATCCTCATCGCCATCGCGGCCAGCGGTGACGCCGCGCAGTTCTTCTACCTACCCGCGGTGCTCATCGTATTCGGCGGGACCTTCTCGGCGACGCTGATCAAGTTCTCGCTCCACCAGGTGATCAACTCGGTGCGGGTGGCCAGCCAGGCCTTCAAGCGGCGCCAGGATGACCCGGCGGCCCTGATCACCCAGACCAAGGAGCTGGCTACCCTGGTCCGCAAGCACGGGTTCCTCGCCCTGGAGGACGCCGAGGTCCACAACCCCTTCTTCCGCAAGGCGCTGGATCTGACGGTGGACGGCGTGGAGCCGGAGCTGGTGCAGCGCATCCTGCGTGAGGAGCTGGAGCTGTCCATGCAGCGCCACGAGGTGGGCCAGCGCATCTTCCGCAGCATGGGCGAACAGGCCCCGGCCTTTGGCATGATCGGTACGCTGGTCGGTCTGGTGCAGATGCTCGGCAACCTGGAAGATCCGGAGGCCATCGGCCCGGGCATGGCGGTGGCCCTGCTGACCACCCTCTACGGTGCGCTGTTCGCGCAGCTCGTCGCCCTGCCCATCGCCGATAACCTCGAGGTTCGGGCGCAGCAGGAGCACACCAACAACCTGCTGATCATCGACGCCGTGACCTGCATCCACAAGCGGTACAACTCGCGGCTGATCGACGAGGTGCTCTCCAACTACCTGCCGCCGAGCCAGCGCGGTGCCGCCCCGGCGGCCCCGGGGGCGCAGACGGCCACGGACAGCCCCGGGTCCCAGGGATGAGGTACCGCAGCAAGGCAGCCGCCCGCGGGTCGCCAGCCTGGATGACCACCTTTGCCGACCTGATGGCAGTGCTGGTGGTCTTCTTCGTCATGCTCTACACCATGTCCACCATCGACAATGAGCGCTATCAGAAGCTGGCCGAGTCCCTGCGCCAGGTCCTGGGCCCCTCGGTGGTGCAGGAGGACACCCCGCAGGCCGCCCCCACGGTGGTCGACCTGGAAGGGCCGGCGCCGACGCCGGAGCAGGAGGTCCACGACGATCTGCCGCCCGCGGATCCGGAGCATACCGACACCGCGGAGATCCTCGAGGCGCTGCAGGAGGCGCTGGCCGAGGAGCTGGCCGCCGGCGACGTGGAGCTGGGCGAGGGCGAGGACGGCGTGCTGCTGCGCTTTCCTGAGCAGGCCGCCTTCGCCCTGGGCAGCAAGGAGATCAGCGAGCCCTTCGTTCCGGTCCTCGATCGGGTGGCCGGCGTCCTCGCCGATACCCCGGGGTTGATCCGGGTCTCCGGGCACACCGACGACATCCCTATCCGCAGCGACCGCTTCCGCTCCAACTTCGAGCTCTCCACGGCCCGGGCCATCTCCGTGGTCCATATCCTCAAGGACGCCGGCATCACCCCGGAGCGACTGATCGCCCAGGGCCACGGCGAGACCCGGCCGTTGGCGCCCAACGAGACCCCGGAGCAGCGCGCCCGCAACCGCCGGGTGGACGTCCACCTGGTCGACGCCGCCGACTGACCCGGGGCCCCGTTCATGGGCGCACGATTGCCCGAATCAGCGTGTTATCTTTAAATCCTTTTAAATATGCGGAGTCGGTGATGGCCAGTCGCGACGTCCGGGGTGCGAAGCAGGGAGTGGGCGGGCACGAGATCGCGCCCGAGGAATTGCTGGAGATGCTCGAGGGGGCGCCGGAGCTGATCGGCGTCGCCGATCTGTGCTGCGGCCATGAGTTGTACCGCAACCCGGCCATGCGCCGGGTCATGGGCGAGCCGCGCCCGGATATCCCCCTGGAGCAGCGCATTGCGCAATCCCACCCGGAGTGGGCCGTGCGGCGGATCCTCGACGAGGCGATCCCGGCCGCGCGGCGCGACGGGGTCTGGCAGGGCGAGACGACGGTGCGCGCTGTCGACGGGACGGAGTTTGCCGCGTTGCAGACGATCATCGTCCACGCCGATGAACACGGCGAGGTACAACGCTGCTCAACCATCATCCGTGACGTCACCGAGCAGAAGGCGACCGAGCACGCGCTGCGCAAGAGCGAGGAGCGCTACCGCCGGTTCCTCGAAGATTTTCTCGGTGTGGCCTACCAGATCGATCCAGACGATTACCGGGTCGTCCTGCTGAGAGGGGCGGTGGAAGCCATTACTGGCTACGACCGCGCCTACCTGCTCGATCACGGGTACTGCTGGGGGGATCTGATCCACGCCGATGACTGGGAGCGGGTCGCTGCCGAAGACGCCGCGATCCGGCGCCGGGGTGAGCGGGTGGGCGATCTGCGCTACCGCATCCGCCACCGCGACGGATCCACCCGCTGGGTGCGGGATATCTGGCAGATGGTGGAGCTACCAGCCAATGGCCGGCAGGTCTTCCAGGGGGCGCTCTACGACATCACCGAGCGCATGGAACTCGAGCAGGCCCGCGCCCAGGCCGATCGGGATCGCACCACGTTCCTGGCGGCGGTCAGTCACGACCTGCGCACGCCGCTCAATGCCGTGGTCGGCTTCACGGGGTTGTTGCAGGACACCGAGCTGGATGCCGAGCAGCGCCGTTACGTGGAGCTTTGCCGGACTGCCAGTCAGACCCTGCTCGGCCTCGTCGATACCCTGCTCAGCCTCTCCCGGCTGGAGGCCGGGGAGATGCAGCTGGAGTGTGCGCCCTTCGACCTGCGGGCCTTCCTGGAAGACGAGGTCGGGCTGCTGGAGGCCCTGGCTGCCGAGAAGGGACTGAGCCTGAGCCTGCACATCGACCCGGCGGTTCCCGGGTGGGTGGAGGGGGATGCGGTGCGCTTCGGGCAGGTGCTCTACAACCTGGCGAACAACGCCATCAAGTTCACCGAACAGGGCAGCGTGGTCATCACCGTGGAGCCGGCGGACGGCGACGGGCTGTTGCGGGTCGCGGTCCGCGATACCGGGCCGGGGATCTCCGAGGCGGATCAAAAGCGCATCTTCCGCGCCTTCACCCAGGGCGGTGATGTCTTCCGCCGGCAGGAGGGCAGCGGGCTGGGTTTGACCATCTGCAAGGAGCTGGTGCGGCTGATGGGCGGTGATCTTGGTCTGAAGAGCGCCCCCGGGGCCGGCTCCACCTTCCAGTTTACCGCCCGGTTGCCGGCGGTGGAGCCTTCAGCGGCGGATGGCGCCGAAGCCACGGTCGCCGTGGACCGGTCGCACCCGCAGGCGGACCGGCCGCTGCGCGTGCTGGTCGCCGAGGACGAGCCGACCAACGCCCTGCTGATCCGCACCCTCCTGGAACAGCGGGGCTGCCAGGTGACGGTGGTCGAGGACGGCCAGGCGGCGATCGATCACTGTGCAGCCGAGCGCCCCGATCTGGTGCTGCTGGATGTGCAGATGCCCAGCGTGGACGGCTGTCAGGCGCTGGGCCGGATCCGCCAGCACGAGTCGCAGATCGGCGCGGCCCGCACACCGGTGGTGATGTGCACCGCCCACGCCGTCGAGCAGATCTGGGCGGACTGCGCCCGGCAGGGCAGCGACTACATCCTGACCAAGCCGATCGATCGCGATGAGCTGTCCCGTGTGCTGGCCTGGGTGCGGCAGCCCGCCGTAGACGGACACTGACGCCTGGTCGGGCGGTGGCGCGAGAAATCGCCGTTGGTCGCGGTCTCCGCCGCCAACGCCCTGGTTTCCCTCGGGGGCGTGCCTTGAAATTGTGCAAGAGACCCGGTACGGTGCAGGCCCTTTCCCCCGGGGCCGCCCCATGATTGTGCGTCCAAGCCCGTACAGAAGGGGTGGTCGTGGCCTTTCGCACGACGAAACGGAGCCCAACTCCCCATGTCTCAACCCGATTCGGCGGGTAACCGCCAGGCTGTGCCCGAACGGGAGATTCGCGGCAACGAACGCACAGTGATGGTGCTCTCGGGTGGCTTTGTCCTGGCCTTCATCGCCATCGCGGCGGTGGACCTGGACTGGCTGAGCGCAGCGGTGGATACCACCTTCGGCTACGCCACGCAGTACTTCGGCGCGTACTGGCAGCTACTGATGCTCGCCACTTTCCTGATCGCCCTGGTCATGGCCTTCAGCCCGCTGGGCCGGCTGCGGGTCGGCAACGATAAGCCGGATTACAGCAACTTCTCCTGGCTGTCCATGATCATGGCCACGCTGCTCGCCGGTGGCGGCGTCTTCTGGGCGGCCGCCGAGCCCATTGCCCACTTCATGGATCCGGCGCCGCTGTTCGCCGCCGAGCTGGGCATCGAGGGCGGCGAGGAGGGCGCCGCGGTGCCGGCGCTGGCGCAGAGCTTCATGCACTGGGGCTTCCTCGCCTGGTCGATCCTCGGGGCGCTGACCGGCGGCATGCTCATGCAGCTGCACTACCACCGGGGCTGGCCGCTGAAGCCGCGCACGCTGCTCTATCCGCTGTTCGGCGAGCGCATCATGCACGGCACCCCCGGGGCCATCGTCGACACCTTCTGTGTGATCGCTGTGGTGGCCGGCACCGTGGGGCCGCTGGGCTTTCTCGGGCTGCAGGTGGCCTACGGCCTGAGCGATCTCTTCGGGCTGCCGGATAGCGTCTGGCTGCCGGCGGCGGTGCTGCTGGGGGTGATCCCGCTCTATCTGTTCTCGGCGATCACCGGGCTGAACCGCGGCATCCGCGTCCTCAGCCGCTTCAACGTGATGCTGGCGCTCTTCCTGGCCGCCTTCATCCTGCTCTTTGGCCCGACGGCGTTCATCATCGACGGCTTCGTCCAGGGCATGGGCACCTACGTGGATAACCTGCTGCCGATGGCGACGTTCCGCGAGGATCCGGCCTGGCTGGACTGGTGGACGGTCTTCTTCTGGGGCTGGTTCATGGGCTACGGCCCGCTGATGGCGATCTTCGTGGCGCGCATCTCCCGCGGGCGCACCATCCGCCAGATCGTGCTGGCCATGTCGGTGCTCGCCCCGGTGGCCACCTGCTTCTGGTTCGCCATCGTCGGCGGTTCGGGCATCGCCTTCGAGCTGGCCACGCCGGGTGCCATCTCCGAGCCCTACAACGAGGCCGGGCTGCCGGCGGCGATGATGGCCATCGCCCAGCAGATGCCCTTCGGTGCGATCATCGCCGTGCTCTTCCTGGTGCTGACCACCATCTTCGTGGCCACCACCTCGGACTCGATGACCTACACCATCTCGCTGACCATGAGCGAGACCGACGAGCCGGCCACCTGGCTGCGGGTCTTCTGGGGCCTGGTCCTGGGCGTGATGGCGATGATCCTCATGCTCATGGGCGAGGGCGGTGTCACGGCCCTGCAGTCGTTTATCGTGGTCACCGCGGTGCCGGTGTCGCTGATCCTGCTGCCGTCGCTGTGGTACGCCCCGCGCATGGCCATGCACCTGGCCGACGGCGAGGAGCCGGCTATCGACGGTGAAACGGGGCAGTCGGTGAAGCCGACCGGGCGCTAAGCGGCGCCCGGCCTCGGCCGGTGACCCAATACCCAGTCCCGAACGAAAGGAGGCGTCGCGGCCGTGCGGGTGGATTCGGAATACCTGCGGTTTGTCATCGAGAACCGCCGGTTCCTCGGATTCGGCCTGCTGGCCGCGGCGCTCTCCGGCTTCGGGCAGACCTTCTTCGTCTCGCTGTTCAGCGAGCCGATCCGCACCTCCTTTGATCTTGGACACGGTGGCTTCGGCCTCTACTACGGCATCGCCACGCTGGGCAGTGCCGCGGCGGTGGTCTGGCTCGGCCGCGCCCTAGATCGTTTCGACCTGCGGGCCTTTGCGGCGGCCACGCTGATCGGTCTGGCCGTCGGCGCCGCCGTGGTGGGGCTGGCCGGGCACGTGGCGGTACTGCTCCTCGGGTTGTTCCTGCTGCGCCTGTGCGGCCAGGGGCTGATGACCCATATGGCCTTCAGCAGTATGGCCCGCTACTTCGACGCCCGGCGCGGGCGGGCCCTGGGGCTCGCCGCCCTGGGGTTGCCGGTGGCTGAGGCGGCCCTGCCGGGCAGCGCCGTGGTGCTGCTGGCGCTGCTGGACTGGCAGCAGGTCTGGCTGCTGGTGGCCGCGCTGCTGCTGCTTGTCGGGCTGCCGGCGCTGCTCGCCCTGCTGCGCGGACACAGCGCCCGCCGCCGGCGCATCGAACGGCTGGCCGACGAACAGCCCGCCGGGACGGGCTGGCGGCGGCGCGACGTGCTGCGTGACCGGCGCCTGTGGCTCTATCTGCCCGGGGTGATCGCCGCGCCGGCCTCGGTCACCTTCCTGTTCTTCCACCAGGTCCATCTGGCCGACGCCCGGGGCTGGCCCCTGGAGCTGATGGCCGCCTCGTTCCTCGGCTTCGCCGCCGCCCACGTGGTCGGGCTGCTCTTCGGCGGGCCGTGGGTGGACCGGATCACCGCCCGCCGCGCCCTCCCGCTGGCGCTGCTGCCGTTGCTCACCGGCCTGGTGCTGGCGGCGGGGTTCACCGGCCCCTGGGTGGTGCCGGCCTACATGCTCCTGGCCGGACTCTCCGCCGGCGTCGGGGCGCCGGCGATCAACGCCCTGTGGGCCGAGCTCTACGGCATCCACAACCTGGGCGCCATCCGCGCCCTGGCCCACGCGGCGATGTCGGTGGCCACGGCCCTGTCGCCGCCGGCCACTGGCGTGCTGCTCGATTGGGGGGTGCCGGTGGGCGCGGTGATCGGCGGGTTGGCCGGGTTCGTCAGCCTGGCAGGGGTCGCCGCCCGTCTCGCCTTCAGGCTGTAATAGCCAGGGCGCAGCGGCATGCTCATTTTGACTGGTGTCAACTGTAACGTTTGCGTTACGGTGACCCCGTGCGGCACCGTGACGCGGCGCTGCCGCATGGCAAGTTGGGCTAAGGAAGAGGCCCCTGGATGGTACGGATCGACCGCAGTCTGGCGCTTTCCTTGACGCGTTGGCAGTACCCCGGTGGCCTGCAGGGCTGGATGGCCCTGGTCGGGGTCGCTGCCCTGATCGCCGCCACCGCGCTGCTGGTCTGGCAGACCGGCGGCATTCAGTACGCCTTTTCCCACATCATGTATCTCCCCGTCTTGCTCGGTGCGGCACTGTTCGGTCCGCCCGGGGGAGTGCTGGCCGGTCTCGCCGGCGGTCTAGCCCTGGGGCCGTGGATGCCCATCGACACCGCCTCCGGCGAGATGCAGGAGCCGCTCAACTGGATCTATCGGACGGCCTTCTTCATGTTCGTCGGTGGGGTGGTGGGGATGCTCGGCCAGGCGGTTGCCCGCCTGCTCGGCGAGGATCCGGTCAGCGGCGCGCCGAGCCAGCAGCCGTTGCGCCAGGATCTGGGGCGGACGCTGGATCCTCCGGTGCCGGGGCGGACCCCGAACCGTCTCTCGGTGCTGGTGGTCATCTTCGACAACTACACCGAGCTGGTGCACACCTTCGGGCCCGAGGTCGGGGTGCGCCTGATCCGCGGGCTGGTGGGGCGGCTCCAGGCGGCCTGCGGGGCGGAGGCCCGGGTCTACCACCTGCACGGCGAGCGCTTCGCTGTGGTGGTCGATCAGCAGCGGCTCGAGGCCGTGCGCGCCTGCATCCGCGAGCAGGCGGCGGAGCCGCTGGTGGCTGGCGGGGTGCCGCTCTACGTCAATCTGACCTTCGGCCGCGCCGATTACCCGGAGCACGGCCGGCACGCCGAGCAGCTCATCCAGTGCGCCACCATCGCCGGGGATCTGGCCACCCGCCAGGGGGAGCGGGAGCGGGTCTACGACGCCAGCAGCGATCAGTCCAGCCGCGAGAACCTGGTGCTGCTCAGCGGCTTCCGGCGGGCGCTGGCCGGCGGCGAGCTCTGCCTCCACCACCAGCCCAAGTGGCACTTGGGGCGCGAGCGGGTGACCGGCACCGAGGCGCTGCTGCGCTGGCAGCACCCGGAGCACGGGCTGCTGACGCCGGTGCGCTTCATCCCGCAGCTGGAGAACAGCCACCTGATCCACGAGCTCACGCCGTGGGTGGTCCGCGCCGCGCTCCGCGATCTGGCCGATCTCCAGGCCCGGAGCCGCGACTGGCAGGTGGCGATGAACCTCTCCGCTCGCAACCTC